>JAFVEE010000145.1 GCA_017478085.1 Prevotella sp. | reverse complement strand
TCTTCTTCTCTAAGCGCTTGGCCTCCTCCTCGTCGAACTGCATCTGGGCACGCTCTACCAGCGATACCACGTCGCCCATGCCCAGTATGCGGTCGGCCATGCGCTCGGGGTGGAACACGTCGATGGCCTCCATCTTCTCGCCCGTACCCACGAACTTGATGGGCTTGGTGACCACGGTGCGTATGCTGAGGGCAGCACCGCCACGGGTGTCACCGTCGAGCTTGGTGAGCACCACACCGTCGAAGTCCAGGCGGTCGTTGAACTCCTTGGCCGTGTTCACGGCATCCTGACCCGTCATCGAGTCGACCACGAAGAGCGTCTCGTCGGGGTTGATGGCCTTCTTCAGCGTCTCGATCTCCTGCATCATCTCCTCGTCGACGGCCAGACGGCCGGCGGTATCGACGATCACCACGTTGTACGATTCCTGCTTGGCCTTGCGAATGGCGTTCTGGGCTATCTCCACCACGTTCTTGTTGCCCTCCTCGGTGTACACGTCGACGCCCACGGTCTGGCCCACCACCTTCAGCTGCTCGATGGCGGCCGGACGATACACGTCGCAGGCCACCAGCAGCGGGTTCTTGTGCTGGCGCGTCTTCAGCAGGTTGGCCAGCTTGCCGGTGAAGGTGGTCTTACCCGAGCCCTGCAGGCCCGACATGAGGATGATGGCCGGGCGGCCCTCCAGCTTCAGCTCTACGGCCTTGCCGCCCATCAGCTCGGTCAGCTCGTCGTGCACAATCTTCACCATGAGCTGGCTGGGCTTGATGGCCGTGAGCACGTTCATGCCCAGGGCCTTCTGCTTCACGGTGTCGGTGAAGTTCTTGGCTACCTTGTAGTTCACGTCGGCATCGAGCAGCGCGCGGCGCACGTCCTTCAAGGTCTCGGCAACATTGATCTCGGTGATTTTTCCTTCGCCCTTCAGAATCTTGAAGGAGCGTTCCAATCTTTCAGATAAGTTCTCGAACATCTATTTAATAATTGGTTTAAATAAACAATTTTGTAAATTGGCGTGCAAATATACGCAAAAAATCTCTTATATACCTATATTGCAAGGCGGTTTTAAAGTATTTTATCAATTAAGATTCGAATGTTTGTGGGAAAATTCGTAAATTTGCATCTTCATTTTGAAGCAAACAACAGAGTATGAAGAGAACCGTTTTATTCCTTTCGGTGCTGGGCCTGGCCACCGTCGGCCTGGCGCAGACCAAGAGTGGCGGCATCACCGAGCAGATGCTGCGCGACATTCAGAAAGAACAGAAGATGGAGCCCGCCGACCGCGCCCTGCAGAACGCCATCGCCGCCAACGCCATTGACGACCTGACGAAGAACCGGGCCAACGCCGGCGAGATAGACACCCACTTCAGCATAGAGACCCGCCAGCAGACCATCACCAACCAGAAGCAGTCGGGACGCTGCTGGATGTTCAGCGGTCTGAACGTGCTGCGCAGCGACTTCAACCTGCGCACCGACTCGCTCAGCGTCGACTTCTCGCAGGCCTACCTCTTCTTCTACGACCAGCTGGAGAAGGCCAACCTGATGCTGCAAGGCGTGGTGGACACGGGCAAGAAGCCCATCGACGACCAGCGCGTGCAGTTCTTCTTCCACTATCCTATAGGCGACGGCGGCACCTTCTGCGGCGTGGCCGACCTGGCCGAGAAGTACGGACTGGTGCCCCGCGAGGTGATGCCCGAGAGCTACTCGAGTGACAACACGTCGAAGGCACGCCAGCTGGTGGCATCGAAGCTGCGCGAGTACGGCCTGCAGCTGCGCGAGATGGTGCAGAAGGACAAGAAGCCCGCCGCCATCGAGAAGGCCAAGACGCGCATGCTGAGCCAGATATACCGCATGCTGCAGTACACCATCGGCGAGCCGCCTGCCAAGTTCAGCTATGCCTTCAGGAACAGCAAGGGCGAGGCCGTGGGCGAGCCGAAGGAGTACACGCCGCAGTCGTTCTATCAGGAGGTGGTGGGGCAGCCGCTCAACGGCACCTTCATCATGGCCATGAACGACCCGCGACGCGAGTACTACAAGACCTACGAGGTGGAGTACGACCGCCACACCTACGACGGGCATAACTGGAAGTACGTCAACCTGCCTATGGACGACATTGAGCAGATGGCCATCAGCGCCCTGCGTGCCGGTCATAAGCTCTACAGCAGCTACGACGTGGCCAAGTTCCTCGACCGCAAGCGCGGCTATGCCGACACCGAGAACTTCGACTACGGGTCGCTGTTCGGCACCACGTTCGGCATGACGAAGGCCGAGCGCATCAGCACCTTCGACAGCGGCTCAACCCACGCCATGACCCTCACAGCCGTTGACCTGGACCAGAAGGGCAAGGCCCGCAAGTGGAAGGTGGAGAACTCATGGGGGGCCGACTGGGGCCAGAAGGGCTGCATGATCATGACCGACCGCTGGATGCGCGAGTTCATGTTCCGTCTGGTGGTGCCCAACGAGTTCGTGCCCGAGAAGGTCATGCGGGCCTACCAGACCACGCCTGTCATGGTGATGCCCGAAGACCCGCTCTTCCTGCCCGACGAGTAGAACACAACCCATTAAATATAATACTTATTCAATAGATTATGGCAACAATCAAACCGTTTCGGGGCATCAGGCCGCCGAAGGAATTGGTAGAACAAGTGGAGAGCCGCCCCTACGACGTGCTCGATAGCGAGGAGGCCCGCGCCGAGGCTGGCGACAACGAGAAGAGCCTCTATCACATCATTAAGCCCGAGATCGACTTCCCCGTGGGCACCAGCGAGTACGACCCCCGCGTCTACGAGCAGGCAGCCCGCAATTTCCAGAAGTTCCAGGACCGCGGCTGGCTGGTGCAGGACGAGCGCGAACATTATTATATATACGCGCAGACGATGAACGGCCGCACGCAGTATGGTCTGGTGGTGGGCGCCTGGGTCGACGACTATATGCAGAACCGCATCAAGAAGCACGAGCTGACCCGCCGCGACAAGGAGGAGGACCGCATGAAGCACGTGCGCGTGAATAACGCCAACATCGAGCCGGTGTTCTTTGCCTATCCCGACAACCAGGTGCTCGACGAGCTGCTCATGCGCTACGCCAAGACCGAGCCTGAATACGACTTCATCGCCCCGATCGACGGCTTCCGCCACCAGTTCTGGGTGATCAGCGACGAGCAGGACATGCAGACCATCACCAGCGAGTTCAGCAAGATGCCGTCGCTCTACATCGCCGACGGCCATCACCGCTCGGCAGCCGCCGCACTGGTGGGAGCCGAGAAGCAGCGGCAGAACCCCAACCACACGGGTCAGGAGGAGTACAACTACTTTATGGCCGTGTGCTTCCAGGCCTCGCAGCTCACCATCCTGGACTACAACCGCGTGGTGAAAGACCTGAACGGACTGACCTCGGAACAGTTCTTAGAGGCCCTGGCCAAGAACTTCGTGGTCGAAGACAAGGGCACCGACATCTACACGCCCGCCCGTCTGCACGAGTTCTCGCTCTATCTGGACCAGCACTGGTACAGCCTTACGGCCAAGGAGGGAACCTATGACAACAACGACCCCATCGGCGTGCTCGACGTGGACATCAGCAGCCGCCTCATTCTCGACCAGATCCTGAACATTGGCGACCTGCGCTCGTCGAAGCGCATCGACTTCGTGGGCGGTCTGCGCGGTCTGGGCGAGCTGAAGCGCCGCGTCGACAGTGGCGAGATGCGCGCTGCCCTGGCGCTCTATCCCGTGTCGATGCAGCAGATTATGGACATTGCCGACAGCGGCAAGATCATGCCTCCGAAGGCTACGTGGTTCGAGCCGAAGCTGCGCTCGGGACTGGTCATTCACAAGCTGGTATGAACAACAACGACGAGTTCAAGACCATCAGTGGTACAAGCGAGGGATTCTACTCCGAGAAGCGGAGTAAGTTCCTCGCCTTTGCCCATCACGTGGAGACCGTCGACGAGGTGAAGGACTTGTTGGCCCAGTATCGCAAGAAGTACTACGATGCCCGCCACGTGTGCTACGCCTACATGCTGGGGGCGGGTAGGGCAGACTTCCGCGCCAACGACGACGGCGAGCCTTCCAGCACGGCGGGGAAGCCCATCCTGGGGCAGATCAACTCGAACGAGCTCACCGACATCCTCATTGTGGTGGTGCGCTACTATGGCGGCGTGAACCTGGGCACCAGCGGACTCATCGTGGCCTATCGCGAGGCCGCCGCCGATGCCATCGCCCATGCCCAGATAGAGACGAGGCAGGTGGAGGAGGTCGTCACCTACGACTTCCCCTACGTGATGATGAACGACGTGATGCGCATCGTGAAGGAGATGCAGCCCCGCATCGTCAGCCAAACCTACGACAACACCTGCCAGATCAAGCTATCCATCCGTCAGTCGGAAGCCGCACAACTGCGTCAAAGACTGCAGAAATTGAGCTTCGAGTAGAAATTTTTCCCCAAAAATTTTGTCAGTTCAGAAAAAAGTATTACCTTTGCACCCGCTAACAAGCGAAGGAGAGTTGGCAGAGTGATCGATCGCGCTGGACTCGAAATCCGGTATACCCTTATGGGTATCGGGGGTTTGAATCCCTCACTCTCCGCAAGAATCGTAAAAGGGAACCTAATCAGTTCCCTTTTTTAGTGTCTGATTATCAACACCTTGTAAATGTAACTTATTGAGACTGACCCTAATAAGGGGAAAGACACCTC
>JAFVEE010000144.1 GCA_017478085.1 Prevotella sp. | reverse complement strand
GTCGGTGACGGGGGCGTTCTCGTTCCATTCACTCTCCGTTTCTGCTGCATAGCCTATCTTGCTGAAGTAGGTGAGCTCGTTCTGGATCAGGTTGCCAGGCTCGTAGTCGCCGGGGAATGCGGCCTCGTAGTGGGGCTGCAGTCCCTGCCAGGCGTAATAGTCCTCGATGGCCACGAAGTCGGCAAAGTCGCCGAAGTCCTTGACCGACTGTGCCCTGACGCGGAGACGACCGCCTACGCCCACATATTTATTAAAGAAGTAGGCACCCTCGGCATCGACCACCGTGGCGGCACGGAACTTGAGGCCTATCTTCTCACCATAGCTTTCGAACTCGAGGTCCTTGTTGCCCAGGCCCAGACCCATAGAGATGCTGAAGAAGGAGGGGTTCTCGCTGTCGAGCACCAGGTCACCCCGCAGCAGTCCCTTCTGCTTGAACATCAGGTCGCAAAGGGCATAGCCCAGCTCGGTGGACATGATACCGATGCCAGCGCCCGACATCACGTCGCTGATCCAGTGGCGGTTGTTGAGCACACGCATCACACCCGTTGCCGTGGCCACGCCATAGACATCCACCGACCACCAGGGCGAGCGCGTCAGTCCATACTCCTGCTGGAGCAGCGAGGCAACGACGAACGCGGTGGCGGTATGGCCCGAAGGCCACGAGTTGGCGGTGCTGCCATCGGGGCGCATCTCCTTGGCTGTGTACTTGATGCCATTGACGAAGCCGGCCATAATGGCATACGACATACCGGCGCTGGCCAGCAGGCGGGGCCAGTCGCTGCGGCCCTCGTAGCCGCCCAGCTTCAGGCCTACCACCATGGCGGGGCCGAAGAACTGGGTGTAGTCGTCGATGCCGGTCTTGAAGTCGGTCAGCAGCTGCGTGTTCTTCTTGCCGCCGTCCTCGGCCTTCTGGTTGACGCGGAACATGGCCTTGTCGCCCTTGACGGCCCAGCCTGCTGCAAACAGGGGGATGCCCACGAAGGTCAGGTCGTCCATAAACTTGTAAGGCTTGACGCCCGGATTGGTCTTCGACTTAAAGAAGTCAAAGTCGGGCTTCCACGGGTTGGCGGTTGTCGCCGACAGGTTCGTCGTGGAACTGGCCGAAGGGGCTGCTATGTCAAAGCTGAGGTTGGACAGCCCGGACAAGTCGCCCAGCTCGATCTTCATTTCCGGGACACTGAGCTTAGGAAGCTCCATGTCCAAATAATTCTCTGCGTTTGCCTGAGCTGTCAAGGCCACGGCGAACATCACGAAATAATGTCTCATTTCCATTGTGCTATTTGTTTTTTTAAGTTATTGCTAAAATTACTTTGTGCCGCCACCCAGGGCAATGTAGAGGGCAATGACGGCTTCCGATGCATTGTAGGTGTTCATGGCAGCGCTGAGCTGGGCATTGAGCAGCGACTCCTGGGCCGTGAGCACCTCTATGTAGCTGGCCTTGCCGTTGTCCATCAGCTCGTGAGTGCCAGTGTAGGCCTCACGAAGCACCTCCACCTGACGCTGATAGTAGGCATGCTTCTCGCGGGCAGTCAGGCAGCTGGCCATGGCCTCGTTCACCTCGTTGCCGGCGTTGATGACCGTCTGGACATACTTCTTCTGAAGATCCTCCTCAGTGAGCATGGCAATCTTCTTGTTGGCCGTCAGCTTACCACGGGCGAAGATGGGCTGCGTGAGCTGGGCAATGGCGTTCAGCAGCAGCTTGCCCGGGTCTACGACGATGCCGGCATCATTGGTCCACCCGGCAGTGCCACTGAGCGTGATGCTGGGATAGAAGGCGGCACGGGCTGCCTGCGTATTGTAGAAAGCCTCCTCCATAGCGTGGTTGGCTATGCGTATGTCAGGACGGTTCAGCAAGGCCTCTCCCCCGACCTCAAGAGCCTCACCCCCGACCCCTCTTTCAAGAGCCTCACCCCCAACCCCTCTCCCAAAGAGAGGGGAGTGGTTACATTTGCTGTTGATATTCTCGGAAGGAGAACTATATACGCCCCTCTCCTTGGGAGAGGGGTCGGGGGTGAGGCAGTTGAGACTGCTGCGCTCGATGTGCTGCGGACTGACGGCCAGCAGCTTGCAGATGGCGTTCTCCACGGAGCGGATGTTGCGGCGGGTGTCGGCAATCTGCGTCTTCACGCTCAGGTAGGAGGCCTCCATCTGGTTCACGGCGGTGCTATAGGCTTTGCCGTTCTCCCAGAGTGCCTGCTCGGTCTCGAGCGACTTGTTCCACAGGCTGTCGGTCTGGGTGAGGATGTCCAGCTGGCGGTCCAGCACTTGCAGCATCAGGTACTGCTGGGCCGTGGTGGCAATGAGGTTGGAGCGTATGGCCTCCTGCTGCATCTGCGCCTGCAGGACGACGGCCTTCGCCGCACGCTTTTGGTTGGTGATGGAGCCGAACACGTCAATGTCCATCGACAGTTGCAGCGGCAGGGTGTAGGTCTTGGAGGCGGCGCTTCTGTCGAAGCTGGAGAGTGCCCCCTGCGGTGCGAAGTAGAGCGACGGCAGGTAGGCCATCTTGGCGGCCTTCAGCGCCGCCTCGCTCTTCTCTACGGCAATGCGGGCAGAGTTGAGGTCGGTGTTGTTGGCCAGCACCTGCTCGATGAGCTGCTGCAGCAGCGGGTCGGTGAAGAACTCGCGCCAGGTGGTCTGGGCGAGGGATATGCTGTCCTTGGCGGCAGAACCGCCAGGCACGCTGCCAAAGACGTTGGCGGGCATCTCGGTCTTCTGCTCGTACTTGTTATAGAGACCGCAGCCCGTGAGCGTGAGGCAGGCGAAGAATAGGATTACGTTCTTTCTCATGATTGTATATCGAATTAAAACGGTTACTTTTTGTATTTTATACTTTATATACGCAGGCCGAAGAAAGCTCTGATGCGCCATTTGGTGTTCTCCACGGCGAGCTCGGCCTTGTCGCCGATGTTGGTGTAGGTGTAGACCATCGAGAGGCCCAGGAACTTCCTGTCCCAGTTGCGCACCACTGCCCCACGGCCCGTGATGATGGCCTCGGGGAAGTGATAGCGCAGGGACATGCGGTCGTCGCCCACGGTCATGGAGGTCTTGCTATAGACAATGAAGGTGGGCAGCGCCGAGATGTGCAGCAGCCAGCCCTGCCGGGGCACGTAGTTGTAGCCGTAGCCCGCCCCTATGCCTACATTCCTCATCTTCAGCTTCTGTCCCTCGTCCCAGTCAAGGGTAGTCTGCTGCCCCATGTACGAGGCGGCCAGCAGGAAGCTGCCCGCCGACTGGCGCTGTATGTAGCTCTGGGAGAAAGCGGCAGGATAGGAGAAGCGGCGCCCATTGAAGGCGTAGTAGGCATTCAGGTTCAGCGTCTGCACCTTCAGCAAGCCGTCGGGCAAGTCCACGCGCCCTATGCCATCCTGCTCGTACCAGCCCTTGAAGTTCTTCGCGTCCTGGTAGATGATGTCGAAGCCGAACTTGTTGCGATAGCTGTTGAGGTTCAGTTCGTAGTCGTGGTACTTGCCTATGAGCTGGGCCGGGTTGAGAGCCAGGCCGAGCGCGATGCCCTGATAGCTGACGCCCATGCTGAGCGTGGCCTTGCTGTTGGCTTCCGCGTGCGTCTGAAAGTGTTGCCCACCATCGATGCCCTCGCTCTGAATGGCCATGCCCGACACGTTCATGCGTGCCGTGACGGTCCACTTGGTGCTTGGCCGCGCGATGTAGGCCGTGTCGTATCTGACCTTGCTGTAGTTCGTGGTCACCATCTGGTCAAGACGCTGCAAGAGGTTCTGCGCCGACAAGGGCAGAACCCCCACCCACATAGCTGCGGGCAGCATCCATGCAAAAAGTCTCCTACACATACGCTACGGCTGCTTCCTTTTTCTGCTCAGGCTTTCCCTGGAACCGCTCGTGCAGCTTCTGGAACACGATGAAGAAGGCCGGCACCACGAAGAGCAGGGCCACGGTGCCGATGCTCATACCACCGATGACACCCAGGGCCAGGGCCCGGTTGCCATTGGCACCGGCACCGCCCTCGATGACGAGGGGAATCATACCGATGATCATCGTGGCCACCGTCATCAGGATGGGGCGCAGACGCTCCTTGCAGGCCTCGAAGGCGGCCTCGTAGATGCTCAGGCCCTGGGCGCGGCGTTCAGTGGCAAACTCGGTAATGAGGATGGCCGTCTTGGCCAGCAGGCCTATCAGCATGATGACACCCGTCTGCAGGTAGATGTTGTTGTCCATGCCGGGCAGTTGCAGCAGATTGCCGAAATAGGCAAAGACAAAGGCACCCATCAGTCCGAACGGCACGCTGAAGAGCACGGCCCACGGGGTGAACCACGAGTTGTAGAGCGAGGCCAGGATGAGGTAGATCAGGATGGCGCAGATGAGGTAGATCATGGCGGTGGCATTCGAGCCTGCTGCCTCTTCGAGCTCACGCGACATACCGCTATACTCGTAGCTGGCGGTGGCGGGCATCTCCTCCTTGAACACCTCGGCGATGGCCTTGTGGGCATCGCCCTCGGTATAGCCGCTACCCGTCTGCAGGTAGCAGGTGATGCTCTGGAACAGGTTGAAGTGCTCAATGTTGGCCGGGCCTACAATCTCCTTCAGCGAGACGAACTCGGAGATAGGCGCCATCTTGCCGCTACCCACCTGTACAAAGATGTTTTGCAGCGACGACGGGTCGAGACGATACTCGGGCGAGGCGGCTGCCATAATGCGATAGACCTTGCCGTACTGGTTGAAGTTGCCGATATAGGCGCCACCGCAGAAGGTGCCGAGCGTGTTGAGCACATCGGCAGGCGACACACCGGCACGGTCGCACTGAGCGGCATCTACATCGACCTGATACTTCGGGAAGCGCTCGGAGTAGGTCGACATGGCCGAGGCAATCTCCGGCCGCTCAGACAGCTTGGCCAGGAAGTGCTCTGTCTGGCGGGCAAACTCCGACAGGTTGCCGTCGGTGGGATCCTCGACGACCAGCGTGACGCTGTTGCTGGTTCCGTAGCCGGGAATCTGCGGCATCTCGAAGGGCGTCACCTGCACGTTCTTGATGTCCTGACAGTCGAAGTAGAAACGGTACATAACAAGCGTCAGCAGGTGGTTCATGCCCGGTCGCTCCTCCCAGTTCTTCAGGCGCACCACCAGCGTGGCGAAGTTGGAACCGGCACCCGAGAGCATACCGTAGCCGCAGCACAGGGCGAAGCTCTCCATCTCGGGAATCTTCTTCACCTTCTCCTCCACCTGCTTCATGATTTCGCGGGTCTGCTGCAGGGTGGTGCCCTCCGGCGCACTCAGGTCGACCAGGAACACGCCCTGGTCCTCCTGTGGCACGAGGCCCGACGGCAGGCTTCTCATAAAGAACACCAGCAGCACGCCGGCCAGTGCCAGCAGGCTCCAGGCCATCAGGGGGCGCTTGATGAACTTCTGCACGCTCTTCGAGTATTTGTTGTAAATGGCGTTATAGCTGACGGAATAGGCTAACTTCGTGTAGTAGGTGAGGCTCTTCTTCTCCCCTCCTTGGGAGGGGCTGGGGGAGGCCTTCATCATAATGGCGCAGAGCGCGGGGCACAGCGTCAGGGCCGAGACGCACGACAGACCGACGCTGGAGGCGATGGTCACACCAAACTGGGTGAAGAACGTGCCCGACGTGCCCGGCATGAACGTCACGGGGATGAACACGGCCATAAACACTAAGGTACATGACACCACGGCCACCGACACCTCGCTCATAGCCTGGCGGGTGGCCTCGCGGGCATCGCTGATGCCACCCTCCATCTTGGCCATGACGGCCTCGACCACCACGATGGCATCGTCGACCACCGTACCGATGGCCAGCACCAGGGCAAAGAGCGTCAGGATGTTGAGCGAGAAGCCTGCCATCTTGACGATGACAAACGTGCCCAATAGCGACACGATGATGGATATGGAGGGAATGATGGTGGCCTTGAAGTTCTGCAGGAAGAAGAACACCACCAGGATGACGAGGATGATGGCGATGACGAGCGTCTCGACCACGTTGTGAATGGCAGCAAACAGGAAGTCGTCGCTGGTCATCAGGGTGACGAACTCCAGTCCGGCGGGCATCGTTGCCTTCAGCTCCTCAAAGGTCTTGTTGATGCGGGCGTTCACCTCGGTGGCATTGGCTCCTGGTGCCTGGAATACCATGAACATGGCTCCCGGCTTGTCCTGGATGTTTGAGGTGAAGTTGTAGCTCATGGCACCGATCTTCACCTCGGCCACATCGCTCAGGTGCAGCATGCCGCCGCCGCTGGTGCGCAGCACAATGTCGTTGAACTCCTCGACCGTCTTCAGCGTACCCTTGTACTGCATATTGTACTGGTAGGAGTTGCCCGACTGCTCGCCCAGCGAGCCTACTGCCGAGACGAAGCTCTGACCGCCGATGGCGGCGAAGATGTCGTTGGGCGTCAGGCCGTACTGTGCCATCACGTCGGGCTTCAGCCAGAGGCGCAGGGCGTAGGTGTTACCAAGGCTCTGCACGTTGCCCACGCCGTTGATACGCATCAGACGGGGCTTGATATTGATGTCAACGTAGTTCGATACGAAGTCCTCGTTGTACTTGCCGTCGACACTGCGCACGGCGAAGATCTGCAGGATGTTGTTCTGGCGTTTCTCCACCGTCACACCGATCTTGTTCACGTCGGCAGGCAGCAGGGCCTGTGCGCGGGTCACGCGGTTCTGCACGTTCACCGCCGCCATATCGGGGTCGGTGCCCTGCTTGAAGTACACGCTGATCTCCACATCACCGTTCGACGAGGCCTTCGAGGTGATGTAGCTCATGTCCGTCACACCGTTGATAGCCTCTTCGAGTGGCTGTATGACCTACTTCATCACCGTGTTCTCGTCGGCACCGGAGTAGCTGTTGGTCACCGAGACCGTTGGCGGTGCTATGTCGGGGTACTGCTCGACGGCCAGCGTGCTCATGGAGATGTAGCCCACCAGCGCTATCACAACCGAGATGGCGCACGCCATCACGTATTTATTGATAAAAATATTGTTCTTCAT
>JAFVEE010000143.1 GCA_017478085.1 Prevotella sp. | reverse complement strand
CTGCATTCACTGCACCTGGCAGGGCCGAAAGTGCTGCTAAAGAGTAGATAACTTTCCTTTTCATAATTGCTTGTTTTTTTGTTAATATTAAAGTTGTGAATTATTATTTCTACATTTGTATATAATATATTTATGGTTCGCGCGTGCGCAATAGTATGCGTAGGGAGGCCCTTGCGGGCGGCCAATAGCACCTGCAAAAGTAGAAATAATAAAAGAAAATGGTGGTGATGGCAGGGTGGCTTTACGTGAACACCCCATTTTTTTTCGCGAAATCGTCGGCGGCTTATTCCTGCTGCGCCGGGGTGTTGTTGATTTGTCGTGACATCGTTTCGATGAGGTCGCGCAGCACTGGCTTGGGTATGTGGATGGACTGGGTGGTTCCGTCGTCGCAGGTGAGGTAGAGCAGCTCCTTGACGGTGTTGATGCGGAAGATGCGGCGGGTGTTCACGATGTACTTGCGCCCCAGCCGCACGAGCGTAGGCTGGGCATCGGGCAGGGCGGCGATGCGTGCCTCGATCTTTACCAGTCCGAAGGGAACGAGGAAGTGGGCACCAGTGGCGTAGTGCACATCGGTGTAGTGGTCGTCGGCCTTCATAAAGAGCACTTTGGCAAGGTCGATGATGAAAAGCTCGTCGTGGGCACTGAGCACAATGTTGGGGTCTGATGGCATCGTCCGTTTCCTTTTTTTAAAGTGCCTCTGCCGTTGCCCATTGGCAAGAGGCGTGCTTGTTGTTTTAATGGAAAAGGCTGAGCATAGATACAAAAAACGGGGCAACACCCTCTGCTTGTCCCGCAACTCAAGGCTCTCGCATGCCCAACCGAAGTAGGACAAGCAACGTAGAAGCCCCGGACATATTGCATTCCCCCAATATCAGTACGAAAGCCTGATAACAGGATGGAGGATATACAACACACCCATGCATCTACCGTTGCTTTACTCCATTGACTCGGTTCGGAATTTGCGAGATTCTGAGTTGCCAAGGGTAAAGCGTCAGATAAACGCTTTCTGCATAAATGCATCCCACCCGCCCCCGTAGCTTCTACTCTTCAAAGAGTTTTTCATAGGGTTTATGGTTGAGACGAGGCAAAGTTACGAAAATATTGGGGAAACGCGCATAGGAAATGGTTAAAAATTCGTAATGGTGCGGCGAATAGGGAAAACAGAGGGGGGGGACGGGGCTACTGATTGCGCAGCTCGCTGGGACGCCGGCCGGTCTTGATCTTGAACTTGGCGGAGAAGTAGTCGGGCGACTCGAAGTTCAGCTGATAGGCTATCTCCTTGATGCTCATGTCGGTGGTGCTGAGCAGCTCCTTGGCCCGCTGCAGGCGCAGGTCTTGCTGGTAGGTGGCGGGCGAGAAGCCGGTGAACTCCTTGAACAGCTTGCGGAAGTTGCTGTAGCTGACGCCCAGCTCCTCGGCCACCTGCTGGATGGTGAGCGACGACTCGAGCGATTCGCGAATGCGCAGCTGGGCACGGTTGATCATGTCGACGTGGGCCTGGTTGCGCGTCTTCAGCTCGATGTTGCGCTCCAGCGAGTACATCATGCCTATGAGGTGGTTCACGATGCCCGCCATGAGCTGCTGGGCGTAGGCCTCCTCGGCCTGGGCGGCGGCGTAGGCCTGCTTGTAGAGCTGCACGATCTCGGCTGAATAGCCCACGTGGTAGATGGGCTTCTGCGGCGAGAGGAAGCCTGCCCGCACGCGGTTGTCCATATTGTCGCCCTTGAAGCCTATCCAGTATTTCTTCCAGCCGCGACGGCCCGTGGGGTGGTAGCTGTGCCACTCGCCGGGGAAGAGCAGAAAGAAGTCGCCCTCGCGCAGGTGGGCCTCGGGCACGGTGCGGCTGTGGAACACCCCTTCGCCCTCGATGATGTAGAGCAGCTGGTACTCGGGCAGGATGCGTCCCTTGGACAGTTCGAAGTAGTAGCCGTCGGCGTGGCCACGGGTGGGATAGGCATCGCCTTCGTTAATCTCTTCATAGCCTATGGTGGTCACGGTGAGGCCCCAGAGGCTGTCGCGCTCGTTGGCGAGCATGTATTTGCTGGTTTGCATTGCCATGGTTCTTAGTTGTTTTAGGTGTTTAAGGTGTTTAAAGGTGTTTAGCTGGCGGCACTGAGGCGACGCTCGCAGGGAATCCACATCCAGAAGGTGCAACCCCGGCCGGGGCCTTCGCTACTGACGCCCACCTGGCCTCCGCAGCGCTCGGCTATGCTCTTGCAGATGCTGAGGCCCATGCCCGTGCCCTGCACAAACTCGTCGAGCTTGACGAAGCGGTCGAAGATGATGTCCTGCTTGTCGCGAGGGATGCCCACGCCCGTGTCTTCGCAGTAGATGCGCAGGCCGTGGTTCTCGTAGCGGTAGCCCACCTTGATGTAGCCCTCCTTGGTGAACTTCACCGAGTTGGTCACGAAGTTGGTGATGACCTGGGCCACGCGGCCTTTGTCGAGACGGGTGTAGAGCGAGTGGTAGGGATTCTCGCGGATGAAGTCGACGCCCGGCTCCATGCGCTGCTGCAGGGTGAGGCAGATGTCGTTGAACTCCTTGGAGAAGTCGACGTCTTCCTCTTCGATGGAGGTGGGGCCCTCGTTGAGCGATGATGCCGTGAGAATGTCGTTGATGAGGCGTTGCAGCATGTCGCAGTTGTTGCGAATGATGCGTATGTACTCGCTGCGCTCCTGGGCCGAGTCGATGACGCGCAGCACGTCGGTGAAGCCGATGATGGCGTTGAGGGGCGTGCGCAGCTCGTGGGTCATTGAGGCCATAAAGCCGCTCTTCAGCCGCATGCTCTCCTGGGCCAGCTTCTCTTCCCTGGCCAGCCGCTCCTGGGTGGCCATCTCCTGGGTGACGTCGATGGACTGGCCCCGATGGCCTATGACGTGGCCCTGCTGGTCGAAGACGGGCGTGCCGGAGATGCGGAACCAGGACTTGCCCGTGTCGAGCACGGTGTTGAAGAAGTACTGAATGCTGTCGAAGGGCTTCTGGCGCGGGTCCTGGTTGTTGAAGTAGGCCAGTGCCCTGGCCCCCTCGTCGGGCGGCATGTGGGCCACGTGGGTGGCAAAGGGCATCACGATGTAGTCGTTGCCCTTGCCCTGCAGCGAGCGGTAGAACCAGGCCGTCTGCTGCGCGATGTTGCTGTTCCACAGGTAGGTATTGCCCTCCTTGGTGAGGAAGTTCATCCACTTCTCGTAGCGGTCAATGTCCTGCTGGATCTTACGGGTCTTGCGGTTGCGAATGTACTGGTCGTGGTCGCGGTTGCGCTCGTCGGTAATGTCGATGGCCGAGACGAAGTAGTTGGCCACCTGGCCGGCGGCATCGAACAGCGGGCGCACGTGGAACTCAATGTAGCGGTCTATGCCCAGGTTCTCGTAGAGCATGTGCTGGCACAGGAGCACCTCTTCCTTGTCGTCGGGCGAGAAGGCATTGCGGAAGAGGGGTATGTCGAACACGTTGACATTGGTCCAGAAACGTATGCTCTCAGGGTCGTTCTCGTCGATCTGGCACAGGTCGCGCATGGCATCGTTGAGGTCGATGAGCCAGCCGTCCTTGCTGTAGAACGACATGGCCACGAAGGGCAGGTTGGCCATCTTGGCGTACTTGCAGGCCATCTCGTGGGTGGTACGCTCCTCCTCGACGGTCTTCGTCACGTCGTTCACGGCGTTGATGATGTAGGCGGGTCGCCCGGCGGCATCCAGCTCTACGATGGCGTGGCCCTCCAGGTTCATCCACCGCTCGCTGTCGTCATAGGCCAGCCAGCGCTTCTTCAGCTCGAACTTGCGCTCACGCCCGCTGAGCAGCCTGTTCATCTTCTGGGTGAACTCCTCGACCTCATGGGGGTGTATGTGGCTGGTGAACTCCTGCAGGGTGATGCCCTTAGCGGGCAGGATGGACGAGCCGTAGCAGCTGGTCCACAGGTCGGCCTGGATGTCGTACTCCATCACGTGCAGGTTGCCCATGTGCAGGGCCTTGTACATCATGTTGTTCAGCTCGGTCGACTTGCGGGTGGCTATCTGCACATGGGTGCGGGCTATGCGGTTGAAGCCATAGACCACGGAGGCCAGCAGCAGCACGCCCAGCACAATGTAGAGGGCCAGCGGCTCGCCCTCGCTGCCCGCGCGGTCGGGGTGCAGCCAGCTGTCGTTGATGCGCTGCACCTCGCCGCTCTGCTTCAGACGCGAGTACAGGTCGTCGATCTCGTAGATGAGACTGCGGTCGTAGCCCACGATGTGGATCTCGCTCACGGGAATCTGCACGTCGCTGAGCACAATGCCCTTCAGGTTCAGCTCCTTGATCTTCCAGCGCAGCGGCTCCTCGCCCCACACGAAGTAGGTGTAGTCGCCAGCCAGCAGGCCCTGCAGGGCCACCTTGGGCGACTGATACTCGACCCTCGTGGACTGCAGTGAATCAAGGTCGCGGAAGAACATAGTGGTATAGTCGCCGGGCTTCAGCGCCACGCCCCCATCGAGCAGGGCCTGGGTGGTGACGGTGGTGGCCGAGTCGGCCAGCGTGGCGGCGCAGATGCGGTTGTAGTTGATGACGTTCTCAGTGGTATAGTAAGGAGCCTGGCGGTAGCGGCGCATATTGGCCAGAATGATGTCGGCATGGCGGCGCTCGAAGGCCTTGATGGCCCCGCTCCACTCCTTCAGCACAAACTGGCAGTGAATGTTCAGCTCCTTGCAGATGGTCTTCATCAGGTCGACGTTCGAGCCCGCAGGCTGGCCCTGGTCGTTCAGGAACTCGTAGGGGGCCTTGTCCCAGTCGCCCACGATAATCAGGGGGTGCTCGGCGTTGTACTTGTCGCTGAGGCTCTGCGCCGGGGCATGGGCAACCGACAAGACGATGGCAGTGAGTATGATAAGCAGCTTTCGCATTACAGTATTTTCTTGCGTTTTATGTTGGTGGCCTGGCAGGGCAGGATGATCCATACGGTGGTGCCCAGGCCCGGCTCGGAGTAGATCTCGATGTTGCCGCCCATCTGCTTGATGAGCTCCTTGCAGATGGCCAGTCCCAGGCCGTTGCTGGTGTGGGTGCCGGCCTCTAACTGGGCGTTCAGCTCGCGCAGCTGGTCGGCCGACATGCCGGTGCCGGTGTCTTCGACCGAGATCATCAGTCGGCGGCCTATGTAGTCGTAGCGTGCACGTATCATGCCGCTCGTGGTGTGCTGGGCGGCGTTGCGGGTCACCTGGGTGATGATGTTGCCCAGGTGCTCGCCATCGATGTCTATGACCAGTTGCTCGTAGGGGTTCTCCACCGTGTAGCGCACGCCGGCGTTCCTGTATTTCTCCCATCCGTTCCGGCAGTGGCTCTCGAATATCTGGGCAAAGTCGGTGGGCCGCTTCTGTATTTCTACCATGTGGGCCTCGATGCGCGACAGGTACAGAATGTTGTCGATGATCTGCGTGAGCAGTTCGGCGTTCTGCACGATCGACGAGGCTATGGGCTGTTCCTCTTGCTCGGTCATCTGGGGCATCAGCCTGGCGGCACTCTCTATCACCTGGTCCATGGGTGTGCGTATCTCGCTCATCATGTTGCGAATGAAGGCGCTCTTCGTGTCTTCTATCTCCTGGTTCTTGAGTTCTACCTGTGCCAGCCGCTGCTCCGAGGCCTTCAGCTCGGAGATGTCGCGCAGCACGCCCATATACTCCTGCACCACGCCGTGGGCATCGAGCTGGGGCAGCAGGTGCAGGTGCAGATGGAGGGTGTGGCCGCCCCTGACGCGCAGCGTGGTGCGTATGTCGGTGTCGACGGCCATCTCGACGCGTTCGTCCATATTGCTCAGCAGGCGTATGGCCTTGTTGGTCATACGGTCGTCGACGAGCGTCATCAGCCGGGTGGGGGTGAGGGCGTGCTGCACCTGCTCGGAAGCGCTGTAGATGGTGAGCACGTGGCGCTCGGGCGAATAGCTCACGGTGCGGGTGTCGCCGTTGTGCAGGAAGTTGTCGATGGCGTGAATGTACTCCGACTCCTTGTCCTTGGCCGTGTGCAACTGCGCGATGCTCCGGGCCTTGGCCTCCTGTGAGCGGGCCACGTAGGTCAGGTTGATGCAGAAGGCAAACAGGCCCAGGGGCTTGCCCTCCTCGTCGTCGACCCGCACCAGGCGGTACTCGCTGTAGAGCTTGCCCCGGAACTTGGCCGAGAGCACCTTGCGCTCGTGCTGGGGAATGCGGGAAAGGTCGACCATCAGCGTGGCGTGGAAGCCGTCGGCCTCGCTCAGGGGCAGGCCGTCGAGGTCGAAGATGGCATTGAACGAGGGCCGCTCGGCCAGTATCTCGGCACGGTCGCAGCACAGCATCTGGCAGGCCTTCTGGTTCAGGTTGGTCAGGAAGCCACGGTTGTCGAAGAACAGGATGCCCACCATGGGCGTCTCGAAGATGGCCCAGTAGTGCAGCACCTGCTCCTGGCCCTTGCGCTCGGCCTCCCGCTTCTGCGTCACGTCTTTCTTGATGCCTATCAGCTCTACGGGAACGTTCTTCTCGTTGCGCCGCAGCACCGAGAGGACGATTACAAAGTCGTGCATCTCGGTGTCGCCGTCCTCGCGGGCATCCTTGGCCTTGATGTTCAGCGTGATCTCCTCTTCCTTGCCTCCCTCCTTGGGCAAGAGGCCCGACAACCGCTGAATGGCCCCCCGCAGCCGCTGGAAGTCCTCGGGACTGTAGCGCTGGGCAAACTCCTCGACGGTGTAGACGTAGGCCGGCTGGCCGAACTCATTGCGCCAGGTGAACATCTTCGTGGCGATGTCGTAGGTCCACATGCGCACGCCACTGGTCTCCAGGATGAGGGCCAGGCGGCGGTTGTCCTTTGCATTGTTGCGCCTGATGGTTCTGGCCTGCAGCTGGTAGACGATGGTGTAGAAGAGCAGGATGAGCAGCAGCAGCCCCGAACCGCCAATGGTGTACCACACCCAGAGGGGCGTGGTCTTCTCCTGCCTTTCGGGATAGAACCATTTGTTCTGCAAGGGCAGCAGCTGGTCAGAAGAACTGAGCTGGGTGAACACGCTGTCGAGCGCGTGGATAAGCAGCGAGTCGCTCGATATGAACTTATACTCGCCGTGGGGCATGTCAACGGGGGTAATCTCCAGATTGTCTATCTGGAACTTGCGCAGCAACCACTTCAGCGAGAGCGTGTTCCACACCAGTTCGCCCTGTTCCTCGGTGCTCATCTGCATCACGGTCTCGGCAATGTTGCGGGTGGGAATGGCGTTGCCGCCCCAGCCATAGTCTACCATCAGGTGGTGGCAGAGGCTGCTGTCGTTCACCAACACACGGTGGTGGGCCAGATCGCGGAAGTTGCGCACCTGGGTGGGGTTGCTCTTAGGCGAGAGAATGCTCTGGGTAAACAAGGTGACGGGGTTCTCGCTGTAGTAGCCGTACTTCTCGTGGAAGCCGGCGGTGAGGCCGATCATCAGGTCTGACTGGCCCTGCTTCAGGTCGCTGAAGGCCATCATTCGCGGCTTCATCCTGATTTCGTATGGCAGCCTGAGCTTGCCAAGGAGCAGCTTCATCAGGTCTATGTTGAAGCCGTCGGGCTGACCGTTGTCGTTCAGGAAGCTGTAGGGCCACAAGTCCTGGGCACCCTCGTAGATGAGTGGCCGCTCCTTGGTGTACTTGGCAAGGAGCACCTGTTCCACGCTCTGCTCCTGGGCCAGTGCATATAGGGGGGCCAGGAAGGTCAGGAGCATGGCTGCGAGCAGCCCGCCCAGCTCATCGCGAAACGTCTTTTCCTTTACCATCCTTTTAGTTTTTGTGCTCACAGGGAATCCAGATCCAGAACGTGGAACCGTGGCCCTCGCCCTCGCTGCTCACGCCTATGCGGCCCCCGCAGCGGTCGGCTATGCTCTTGCAGATGCTCAGGCCCAGGCCGGTGCCCTGCACATAGTCGTTCAGCTTGACGAAGCGCTCGAACACTGAGCTCTGCTTGTCCTTGGGGATGCCTGCCCCCGTGTCTTCGCAGTACATATAGATGCCGCCGTCCTCATAGCGCCAGCCCACCTTGATGTGGCCCTGGTGCGTATATTTCACGGCGTTGGTGGTGAAGTTGGTGATGACCTGCTGCAGGCGGCCCTTGTCGACACACGTCAGGAACGACGCGCAGGGATTGTCGACGATGAACTCGACGCCAGGCTCCTGCACGCGCTGGGCCAGCGTCTGGCAGATGTCGCTGAAGGCCACCGCCCAGTCTACGTCGCTGGCCTCGATGGCCAGCGGGCCCTGGTTCATGTTGGAGGCCTCGATGATGTCGTTGATGAGGCGGATGAGCATGTCGCAGTTGTTGCGAATGATGCGTATGAACTCGCGGCGGTCGGTCGGGTCGTCGATGACCTGCAGCAGGTCGCTGAAGCCCACGATGGCATTCAGCGGCGTGCGTATCTCGTGGGTCATGTTGGCCAGGAACACACTCTTCAGCTTGCCCGAGTCCTCGGCGCGGGCCGTCTCCTTGCGTAGCAGTTCCTGTGCCGCCATCAGGTTGGTGATGTCGCGCACCACGCCGAAGTGGCCCATCACCTTGCCGTCCTTGTCGTGCAGGGGTATGCCGCTGATGGCCACCCACTGCGGGTCCTTGCTCACGGGGGTGTGGCGGAAGTGCAGGTCAACGTTGAAGTTCACGTCGGCTCCCTGCATATGGCCCAGTGCCTCCATGGCCTTGGGCACCTCTTCCTCGTAGAGCCCTGCCACGTACTCCTGGAACGTCTCGGAGAACTCGTGCTTCTGCAGCGACCGCGAGAAGTTGATGCGCTGCTCGGCCAGGTCTGAGTGCCACACCCACATATCGCTGTTCTCCAGCAGGTAGTTCAGCTCGTTCTCATACTGGCTGATCAGGCTGTTGGCCTGGTGCAGGTCCTTGTTGTGCTTGTACTGCTCCATGTACATTTGGCGCTCGGCTGTCACATCGCGTGCCGTCACCACGTAGTATTGCAGCTCCTCGCCATCGAAAACGGGTAAAATACGGAATTCCAGATACTTATCGAGCCCTGCTTCGGGGTAGTACATGTGCTGGCAGGCATGCAGGAAGTCCTTGCTCTTCGGGTCGAAGTCGTCCTTGAAGGGGGGGAAGTCGAACATAGGCGTCTTGCGGAACAAATCCTCGCCGGCCTTGTCGAAGCCGCACAGCTTGCGCATGTTCTCGTTGAGGTCTATCAGCCAGCCGTCTTTGCCGTAGAACGACATAGCCACCAGCGTGGTGTCGAAAATGCGGAAGTACTTGCTGGCCAGCTCGCTGTCCCTGCGCTCCTGCTCGAACTCCTTGGTCACGTCCTTGATGGTGTAGACGATGTACTTCGTGCGACCGTCGTCGTCGCGCTCGGCAATGGCGTTGCCGTGAATGTACTGCCACCGGGGCATGCCTGCGGTACCGGCATTCCAGCGGGCGTTCATCTCCCAGATGCCAATCTTGCCCTCCTTCAGCCGTGCTATCTCCTGGGCAATGGATTCCTGCTCGTCGGGGTGTATGCGGCTGATGAACTGCTGCAGGCTCAGCCCCTCCTGGGGCAGCATCTCGCCGTGGGTGTTGCTGAAGCGGTCGGTCTGAACGTCGTAGACCGTCACCGAGTATTTGCCCATAGACAGGGCCTGCGTCATCATGTTCTCCAGGTCGCTGTTCTTGCGGGTAACGACCTTCACGCGGCGGCTCACGATGCGGTTGACGGCATAGACGGCAATGACCAGCAGCAGCACGCCCAGCGTGATGTAGATGGCCACGGGCGACGTGTCGTTGTGAACCCTCTCGGGGAAGAACCACTTGTCGCGTATCTTCTCCAGTGCGCCGCTCTGGTCCAGGCGGGCAAACTGGTCGTCGATCTCGTCGATGAGCTCCTTGTCGTAGCCGGTGAAGTGTATCTCGCCGGCCGGTATGTCAATCTCGTGCAGGATGATCTCGTCGGTCAGTGCCAGCTCCTTGATCTTCCACTTCAACGGCTCCTCGCCCCAGATGAAGTAGCGGTACTTGCCCGAGGTGAGACCCGACAGCGCCTCCTTGGGCGAGTGGAAGCCCACGGGAATGTCGGGGGCCACGCTCTGTATGACCTTATGCGCCACCATGTCGTTGCTCTTCAGCACCACGCCCTGGGCCTTCTTCAGCTGGTCGAACGACTGGATGGGCCGCGCGTCCCGGCGCGAGGCCACCTTGATCTTGTAGTAGTTCAGAATGGTGTGCGACGTGTAGTAGGGCAACGAGTGGTAGCGGAACATAGGGTCCAGGATGAGACCCGCATCGCCCTTCTCGAACATCTCGGTGGCCTGCGACCACTCCTTCAGCACGAACTCGTGGGGAATGTGCATCTGGCCCAGAATGGTGTGAAGCAGGTCTACATGGTAGCCCGTGGGCTGGCCGTAGTTGTTGGTAAACTCGTAGGGCGGCAGCTCCCAGTCGCCCACGATGACGAGCGGCTTGCTGTTGGTGTACTTGCCTGCCAACTGGGCCTGGGCCGAGGGCGACAGCCAGAGCAAGAGGAACAGCAGCAACAGGCTACCGCCCCGTTTCTCCACCTTATTTATATATACGCGCGCGAAGTGTTGCATATTTTCTCTTTAAAGTTCGTTCTTCCTCTTGATGACGGTTGCCGTGCAGGGCAGACTGATCCAAATGGTGGTGCCCTTGCCCTCCTCAGAGTTGATGCTGATGGTGCCTCCCATCTGTTCGGCCAGTTCCTTGCAGATGGGCAGTCCCAGGCCGGTGCCGCCCGCGCTGCTCGTGGCAAAGCGCTCGAAGATGTGGGTCAGCATCTGCTGCGACATGCCGCAGCCCGTGTCTTCGATGGCTATCATCAGGTTGCCATTGATGTAGTCGTAGCGGGTGTGCACGTAGCCACGGTCGGTGTGCTGGGCAGCGTTGATGACGATTTGCTCGATGATGCGCCCCACGTTGGCATCGTCGATGTCGACCACCAGTTGCTCGTAGTGGTTCTGGGCCACGTAGCGCACGCCCTCTTTCTGGAAGTTGGCCCACCCTATCTGGCAATGGGCCTCGAAGGTCTGGGCAAAGTCGATGGGCTGGCGGTTGATCTCGATCATGCGGGCATCGAGCCTCGACAGGAACAGGATGTCGTTGATAAGCTCCAGCAGATGGGCCGAGTTGTTCTTGATCTCACTGATGAAGATGGCCTCATCGTCGACGCTGTGGTCCATCTCGAACAGTTCAGCAAAGCCCACCACGGCGTTCAGCGGGGTGCGTATCTCATAGCTCATATTGCGCAGGAACGAGTTCTTCAGGTTCTCTACCTCCTGAGCGCGGGCCGTTTCCTTCTCTAACAGCGCCTCGGTGGCCTTCATCTCGCTCATGTCGCGGCACAGGCCGAAGTAGGCCTGCACGTGGCCATCCTTGTCGTAGGTGGGAATGAAGCGGAAGCTCAGGTGCAGCGGCATGCCCTTGATGCGCAGCGTGGTCTGCAGGTCTAAGGCCACGTTGTTGGTGGTGCGGTTGTCCATGCTGTTCAGCGTGCGCATGGCCGACTTCTTCGAACGCTCGTCGACCAGCGTCATGCAGCGCGACTGGGTGAGCGACAGCTGCACCACGCCCAGCCCCTTGTAGATGGTCAGCGTGTGGTCGGCAGGCGAGTAGTTGGCCATGCGCACGCCGCCCACGCCCAGCACGTAGTTGATGTTCTGCACGTAGCTGGTCACCTCGTTGGTGGCCTGCTGTACCTTCCTGATGCCCTCCTGGGCCTGGCGGTAGGTGCCCACCACCTCGCTCACGTCGCGCCCGGTGCCGTAGATGCCTAACAGCTGGTGCTGGCGGTCGTGCACAGGCACCAGCTGCAGCTCGTAGTACATGGTGTTCTTCCCGTAGCCCGTCTTGCTGGTTGTGGCCACCGCCTTATGCGGCATGTCAATCTGCGTGGCGTAGAAATATTCCAGTTTGTTCAGGTCGGGGAAGGGCACGTTCAGCGCAGACACGATGCTCATGTGGCGCCTGACGGCTTCAGCCACAGTGATGCCAAAGGTGCTCTGGGCACGCTGGTTCATATCGGCAATGTTGCCCTGCTGGTCGTAGTACACCATATCGACCATAGCGGTATTGAACACCGACTGGTATCGCATGAGCTGCCGGCGGGCCACGCGCTGCTTCTCGCGGTCTTCGGTCACATCGCTCTTGGTGCCAAGAATCACGGTGGGCTTGCCATGGTCGCGCCGCAGGGGCGAGAGGGTGATCACGAACTCGCGCTCGCCCGCCGTGGCAGCATCCTCGTCGGTAGCCTTCAGCTCGATGGTCACCTTATCTTTCTCCATAGCGGCTATCTGGCGCAGGCCTTCGCACAGCCGCTCGAAGTCCTCGGCATGATAGCGGCGAGCAAACTCGATGCTGGTGTACTGCCGCTGGGGCAGGCCGTTCTGGTCCATCCAGGTGAACATCTGCGTGGCAATGTCGTAGGTCCACATGCGCACGTGGCTGGCCTGCAGCACCAGCGCCAGACGGTTGTTGCGCTGGCGGCTCAGCTCGGTCATCTTCCGCTCGCGCGAGCGGTACATCACGTTGAAGTAGGCCAGCACCAGCAGGGCCGCCAGGAGGAAGCCCGTCAGGTACCATATCCACGAGGGTATGCCCGTGTCCTGCCGGTCGGGATAGAACCACTTGTTCTGTATGGGCTCGATGCGCCCCGACGCGCTCACCACCTGGTAGGCACTGTCTATGCGTGCCAGCAGGCGCGAGTTGCGCGACATGAACTTATATTCACCATGGGAGATGTCTACCGCCGTCAGCTGCAGGTTGTCGGTATGGTACATCTGCATCAGCCACTTCAGCGAGGCGGTGTTCCAAAGTATCTGCCCCTCCTGCTTCGAAGCCACCAGCTGCACCGCCTCCTTCATATCGTCGTAGGCAATGGCATTGTCGCCCCAGCCCCTCTGCTTCATCAGGTTATGGCTGAAGCTGTTCTCATGCACGATGACGCGCTGCGTGGCCAGGTCGCGTATGTTGCGAATGGTCACCGCACGGTTGCGGGGACTCAGCAGGCTGTGGGTGAACAGCTGCACCACGCTCTTGCCGTAGAAGCCATACTCGTTGTGGAAGTGGGCATCCATGCCCAGCGTCAGGTCGGCACGGCCCTCCTTCAAATCGCGCAGGGCCTCGCGGCGGGACTTCAGCTTCACTTCGTAGGGCATGTCCAGCTCCTGCATAATAAGCTTCATCAGGTCTATATTGAAGCCTTCGGGCTCGCCATACTCGTTCAGGAAGCAATAGGGCCACAGGTCCCACGAGTCTTCATAGACCAGTGGATGCTCGCTCGTGATAGCCCGGGCCGTGTCTCTCACCACAGGAGAGCCACCCACGGAGGCTGATTGAGCAGAAGCAGGCGAAAGAGGCCACCAAAGTAAGGCCAGGAGTGCCAATCCTATCAACTGGAACAGCTGTTTCATCAAGTTATTTCGGTTAGTTGAACGCAAAAGTAATGAAAAACTGGCAAATACCAAAATATTTTTCCGAAAAATATCAACACGCCCCTTCTTTTTGCAAATATAAAAAGAAAAGCCCGACGAAATCGGGCTTCTATAGTTGCGGAGGCAGGACTCGCGCTCGGCCCAAAGGGACGCTTCGCTCTGCGAAGAACTGCGACCGGGAGCATGGACGGGTTCTGCCGTAGCACACGAAAGAAGCCCGACGAAATCGGGCTTCTGAGTTGCGGAGGCAGGACTCGAACATGCGACCTCCAGGTTATGAGCCTGGCGAGCTACCAACTGCTCCACTCCGCGATGTTTATCGTTTAGCGGGTGCAAAGGTACTACTTTTTGACGAAATACGCAAGTTTTTATGCAACTTTTTTCACTTTTCCCATATTTTCAGCAAAAAAACTTGCTCAATTCAAATAAAAACAATAATTTTGCACACGGTATTAGCGATGTGCAATGCCAAGAAAGCATAGGAGGACAACATTATGTCGATATCAAAGACGCGACAACTGCTGGTAGACGTGGCACGCCAGCTTTTCGCAAAAAAGGGACTTGAAAGCACCACGATGAACGACATTGCCCAGGCTTCGGGCAAGGGGCGGCGCACGCTCTACACTTACTTCAAGTCGAAGGACGACATCTACTACGCCGTCATAGAGACCGAGCTGGAGCGACTGAGCGACAAGCTCGACGAGGTGGCCGCACGCAAGATAAGCCCCCACGAGAAGGTCATCGAACTCATCTATACCCACCTGAACATGATTCGCGAGACGGTGGTGCGCAACGGCAACCTGCGCGCCGAGTTCTTCCGCAACATCTGGATGGTAGAAAAGGTGCGCAAGCACTTCGACCTGGCCGAGGTAGAGCTGTTCCGCAAGGTGTTTGCCGAAGGCAAGGAAGACGGCGAGTTCGACATTGAGAACGTGAACCTCGTGGCCGACATCTGCCACTACTGCATCAAGGGCCTCGAGGTGCCCTACATCTACGGCCGCATAGCCCACGGCATGAAGGAGGAAGACACCAAGCCACAGGTGGCCAAGTTCGTCTATGGCGCTCTGGGAAAGAACAATAAACAATAAATATTAACAATCAGAAAAAGTATTATGGGATTATTAACTGGTAAGACAGCACTCATCACGGGTGCTGCACGTGGCATCGGAAAGGCCATCGCACTGAAGTTCGCCGAAGAGGGCGCCAACGTGGCTTTCACCGATCTGCAGGTGAACGAAGAGACCGAACAGGAGATAGCCGCCAAGGGCGTGAAGGCCAAGAGCTACGCCTCGAACGCCGCCGACTTCGCACAGACCGAAGAGGTGGTGAAGCAGGTGAAGGAAGAGTTTGGCTCGATTGACATCCTGGTGAACAACGCCGGCATCACCAAGGACGGTCTGATGCTGCGCATGACCGAGCAGCAGTGGGACGCCGTGATCGCCGTCAACCTGAAGTCGGCCTTCAACTTCATTCATGCCTGCGTGCCGGTGATGATGCGCCAGCGTGGCGGCTCAATCATCAATATGGCATCGGTGGTAGGTGTCCACGGCAACGCCGGACAGGCCAACTATGCCGCATCGAAGGCCGGCCTCATCGCCCTGGCCAAGAGCATCGGCCAGGAGATGGGCCCCAAGGGCATCCGTGCCAACGCCATCGCCCCCGGCTTCATCGATACGGCCATGACACAGGCCCTCCCGGAGGATGTACGCAAGGAGTGGTGCCAGAAGATACCCCTGCGCCGGGGCGGCACCGTCGACGACATTGCCAACGTGGCCACGTTCCTCGCCAGCGATATGTCGAGCTACGTCAGCGGCCAGGTCATTCAGGTCGACGGCGGCATGAATATGTAAGCCCTTCCGTGCATCAAGCAAAGGTGTTGAGCCCCACGGCCCAACACCTTTTTTGTTCATCTCCTCACTTCTTTCGCGCCCTTTCATTTTCTAAATAAGGGCCGTAGTTTTTCGATAATCAAGACATTTCAAATTCTCAAACCAGCTCAGCACATTTCAGCCTATCGTCGCTTTTCGGTGCTTTTTTGCTAAAATAGTCACTCTTCACGGGGCAATTTCTGAGGTAAACACGTCACTTTCCTTTGCAAAGAACGCCACATTGTCCTGCAAAGAAGGGCATTTAATCATCGAAAAGAGGCCAAATAAGCACGCAATGCAGGCTTCATTACGTCCCGCTTCCATATCCAAGGAGCACACACCATACATAACCCTTTGACCTTCAGCGACTTCTATTTTCACCAAAACATTCGCGAGAATCGCGCCTTTCCATCCCACCCACGACTTCCTCCAGAATTTCAAACTCTCGCGCCCGTTCTTATTTAGACAACATAGCAATGTGGCGGGCTTTTCGAGGCAACAAAAATTCCAATAAGTTTGTCACTTTGCTAATAATTTATTAAATTTGCACACAGAATGCCTAATGTTGGGCAATGAGTAACTAAAAACGATATGGACAGACCGCATTACAATAGATTAAAGGTCGTACTTGCCGAGAAAGAAAAAACTGGCACCAGGCTTTCAGAACAGATGGGCCGCAACATTGGAACTGTTTCGCGATGGATGACAAACAAGGTACAGCCATCCGTAGAACAGCTATATGAAATCGCCAATCATCTCGATGTGGATGTGAGAGAATTGTTGATGTCAACGAAGTAATTATTATAAGTTTCTAACAAATTAATGAACGAACAAATATGGGTTGGAGATACAGAAAAAGAATTAAGCTATTGCCAGGTATTCATTTGAATATCAGTAAAAGCGGGATAAGCACTAACATAGGTATCAAAGGTGCAAGTGTAACATTTGGTTCCAATGGAACCTATGTAAATACGGGTATACCAGGAACTGGGCTTTATCAAAGAGACAGAATTACAGAAAAAGAAACAAGTAGCATTAACAATGTTGTTTGTTCAACAAGTTTGGGTAAGATTGTTAAAGGGAATAATGTATATCCTTTCAAATCTGTATATTTTTTTTATTATCTTTTTTCTTTACTTGTATTATTAATTGGTGCTCTTTTAGTTAATTCAAATACATTAAACATTTTTTTTAGTTACCTTATTATAGGCTGCTTTCATGTCATATGCATTTTAAACATTGATTATTCTGGGTTTTGGTATTCTATGGGGTTCTCTAAAAGACCACCCTATCAGGCTAAAGAAAGAAGAGAAATAATACAAAAAAAAACTTCTAAAGAAAAATATTCCCATTTGTTTGGTAGCATTATATCTCTAACAATTGCAATATGTGCTCCACTCATTTTGTTTCTTAATGAAAGTCTTTTTCTCAAATGGTTTATGCACCATTCTTTTGGAGGATGTATAACCATTGTGATTACTTTTACATTGATATATGGGTGGATTGAAATGTGCATTTCCGAGGCTAAACAATTCCGGGCTTTAAATAATAACCATAATTATTTATCACACACAACTGAACCAGTTTTTCAAAGGGGAAAGCGTGTGTATGATGATAGAATGATCTCCAAAGAGGAGAATTATAGTAGCGAGCCATTAAAGATTAATAAAGACAATGTAAAAGCTATGCAAAATGTCATTATTGGAGAAGACACTGAAAAAGTAGACAAAGAAGATGTTCTGCCTCCATCAGAAGATATAGAGCCTTATGATCCCAAACTGGATTTGGAAAACTATCACTATCCAACGCTCGACTTGTTAAAGCATTATGAGTTTGATGGGAGGCCATACATTGATATGAAAGAGCAATATGCTAATAAGAATCGCATCGTTGAACTATTGAGGGATTTTGCAATTGAAATCTCATTTATAAAAGCTACAGTTGGGCCAAGAATTACGCTTTATGAAATAAAACTGGTTCCTGGTATCAATGTTTCAAGAATACGGGGACTTGAAGATAATATAGCATTAGCTCTTTATTCACATGATGTTCGCATTATTGCGCCTATACCAGGTAAAGGAACAATTGGAATAGAGGTTCCCAATACGATACCGCATACCGTTTCCATGGAAAGCATCCTAAATTCCAAAAAGTTCCAAGAATCCACGATGGAGTTACCTTGTGCTATAGGAAAGGCAATGACTAACGAGGTATTTATGTTTGATCTCACAAAAACGCCTCATTTGCTTATCTCTGGATCTACTGGGCAGGGAAAGTCCGTATTGCTGAATGTAATCTTAACCTCATTACTGTACAAGAAGCATCCAGCAGAAATGAAACTCGTATTGATGGATTCTATGGGGCTTGAATTGGGATTGTATCAGCATATCGCCAATCATTTCCTCGCTGCATTGCCTAACACTGCCCCAATTGTCACTAACTGCTCTGATGCGGTGAGGACACTCAAAAGTCTTTGCATTGAAATGGATGCCCGCAATGAACTCATACAAGCAGCAGGAGAACGTAATATCAAAGACTATAATCGAAAGTTTATAGCACGACGATTAAATCCTGCAAGAGGCCATAAGTTTATGCCTTACATTGTTGTTGCCATTGATGAATATGGCGACTGGCTAATGGAAGCAGGTGAGCAAATGGAGCAATATATCACACGCCTTGCCAAGTATGCTCGCCCTACAGGTATCCATTTGATTTTGACGACTCAGCGTCCTACCAACGATGTTATAACAGGTATAATTAAAGCTAATTTCCCAACACGAATATCCTTGAGAGTACCTGAAAGGATCGATTCTCAAGTGATTCTTGATTGCGAAGGGGCAGAAGAACTTTTAGGCAATGGTGACATGCTTTATAGAGCAGGAAAAACAATTGATTGCATAAGAATCCAATCTGCTTTTATTGACACAACTGAAACACAAGATATTATTAGATTTATCTCACATCAGCAAAGCTATGATGACTACTTTGAGTTACCTGACCCTTATTATATTATTAGAGAAGAAGAGCGTGAATATGACGATGTAGACTTGTATCATCTCGATCCAATGTTTGAAGATGCAGCTCGTTTAATTGTTAGTGAACAGAGTGGATCAACAAGCCTAATTCAGCGAGCGTTTTCCATAGGCTATAATCGCGCTGGCAGGTTGATGGATTTATTGGAGAAAGCAGGCGTTGTCGGTGCAGCATATGGGAGCAAACCACGTGAGGTTTTGATTAAAGACGAAATGAGCCTTGAGAATTTTCTGTCACAATGGAGAGAAAATTAAAAACACTCAAATTAACGAAACTAAAAATAAGTAAAGTTATTCTGGATTCTTTTCCACCCAACAATAGAATAATACGATAAACGTTAATGATATATGAGAACAACAGACGAACAACATAGATTGCTGGAATATCTGCTATCACAGGCTCGTCAGAGAATGAAAGCCGGCGAAACGGAGTGGATGGAGTTTAAGACCAATATCGGAGAGTCGCGATGCAGCATCACCTATGAGGGGGTAGGCAACTATATCTCTGGGCTATCAAATTCTGCCTGTCTGAAATTCAAGTCACATGGCTATCTGGTATTGGGCGTGGAAGACGGAACGTGGAATGTGGTAGGTACAAATTTACAGATGTCTACAGCCAAATATGGGAATCAAGACTACGAACTTTGGCTAAGGCGTAACTGCTCTCCCATTATTCCTTTTGGAATTGAGGAGTTTGAATATAATGGTAAGCACATTGTTATCTTTGAGATTCAAGCAGCTGTTGGCGAGCCTGTGAACTTCAAAGGTGCAGCCTATGTGCGAGTAGGAAGTAATCTGACCAAACTGAAGGACTTTCCTGACTTTATGCGGCAGATATACAATTCACAGAAAGACTGGAGTGCAGAGGTTGTTGAAGGAGCAACGATTGATGATCTTGATCCCGATGCAATTCAAAAAGCCCGTGAACTATACGGCAAAAAGCATGAGGACCTGAAAGAAGAAATGAGTTCGTGGGATGATGTGAAGTTCCTTAATAAAGCGAAGATAACGCTCAAAGGAAAGATTACCAATACAGCTATATTGCTTTTAGGACGGTCGGAAAGCGAGTATCTTATATCTCCTGCAGTTGCTCGCATCCGTTGGATTTACAAGGATTCAACAGGTAACGAAAGAGACTTCTCTATCGAGACCTGTCCATTTGTAACTGCAACAGAAACTGTTTACAAGAAAATACGAAACTTCAAGTACCGTTATATGAATCCTGCCTTGCTATCACTTGTGCCAGACGAGTTGGATACCTATGACCCATTCATCATACGTGAGGCTCTAAATAATGCTATTGCCCATCAGGACTATGGGTGTCACGGTATGATTAACGTGGTGGAAGAGGAAGATAGGCTCATCTTTAGTAACCTTGGGAGCTTTATTCCTAACAGCATCCGTAGCGTGCTTGAAAACGATGCGCCAGAAGAGCACTACAGAAACAAGATGCTTGCAAATGCAATGGTGGAGTTGGGACTGGTTGATACGATAGGTAGCGGCATTAGGCGCATGTTCAACAAGCAACGAGACAGACTCTTTCCGATGCCAGACTATGACTTCAGCAATAACAAGGTTAAAGTGACCATCGTGGGCAAGGTGTTGGATTTGGACTACGCCATGATGCTGACAAGAGACAAAACACTCAATTTGTTGGAAATAGAAATGCTGAGTCGATTGCAGATGCATCGGCAATTAAGTGATGATGAAATTGCTTATCTGAGGAAACGCAAACTTGTAGAAGGGCGTAAGAATGCACTCTATTTTGCAAAGAGTGTGGCTAAGGCTACTGGACAAGAGGCAAAATACACAAATGATAAAGGTTTTGACGACAACTATTATAAGGATCTTATCATCAAATCCATCACACAACACAAGAAAATGGCAAGACCCAAGATAAATGAATTGTTATGGAATAAGCTGCCTGAGGCATTAAGCGATAAGCAAAAGGAGAATAAGATAACTAATTTATTGGCATCCCTTCGAAGGGCTGGTACAATTGTGCAAGGTGAAAAAAGGGTGTGGGTCTTAAAGCTCTTGTAAAATACATCCCATTACAAGAAGTTTACAAGAAATCTACAAGAAAATTACAAGAATCACAAGGAAAAATAAGGCTGAAAGATTTGGGGGATTATGCTTTTTTGCGTACTTTTATATGCAAAAAGAAACGAAACAACAGCGAAAGAAGTTATGCAAGTAGTCTACGAGGACAACCATATCATCATCGTCAACAAGGAGAGTGGCGAGATTGTGCAGGGCGACAAGACGGGCGACCGCCCACTGTCGGAACTGGTGAAGGACTATATCAAGGAGAAATACCAGAAGCCGGGGGCGGTGTTCCTCGGCGTGGTGCACCGGCTGGACCGCCCCGTGAGCGGACTGGTGGTCTTCGCGCGCACATCGAAGGCACTGGCACGGCTGAACAAGATGTTTGCCGAAGGCGAGGTGCACAAGACCTACTGGGCCATCGTAGAAAGTGAAAAGAGAAGAGTGAATAGTGAAGATTCACTCCTTACCCACTGGCTGAAGCGCAACGAACAGCAGAACAAGTCGTATGCCTACGACCACGAGGTGCCGCACGCCAAGAAGGCGATGCTGCGCTACCGCTGTCTGGCCAAGGGCGAACGCTACGACCTGCTGGAGGTGCAGCTGATGACGGGCCGCCACCACCAGATACGCTGTCAGCTGGCGGCCATAGGCAGTCCCATCAAGGGCGATCTGAAGTACGGGGCCAAGAGGAGCAACCCCGACGGCAGCATCTCGCTGCTGTCGCGGCGCATAGAGTTTGTTCATCCGGTATCGAAGGAACCCATCAGCGTAGAGGCTCCCCTACCCCACGACCCGCTGTGGCAGGCGCTCAGCTCTCAGATAATCTGATGCTGCATGAGCCGCTGCTCGGCCAGCTGCTCGTACTTCGTGCCGGGCTGACCATAGTTGGCGTAGGGATAGATGCTGATGCCGCCACGGGGGGTGAAGAGGCCCACCACCTCAATGTACTTGGGCTGCATCAGCTTCACCAGGTCTTTCATAATCGTGTTGACACAGTCTTCGTGGAAGTCGCCGTGATTGCGGAATGAGAAGAGGTAGAGCTTCAGGCTCTTCGACTCAACCATGCGCTCGGCGGGAATGTAGAGAATCTTGATCTCGGCAAAGTCGGGCTGACCGGTAATAGGGCACAGCGTGGTGAACTCGGGACAGTTGAACTGCACCCAGTAGTCGTTCTCGGGATGAAGATTCTGGAAGGTTTCGAGCACCTCCGGAGCATAGTCGGTGCTGTACTTTACTTTCTGGCCCAGCTGCTGCAGGCCTTCTTGCTGACGTTCTTTGTTCATAGTCTTGTTTTGATGAAGGGGGTTGAGCAAGCACCCCTGTTTACTGAAATAGGATGCAAAATTACAAAATTTAGCCGAAATAATGCTTCGTTGTAAAGAAAAATGTGTAATTTTGCCGCCATAATCACTCAAAAACTATCAATGCAATGAAAAAAATCCTAACCCTGGCTGCCTTCCTTCTGGCAGCAGTGCCGCAGCTGATGGCACAAGTGAGTTTCACCGTGAAGGGAACGGCAAAGCCCGATGCCACGATGCTGATGATGGGCGACATGGCGAATCCAAGGGCCCAGGCCGAGACTATTGAGGTGAAGGAGGGGCAGTTCACCGTAGCGGGCAGCAAGCCCGACGGCACGGTGATGTTCATCATCGACCAGCAGAACCGCCTGCAGAGCTTCTTCATCGTAGACGGCTCGACAGTGACGCTCGACATGAACACCGACATCGCTACCGGCTCGCACCAGAACGAGGAGCTGTCGAAGCTGATGCAGCAGATGAACGCCACGAACGACGATGATGCCCAGGAGGCAGCCCTGCGCCAGGCCCTCAGTGCCAACAAGGACAATGCCGTGGCCGCCTTTGCCCTGAGCATGCTGATGTACAGCATGGGCTACGACGAGCTGAAGCAGACCTTAGAGAGCGGCGATGCCTACCTGAGCCACCCGCTCTGCGACCAGGCCAAGCAGCAACTGAAGGCACTGGAGAAGCGTGCCCCTGGCACTATGTTCAAGGACATCGCAGAGGCCGACACGCTGGGCGTGAATCACAAGCTGAGCGAGTACGTAGGCCGCGGCCAGTATGTGCTAGTTGACTTCTGGGCCTCGTGGTGCGGCCCCTGCATGCAGGAGATGCCCAACGTGAAGGCCAACTTCGAGAAGTACAGAGAGAAGGGCTTCCAGGTGGTAGGTCTGTCGTTCGACCGCAACGCCGATGCCTGGAAAAAAGCCATCCGCGAGAAGGGGCTGAACTGGGTGCACCTCTCCGACCTGAAGTTCTGGCAGACGGTAGCCGCCGAGACCTACGGCATCCGCAGCATTCCCTCAAGCATTCTCTGTGACCCGCAGGGCAAGATCATCGCCGTTGACCTGCGCGGCCCGAAGCTGGGTGAAAAGCTGAAGGAGATCTACGGGTTCTAAGAAGAAACATCGTAAAAAAAGACAACTCAGACAACACTGACAACTCTATGCCTGCAAATGGGGCAAGAAAGTTGTACTTGTTGTCTGAGTTGTCTTTTTCTTATACTCTAAAGATTATAGAGCAGCCAGCCCATATAGCCCAAGAAGAGGGCGGTGAGCAGTGCGCCCTCCCAGCGCTCAACGGTGAACTTCGTATAGGAGAACAGCCAGATGAGCACGACGGAGATGAGCATCAATGACACATCGACGGTGGTGATGCCACCTATCTGCATCGGGCTGATGACAGCCGTGAGGCCCAGGATGAGCAGAATGTTGAACACATTGGAGCCAATGACGTTGCCAATGGCAATGGCCGACTGCCCCTTGCGGGCGGCCACCACACTGGTAGCCAGTTCGGGCAGCGAGGTTCCGCCGGCCACGATGGTCAGACCGATCACGCCATCGCTCACGCCCAGCTCTGTAGCCACCAACGAGGCCGAGCCTACGAAGAGGTTAGACCCCACCACCAGGCAGGCCAGTCCTACGACCACCCAGAGCAGTCCCTTCCACACGGGCATCTCCTCCTTTTCTCCAGACTCTTCCACCACTCCACCCTGACGGGCCACGCTGAAGGTGTAGTACATAAAGGCAGCGAAACCCAGCAGCAGCCAGCAGCCGTCCAGACGGCTGATGGTGTTGCCCAGAATGCTCAGGCTCTGCCAGCCATCCATGCAGATGACGAGCATCAGCACCGAGGCGGCTACGGCAAAGGGAATATCCTTGACAACGGTGTTCTTGGAAATGGTCATCGGGGCCACCATGGCGGCACAGCCCACGATGAGCAGGCTGTTGAAGATGTTGCTGCCGATGACGTTGCCCACGGCCATATCGGGCGTGCCCTTCAGGGCCGACACCAGGCTGACGAACAACTCGGGTGCCGAAGTGCCTGCGGCCACGATGGTCAGGCCTATCACAATCTCGGGCACCCGCATCTTGCGGGCCACACCGGCAGCACCTTCGGTCAGGCGGTCGGCTCCCCACAGCACGAGGGCCACACCTATTATAATAAAGAGAGCGTTGAGCAGCATAGGTTAATATTCAAATTGATAAGTAATCGTCTCGCCACTGCGGGTCACTGCCAACTGGCTGACGCTCTTGTCGGCATTGAGCGTAGTAGAGAACTGGATGTCGGGAGCCCCGTCGACCTTCACCACATCGAATATACTGGTGTTGCGGGCGGCGCGGAACAGCGACAACAGCATGTAGGGGTTGCAATGCTCCACGCCCAGCAGCAGCTGGTTCACGTCGAGCGACTGGCAACGGTTGTCCTTGTCGCTATAGGTGGGAGCCATGAACAGCTTCTCGTCGACCACCGAACGCTGTCCGCTGATGTAGCGCAGGCTGTCGGCATTGTGCAGATGGTCGGGAGCCAGGATGTTGATGCCCGACATCAGGTAGGCATAGGCATCGTAGCGGCCACTGCTGCGACGGTGCTCAATGTTGAAGGCATAGCGGCCGGCAAGAACGTTGAAGAGCGACTGCTCGGCCATCTCAACGGTGTCGGTCTGCGATGCCAGCTGCACGTATGGCTGGTAGTCGTTGGTGTAGGTTGCCGAAAGCTCGTCCTGCCCCTTGTCGTTCACCCTCATCACCATCCGGGCATCGTCGTAGCGGAAAGAAAGGTCGCTGAGCACGGTCTCACCCTTCGCCATGCGGAAAGTGAGCGGACGGCACAGCTCGTCGTAGGTCACGCTGATGCTACTGCCATCGCTGCCCGTGACGCTCTTCACCAGCGGGGCATTGCCCAGCGAGCCGTCGCCACGGGTAGCCAACTGCACGATGCTGAAGTCGGCATGGGCATCGTCGGGATGACTGGTGTCCTCAATGCGGAACATGGCACTGCGCTGACTGCCAGTGCGGTTCTGCTCCAGCGTTATAGGGATGCCGTAGGACACGTAGCCGCTGCCCTTCATCGTGGCAATCTGGCACCACTCGCCCCCCGCCTGAGTGCGGTTGAGCGTCCAGTTGCCGAAGCTCGACACGAAGAGCGAGTCGGTCGTGGTATTGGCGAAGCGATAGCCATACTTCGTCTGCAACGTAGGGAAGCCGGCCTGGTAGGCATCATCATTATTCAAACACGCCGTCATCATGGCCACACCTGCCACGGCCAGCAGAATAGTTTTGATCGTCTTCATTTCTATACTGATTTGATTAGTCTTCTTCTTCATCATCGTCCCAGCCCTCGTCGAAGTCGAAGTCGCCAAAGCCCTCCAGCGAGGGGCCTACGAAGGCATCCATGGCCCGGCGGTCCTTCTTCGTGGGGCGGCCCATACCACGGGCCCGGTCAACGAAGCCGCTGATGCGGTTCATCTCCAACAGCTCGTACTGGTCGGGCGTGGTCACGTTCTCATAGATTTCGGGCAGCAGCTTGGCTCCCACGCGCTGCTCGATGGTCTTCAGGATCTTAAAGGAGTAGGTCACTGGCGGCTTGCGCACCCCCACGGTGTCGCCCACCTTCACCGTGCGCGAAGGCTTCACCTGCACACCGTTCACCGTCACGCGCCCGTTCTTGCAGGCATCGGCGGCTATGCTGCGGGTCTTGAAGATGCGGGCTGCCCAGAGCCACTTGTCAACTCGTGCTTCCGTGTTCATTTCTTTCCTAACTTGTTAAACTGGTTCATCGTAATGTCGATACCGGCCAGCACAAAGCTCTTGATAATCTCGACGGCAGTGTCGATGCTGGGCTGCAGCGTCTTCAGTTCTTCTTCGCTATAACGTCCCAGCACCCAGTCGATTTGCATGCCACGGGGGAAGTCATTGCCCACACCCATGCGCAGCCGGGCATACTGCTGCCCGATGAGCTGCTGAATATGGCCCAGGCCGTTATGACCGCCATTCGAGCCGCTGGCCTTCAGGCGGAAAGCCCCTAAGGGCAGGGCCACATCGTCGCTGACGACGAGCAGCCGCTCCTGGTCGATGTTCTCCTTGTTCAGCCAGTAGCGCACGGCGTTGCCGCTCAGGTTCATATAGGTCGAAGGCTTCAGCAGCAGCACCTTGCGGCCCTTCAGCGAAGTCTCGGCCACGAAGCCGTAGCGCTTATCCTCAAAAACGATATTGGATGCCTTCGCAAAAGCATCCAATACCATAAATCCTGTATTGTGGCGGGTCAGGTCGTACTCGTCGCCCACGTTGCCCAAGCCTACAATTAAGTACTTGTCCATATACTAATCTTTACTCGGCAGCAGCAGCGGCAGCCTTCGAAGCGCGGGTCTCCTTCACCGAGCATACAACCACCTGAGCGGGAGTAGCCAGCTCCAGACCCTCGAAGCTCAGCTCGCCTACCTTGATGGCCTTGCCCAGACCCAGGTTGGTGACGTCGATCTCCAGAATCTCGGGAATGTTCTTATAGGGAGCGGTCACGTCGATCTTGCGGATCGAGAGGTTCAGCTTACCACCCTCGCGCACACCCTGTGCCAGGCCGTTCAGCTTCACGGGGATACCCACGGTGATGGGCTTCGTCTCGGTCACCTCATAGAAGTCGGCGTGCAGCAGGGCATCCGTCGTGGGGTGGAACTGCAGCTCCTTGATGATGGCCTTGCGCTCCTTGCCGTCGATGTTCAGGTTCACCACATACACGTGGGGGGTGTACACAGCCTTGCGCAGCTCCGTGAAGGGAGCCTGGAACGACAGGGCCTCGGGCAGACCGTTCTCGCCCTTCACCTCACCATACAGATTGCAGGGAACCATGCCCTCCTTACGGAGCAGCTTCGATGCCTTCTTGCCAGTAGCCTCACGCTTCTGACCATTGATTGCGATTTCTCTCATAATACTTTTGTGTTACTCTAAATTAAGTTGTTAATAATGTTACGTTTTGCTTAATTCACCATCACACGACTCTTGATTTTTCGTTGTGCTTTCGCGAAAAGCGGTGCAAAGGTACAAAGTTTTTGCGAATAACGGATAAATAATTACGAATTTTTTATAAAAATACAGGAATTTACTTGTTTAGTATTGGAAAAATGTCTAAATTTGCACTCGAAACATCACAAACAAATAATGTAAAGAGATACATGATCAACAGAGAGCTTATCAGAATAAAAATTGTTCAGTTAACCTACGCGTACTATCAAAACGGCAACAAGAACATAGACACAGCGGAAAAGGAACTGTTTTTCAGCCTATCGAAGGCCTACGACCTATACAACACACTGCTGGCGCTCATCGTTGCCATTACCAAGGAGGCTGCACGCCGACTGGAGATAGCACAGGCCAAGGCCAGACGCGAGGGGTTGGCTGATCCCTCCCAGAAATTCACATTCAACCGCTTTGCCCTGCAGCTTGAGAGCAACAAGCAGCTGCAGGAGTTCATCAGCACGCAGAAGCGCACCTGGGCCGACGACCCCGAGTTCGTGGGCAAGCTTTTCGAGCAGATTGAGCAAAGCCAGATATACAAAGACTACATGCTGAGCACTGATGACGACTACGAGTCCGACCGCGAGCTGTGGCGTCGCCTTTACCGCACCCTGATACAGGAGAACGCCGACCTGGAGCTGCTGCTCGAGGAGCAGAGCCTCTACTGGAACGACGACAAGGAGGTGGTCGACACCTTCGTGCTGAAGACCATCAAGCGTTTCGACGAGAAGAACGGGTCGAAGCAGGAGCTGCTGCCCGAGTACGACAGCGAGGAGGAGAAGGACTATGCACGCAAGCTCTTCCGCGCCACCATCATGAACGCCGACGAGTACCAGCACTACATGAGCGAGGCTTCGCGCAACTGGGACTTCTCGCGCCTGGCCTATATGGACGTCATCATCATGCAGATAGCCATTGCCGAGATGCTCACCTTCCCCAGCATTCCCATCAGCGTCACCATCAACGAGTTTGTAGACCTGGCCAAGGTCTACTCTACCCCCCGCAGCGGTAGCTACATCAATGGTATGCTCGATGCCATTGCCCGCCATCTCGTCAGAACGGGCCGTCTGCTCAAGCACATCGACGAAAAGAAAAACAATCCCACATAATATTTTAATAAAGAAAAAGCAATGACAACCACTATTTTCCTTGCAGCCCAGGCCGCCCAGAACGGCGGTGGTATGGGCTTCATGGTGATGATGATAGCCATCTTCGCCATTATGTACTTCCTGATGATTCGCCCCCAGCAGAAGCGCCAGAAGGAAATACAGAAGTTCCAGAACCAGCTCACCGAGGGCACGCCCGTGGTCACCGGCGGCGGCATCTATGGCACCGTGAAGAGCATCGACCTCGCCCAGAACAAGGTTGAGGTGAAGATTGCCCGCGACGTGGTCATCACCGTCGACAAGAACTCTGTGTTCAAGGACATGGCCAGCATGCCCATGCAGCAAAAGTAGCGGCCCGTCTTGAAAGCACCCGACATCTTGCGCTCCGTCAAGGATTTCCTGTTCAGCCGCACTAACAGGGAGTTTTTGATTTTCCTGTTCTTCTTCGCCGTTGCAGGCATCTTCTGGCTGATGATGACCCTCAACGAGACCTACGAACAGGAGTTGCGCATTTGTGTGCACTACAACAACGTACCCAAGGAGACCGTGCTCACCTCGGCCGAGGTAGACACCCTGCGCGTGGTCGTTCGCGATAAGGGATACGTGCTTGCCACCTACCTCTACGATGCCGGACGCCGCCAGATCAGCGTAGACTTTGCCACCTATGCCAAGGGCGGCAAGGGCACCGTTCCCGCCTCCGACCTCAACAAGCTGCTCGTGCAGGAGTTCAACGCCTCGACCAAGGTGGTCAGCATCAAGACCGACAAGCTCACCTTTTATTATAATAATGGTGAGAAGAAGAAGGTGCCCGTGCGCTATAGCGGCAAGGTGGTGCCCGAAGACCTCTACTTCATCTCGGGCACCTACTACCTGCCCGACAGCGTCACCATCTATGCCTCGCGCGATGTGCTCGACAGCATCAGCACCGTCTACACCGAAGAGCTCAACTACACCAACTTCCACGACACGCTCAACGTCAGGGCACGCCTGCGGCGCATTGCCGGCGTCAAGATGGTGCCCGACGAGGTGGCCCTGCGCTTCGTAACCGACGTGCTTACCGAGGAGCGCATCAACGATGTGCCCGTCATCGGCATCAACATGCCGCCGGGCAAGACGCTGCGCACCTTCCCCCCGAAGGTCAGCATCACCTTCGTCACTGGCATCAAAAACTACAGCAAGCTACGGCCCACCGACTTCACCGTCGTGGCCGACTACAACGAGTTCAGCCGCAACCCGTCGCCCAAGTGCACCCTGCACCTCACCCGCACCCCCAACGGCATCTCGCGTGTGAAGCTGCAGACCACCAGCGTCGACTACCTAATAGAGGAGAGCAGCCTATGAAGACAGCCATCACCGGAGGAATAGGCAGCGGCAAGAGCTTCGTCTGCCGTCTGCTCGCCCAGCAGGGCATCAGCGTCTACGACTGCGATGCAGCCGCCAAGCGCCTTATGCGCCAGTCGCCCACTCTGCGCCGGCAGCTCACCGACCTGATTGGCTCTGACACCTACGGCCCCGACGGGCAGCTCAACAAGGCCGCCGTCAGCCGTTTTCTACTGGCCTCGCCCGACAACACAGCCGCCATCAACGCCATCGTCCACCCTGCCGTCATGGCCGACTTTGACCAGAGCGGACAGCAGTGGCTCGAGAGTGCCATCCTCTTCGATGCCAGGCTCGACCACCTGTTCCCCCGCATCGTTGCCGTCATCGCCCCACTTGAGGTGCGCCTGCAGCGCATCATGCAGCGCGACGGTATCACCCGCCAGCAGGCCCAGGAGTGGATAGACCGCCAACTGTCCCAGGAAGAAGTGGCCCGCCGCGCCCACCACGTCATCGTGAACGACGGCCAGCGCCCCCTCCTACCCCAGCTGCTACCCCTTCTCAAGGCCCCATAGGGCCTATAGGGACCCATAGGACCTATAGGACCCATAAGCCCCATAAGACAAAAACAAGACCCATAAAAAAATAACAACAATGCAACAAACCATTTTAGCAATCTCCGGCCGTCCCGGCCTCTACAAACTCGTTTCCCGTGGCAACAACAACCTCATCGTCGAGGCCCTCGATGCCACCCATCGCCGTCAGCCCGCCTTCGCCACCGACCGCATCACCTCGCTGGCCGACATCGCCATGTTTACCGACGACGAAGACGTGCCCCTGATGGACGTGCTCGAAAGTCTGAAGACGCTCGAGGAGGGCAAGAAGGCCAGCCTCGACATCAAGAAGGCCAACGCCCAGCAGCTGCAGGACTACTTCGCACAGGTGCTGCCCAACTTCGACCGCGACCGCGTGCACAACAGCGACATCAAGAAGCTCATCCAGTGGTACAACATCCTCATCGACAACGGCATCACCGACTTCAAGGAGGAGCTCAGCCCCACCGAAGGCGACAACGTGGACGACAGACAATAACCTATAACTAAAAACAGAACTGAAACTATGAAACAGACCATCCTGGTAACGGGCGGCACCGGCTTCATCGGCAGCCACACCACCGTAGAACTGCAAGAGGCAGGCTACGAAGTAGTCATCATCGACAACCTCTCCAACTCTAACGCCGCCGTGGTCGACGGCATCGAGAAGATCACCGGCAAGCGTCCCGCCTTCGAGAAGGTGGACTGCTGCGACTTCGAGGCCCTGGAGGGCGTCTTCCAGAAGTACCCCAACATCGAGGGCATCATCCACTTCGCCGCCTCGAAGGCCGTGGGCGAGAGCGTGCAGAAGCCCCTGCTCTACTATCGCAACAACCTCACCTCGCTCATCAACCTGCTCGAGCTCATGCCCAAGTACAACGTGAAGGGCATCATCTTCTCCAGCAGCTGCACCGTCTACGGCCAGCCCACCGAGGAGAACCTGCCTGTCACCGAGAACGCCCCCATACAGAAGGCCCTCTCGCCCTACGGCAACACCAAGCAGATCAACGAGGAGATCATCCAGGACTACATCCATAGCGGTGCCCCCATCAAGAGCATCATCCTGCGCTACTTCAACCCCATCGGCGCTCACCCCTCAGCACTCATCGGCGAGCTGCCCAACGGCGTGCCCATGAACCTCATCCCCTTCGTCACGCAGACCGCCATCGGCATTCGCAAGGAGCTGAAGATCTTCGGCAATGACTATAACACTCCCGACCACACCTGCATTCGCGACTACATCTATGTGGTCGACCTGGCCAAGGCTCATGTCAAGGCTATGGAGCGCGTGCTCGACAAGCCTGAGACCGATGCCGTCGAGGTGTTCAACATCGGCACCGGCCGTGGTCTCTCAACCCTCGAGGTGGTGGAAGGCTTCGAGAAGGCTACGGGCGTGAAGCTGAACTGGAACTACGCTCCTCGTCGCGAGGGTGACATCGAGAAGGTGTGGGGCAACGTCGACAAGGCCAACAAGGTGCTGGGCTGGAAGGCCGACACACCCACCGAGGAGGTGCTGAAGACCGCCTGGCGCTGGCAGCAGAAGCTGCGCGAGGACGGCATTCAGTAATCCCCATTTCAGACCCTGACCAGTCTGAAAAGACTGTGTTTATTTTGTGTTTGTGTTGTTCATCCCCCGATGCGATATCGGGGGATGATTCTTTTTGACGGGTAGACGGATGAATGATTTTTTTGACGGATAGACGGATGGAACGGGTTTTTGACGGATAGACGGACGGAACGGGGGGGTGACGGATAGACGAGGGGAACATAAAAGTAATATAACGCAGGCCCCGTTGTGGGTAAACGGAGCCTGCATAACGAGACAACGGAGCCTGCGTTGCTAAACAACGAAGTACCCATTAGGCTGCAACGGAGCCTGCGTTCTGAAACGGCTATTCATCATCCCACGAACGGTTGCCCCTGGATGCTGCCATGCCGGCATTGCCGTTCTTGCGATATGACTGCGTATCCATCGAATTTCCACTAAAAGCCTCACCACCACTTCCTGCATTCAGCGGGCAGGTGCCTAAAACCTCCACAATGATGGTTTTAGGACTTTGATACTTCTGTTTCATGATTCTTATTTAATAAAGATTTTAGTTCTTATTTAATAAAGACTTTCTTGTTTCCCTTCACATAAATGCCTTGGGGCAAGGTGTTGGGGTTCGTACCTAAAGCCTGACCCGAAAGGGTGTAGATGGT
>JAFVEE010000142.1 GCA_017478085.1 Prevotella sp. | reverse complement strand
ATGGACCACATAGGCTATTACAATAACTCAAAGAATATGACCGCTTACGTCAGGCCTTTGTTGGAGATGGGATATTTAGAAATGACAGAACCAGAGAAGCCCAACAGCAAAAATCAGAAATATCGGAAAGTTAGAAAAGGATAAGAAGCGTATGATATTCGGAAAGAAGATAAAAGAACTCAGAGAAGAGCATGGGATGGTGCAGCGGAAACTGGCGGCTGCACTGGATATAGACACGCCTATGTACAGCAAAATAGAGCGTGGAGAAAGAAAGGCCAAACGGAGTCATATACCTATTATGGCCAATCTCCTTGAGATTGATGAGAAAGAACTGCTGACTATCTGGTTGGCAGACAAGGTGCTGGATATTGTTGATGGGGAGGACGAGGTGAAATATGATGCGGTCATCTTCGCCCTGAAAGAAATAGAGGCAGAAGTGGGATGATTTGGAGGGAAAAAGTGGTAGTCTATGGATAGCAGAATGCAAGGAGAACGACCATATCCCCTGTATTTTGGCACTTAACGAGGATCAGGAATTTGTGAGTCTGACGCTGCTGGAGGACATGGACGTAAGGGTACAGAAGTTGAGAGCAAAGGGCATGAACGAGTGGACGTTCAGAGGCCTGTTTAAGACAAAGACTCAACTCAGTAGGTTGGTCATCACTAAAGACCACAGAATTGTATTGCCAGATTACAATGACATAGAGGTGAAGATGGAACCACTGGTGAAGGCAGTGTATCTGTTGTTCTTGAAACATTCAGAAGGTATTTTATTCAAGGAATTGACAGACTACAGAGAGGAGTTGTTGGACATCAAAAACTGAAACCAATGGGATTGAACAAAAAGACTATTCAAAGCATAGAAGATGTGACAACCCCTTTGCTCAATTCGATTAACGAGAAGTGCGCCCGCATACGTTCTGCTTTTGTGAAAGCATTCGACGAGTCACTGCCAGTGACTCCTGTGCGCAGTCCGCTGGTGTCGTATTGAATCGGTTTGGTATACAGCCTTTATACCATCGGTATATGGCGTGTATACCAATGGTATAAAGGCTGTATACCAATTCAATGAAGGCTTGATTAGGACATGATTCTACTGCTACTCCCCCTCTTTCTTCTAAAGTTACGAATAAAAAAGCGGTAGCATCAAAACTTTTTTGTAACTTTGCAGTCGTTTTTATAAGCTAGACGTTACAAGGAATGCTGAAATTGGAACGAAACACGGGACTGGTGCTGGAGGGCGGCGGCATGCGCGGCGTCTTCACGAGTGGGGTGCTCGATGCTTTTATGAAGCACGAATGCTATTTCCCCTACGTGGTGGCGGTGAGTGCCGGGGCGTGCAATGGGCTCTCGTATATGAGCCGTCAGCCGCGACGGGCACGCTACTCTAACATCGACATGCTGCAGAAGTACGACTACATCTCGCTGAGGAGCCTGCTCGTTCAGGGCAGCATCTTCGATCCGAACATCCTCTACGACCGCTTCCCTAACGAGATCGTGCCTTTCGACTACGACGCCTACCTCCGTAACCCGGCTGTGTTCGAGATGGTTACGACCAATTGCCAGACCGGCCTGGCCGAGTATCTCACCGAGAAGCGCGACCCTCAGCGCATCTCAACCATTGCCAAGGCCAGCAGCTCGCTGCCCTTCGTGGCGCAGATTACCTATGTCGACGGAAAGCCGATGCTCGATGGCGGCATTGCCGACCCCATACCCGTGCAGCGGGCCATAGAGACGGGCCACCCCGTGAACGTGGTGGTGCTCACCAAGAACAAGGGCTACCGCAGCACCGACCTTGACTACACCACGCCGCGCTTCATCTACACCGAGTACCCTCGTCTGCGGGTGGCCCTACGCAGGCTGAACGATGTCTACAACCAGCAGATGGAGATGCTGGAGCGGATGGAGGCCTGGGGCGAGGTCATCGTCATTCGTCCTCAGCGCCCGTTAGAGGTCGACCGCATCTGTCGCGATCCAGAGAAGCTGGAGCGGCTCTACGAGGAAGGCTTCAGCGAAGGCGAGAAGTTCTGCGCCGGTTTCTGCCAATAGAAGCCAGGAGAACGCATCACTGCGGCCTCCTGGCGTTTCCGGAAATTGTCGATTCGTATTTACTAACTTTTATTTGAACATGTTCTCCTTGATGAGCTGCTGCATTTCGGCAGGCGTCTGCTTCATCATACAGCAGTTCACGATGTAGCGCACCAGCTTCTCGGGCATCTGGGGCTGCTTCTTCCAGATGTCGTGGCGGTTCATCCAGCGGCCCTTGAAGGTGTTTTTGTCTACCAGCACCATATCGCCGTCCTTGGTAGAGCGGCCCATCTCGGTGTAGACACCGTTCTTGAAGGTGTAGGTGCCATACTCGTGGGGCATCACCACGCATTTGCCCTCCTTGGTCAGGGAAATCTCGGCGCAGGCATACTCGCCGTCGGCACCATAGTACTTGAACTGGGTGTAGCCGCTCTCCTTGCCGCATACCATTTCCTTCTCGCCTTCCCATTGCATCTTCTGCAAGAGCCATGCTCCTACCAGTTCCTTGTCGGCCACCTTGGGCGTCTGGGCACTCACGCTGATGGCGCTCAGTAGTAGGGCGGCCATCATCAACATCATCTTTTTCATAAGCATTTCGTTTTTTTGTTTTGGTTAGAAATAGGGTGAATTATCGGCGGCAAAGGTACGGGCATTTCCCGATGTAGCCAAGAAAACGAGTTTGCATTTCATTGGCATTTGCGGTGCAAACTCTTTGCAAAGTCGCTATGTGCCCATCGATAGAATGAAGTCGTCCCACTCCTTGGCACCCCCCTTCTGGCCGAACACCTTTTTATATAGGCGGCTGCGCGCGGTGCTGATGGTGCTCACGTCGCGGGCCAGCACGGTGGCAATGTCTTTCGGGGCGATGCGCAGTTTGATGAGCAGACACACGCGGTACTCCAGTTCCGACATCTGGTGAAGTCCGCGCAGCTGGGTTGCGAAGCCGGGATAGACCGTCTTCAGCCGCTGCTCCACGTCGGCCCATTCCTCGTCCTTCAGGCGCTGCCCGCTGGCTATGCGCCTTTGCAGGGCGGCGTAGTCGTCGGAAGCAAAGAAGCTGCTTTCTACCGATGCCACGGCCTGCCGAACTGATGGCGGACGGTTGGTCTGCACTTCCTGTATTTGTTGCAGCTGTAGCCGTAACTGCTTCTTAGCCTTGCGGTTATAGTGGGCGGCAATCAGCGCGACTGCAACGATGAGGGCAATGACACAGCCGAGCCACCAGATGGTTCGTTCCTGCTGGCGCTCCCTGATGGAGAGAAAGTAGCGCTTGGTGTCGGCCGGGGTGTCGCCGTGCAGTTCCTGCCTGACGATGTCGCGAATCTCCTGGCCCCATTCCCGGTAGATGTCGTCGGCCCGCAGCCACGACAGCCGGATGCCGTTGCGCTGAATGGTGAGCGAGTCGCCGTCGATGTGCAGCGGGTGCGGGTCGCCGTTCTCCAAGTAGAGCAGTTCGCCGCCGCCCTTGTCTACCAGCGTGATGTCGGTGATGCCAGTGGGCAGCACCACCAGGCCCGACGGCGTGGTGGTGAGCCAGCTTTCATAGAGCAGGCTGTCGCCGTCGTAAAAGATGCAATAGGTGCCGTTGTCGTTCAGCGAGTAGTTTCTTGTCAGGCCTGTAGGGTACTCCATTTGCAGCAGCGTCCAGGCCCCTTGCAGGTGGAAGGCCGTATGCTCGTCTGCCTGCTGTTTGCAAGAGGCAAGCAGCAGGCAGAGCGAGAGTAGCAGCAGTAGTGATTGTTTCATCGTAGCTTTTTTCGTGCAAAGTTACGACTTTTTCCTTGAATAGGAGTGGCTGAGGAGTTTGCAATTAGTTTGCAAGTTACATCTTTCACCTCACTTCACCGGCTTGATGGCGAAGGTGAAGTCGTAGTCCTGGTAGGGCATACGGTACTCCTGGCGCGGCCAGGCACCCCACGAGTTGACGCAGGCGAGGCCAATCTGGCGCTGCTGAATGTGCACGAAGGTCTGGCCCGGAGCGATGAGGTCGCCGCTATGACGGCCCCAGGCCTTGTCCTTCGACCAGCCATCGTCCAGCTGACTGGTGGAGTAGGGCAGGGCAGAAGCTTCCATCGGGGCATTGCTGTAGAAGCAGAGGCCACGGCCCTGCTCGTCGAGCACCTGGAACCAGCGCACGTCGGTGTGGTTGCCGCTCTCCTGCGGACGTATGTAGTCGAAGTACTCCTTGGCCACCTCGTTCTCGTAGAGGCCGATGAACTCAGAGTGGTTGCGGTCTATGTAGTTCTCAGCCGGGCCGCGACCGTAGTATTTCACGCGCGAGAACTGCTTCGGCATCTGCAGCTGCATACCGTAGCGGAAGAGTTCGGCCACCTTGGCGTCCTTCTCGGTAGAGAGCTGTTCGCGCACAATCACTTCGCCTTCGCTGGTGAGCGAGTAGGTCATGGTGAGCTGGGCCTTCTGGTCGGGCAGGTCGAAGCGGGCGGTGACGACGGGTGCCCCCTCATCCACGGTTACGCTCTTCAGCTTCATCTGCGGGTTCTGCCAGGTGCGGAAGTGGCGCTGCAGGCCTGCACCGTAGTCATTGTCGGTGGGGGCGCGCCAGAACTCGGGCACTACCGACTCGCGGAACTGCAGCATCTCCTTGCCGTCGACGGTGAGGTAGTCAATCCAGCCCGTCCACTTGCCTACGTACAGGTCGGTGCCTGCGGCAGAGAGCTTCACGTAGCTGTTGGTCTCTTCCTTCTTTATGGAGTTCTGGAGTTCGGGAGTTGCTGGAGTTGCAGACGACAGCTCGGGGAACTGGTAGGGCTGCAACACAAACTGCTCCTTGGCCAGCACCTGGCCCTTGTCGATGAGGGGCGCACCCTCCTTCGACTTGAAGAGGAACCACACGAAGATTTCCTGATCGGCGTGATGGCTGAGCACGCGGCTGATGGTCTGTTGCAGCTGCTCGTCGGTAATCACCTTGCGCTGCTGGGGCTCGATGCCCGTGAGGTCGATGGTGCCACCGTGACCAAAGGTCATTCCGGCGGGACGGCCCTCGGTCTGATGGTGATGCTTGCCGGCAGCGCCGCCTACGTACCAATCCAGCTGCAGGTCGTCGAGCGTCTTGAAGAAGTTCTCGTTGTAGACCTCGAACTTACCCTGCTTCAGGTCTACGTCCTTCACCCACACGTTCTGGTAGTAGTACTGCACCTCGTAGGCATGCGGGTTCAGTCGGCGGTCGGGGGCAATGATGCCGTTGCAGTTGAAGTTATAGTCAGAGGCGGGGTACTTGCCGTAGTCGCCACCGTAGGTAAAGATTTCGCGACCCGTGATGGGGCTCTTGTCGCGCATGCCCTGGTCAACGAAGTCCCAGATGTAGCCACCCTGGTACTTCGGGTACTTGCGAACGAGGTCCCAGTACTCCTTGAAGCCACCCATCGAGTTGCCCATAGCGTGGGCATACTCACACTGAATGAGCGGACGGGGATTGTTGCCCTGTGAATACTTCTCGCAGCCGTTGTAGTCGTAGTACATCGGGCAGAAAATGTCGGTCTTGCCGTCCTGACGGGCCTGCTCATACTGGCAGGGACGGGTCGCGTCGGTTGCCTTCACCCAGTCGTAGGCCTTCTCGAAGTTGGGGCCGTAGCCAGCCTCGTTGCCCAGTGACCACACGATGATGCTGGGGTGGTTGCGGAACGACAGCACATTGCCCTGGTTGCGCTCCAGGTGCATCTTCTCGAAGTCGGTGCGCTTGGCCAGCGTGCGGTCGTCATAGCCTATGCCGTGGCTCTCCAGGTTAGCCTCGGCAGTGAGGTACAGGCCGTACTCGTCGCACAGGTCGTACCAGCGCGGGTCGTCGGGATAGTGGCAGGTGCGCACGGCGTTGATGTTCAGCTGCTTCATAATCTTGATGTCCTGAATCATGCGCTGCATCGACACAATATAGCCACCGTCGGGATCCAGCTCGTGGCGGTCGGCACCTTTTATTAATATAGGCTGGCCGTTGATGAGCAGCTGGGCGTTCTTGATCTCGATATGGCGGAAGCCCACGCGCTGACGAACCACCTCGAGCACCTCGTTGCCCTTCTTCAGGGTAATCATCAGGTTGTAGAGGTTGGGCGTCTCGGCAGTCCAGGGCTTGATGGTAGCCAAATCGGCCTGCTGGCCGTTGGCGTCCAGGAGTTGCTTTTCAACGGTTGTCCCCTTGGGAGCCTTTACGTCGACATCGAGCACACCCTTGCCGTCGACGTAGTCCTGCGTCACCACGATGTCCTCGATGTGCACCTTCGGACGGGCGTACAGGTAGACCTCGCGGCTGATGCCCGTGAAGCGCCAGAAGTCCTGGTCTTCCAGGTAAGAGCCGTCGCACCAGCGCATCACCTGCATAGCAATGAGGTTCTGGCCCTTCTTTAGGTACTTGGTGATGTTGAACTCGGCGGCCACCTTCGAGTCCTCCGAGTAGCCCACGTATTTCCCATTCACCCAGACCGAGAGGTTGCTCGTGGCCGAGCCCACGTGGAAGTAGACTTCCTGGCCATTCCACGAGGCAGGCAACTCAAACGTGCGACGGTACGAGCCGGTGTAGTTGTTGGTCTCGCCGATGTAGGGCGGGTTGCTGTCGAAGGTCGTGGCCCACGAGTATCTCGTGTTCTTATAGATCTTGTCGCCGTAGCCCTCAATCTCGAACAGTCCGGGTACGGGGAAATCGACCCACTTCGAGTCGTCGAACTTCAGCGAGAAGAAGTCCTTGGGTGCCTTGTCGTGATCCTTCACGAAGTTGAAGCGCCACTTGCCCTCCATCGAGAGGTAGCGGCTGGACTTCGATTTGTCGTTGGCACGGGCCTTGTCGGCATCCTCGAAGGCGAAGAACACGGCGCGGCGTGCCTCGCGGTTCACTTGGTTCACCAGTGGATCCTTCCACACAGGGGTCTTCTCTGTTGCTGCCATGCTTCCCAAGGTAGTCAGGCAGGCAGCGGTTAGTAATAGTTTTTTCAGCATAGTATAAGTTGTAAAGTTAATTTATTCATAGTCATCGATCACGGCATTCATGAAGTCCATCATAGGCTTGGCGGCGCAGAAGATGCGCTCCATCTCGTCGAGCCACTGGTCGCCTTCGAAGAAGTCTTCGCCTACGTGGTGCCAGGCGCAGTAGTCCTTCAGACGCAGATACTCAACGTGCTCATAGTCACGGGGAAAGCCCGCTGGACACGTCTTCAGCTTAGTGAGCCCGAAGCCTTGCGGCGAGTCCCAGGATTCTTCCCAGCTATCGGTAATCTTGGTGGCGGTGAAGTACTTCTTGAACTCCTTGCTCTCCACGCACCGCAGCCACTCCTGCTCGTTGGCCATCAGCTCGTTGCGGCACGAGGTCAGTATGTTTGTGGGCAGCCAGTAGTTGCCCACGGCCAGCAGGCAGTGGTCGGGCTCCAGATGAATGTAGTAGCCACCGCGCAGGGCCTTCTTGCCCTTCGCGTTGATGTAGGCTCCGAAGTGGTTCTTGTAGGGCGATTTGTCGGCCGAGAAGCGCGTGTCGCGATAGAAGCGGTAGGTGCAGTCCTTCACCCGCAGGTTGCCAATCGAAGCATCGAACGTCACGATGCGCTGCAGCGCCTGCTCCACGCCGCGCTCAAACTCGGCCCGTGCAGCCTCGTATTCAGCCTTGTGCTCCTGGAACCAGGGACGGTTGTTGTTGGCCGCTACGGCCTTCAGAAAGTTAATGATCAGTTTTGAGTCCATCTTGTTTTTAGGTCTTTACTTTCTTAAATAACGCGAAAAATTGCATAATAGTTTTCCAGACAGCTTTTTTTTCGTAACTTTGCAAATAATAAAGCAAAACAAAGAAGGATATGATGAAATTAGTAAGTTGGAATGTGAATGGGCTGAGGGCTTGCGAGGGCAAGGGCTTCAGCGAGGTGTTCAGGGCGATGGATGCCGACTTCTTCTGCCTGCAGGAAACGAAGATGCAGGAGGGACAGCTGGACTTGGCCTTTGAGGGCTACGACAGCTACTGGAACTGGGCCGAGAAGAAGGGCTATAGCGGCACGGCCATCTTCACCCGCCACAAGCCGCTCAGCGTGACGCGGGGCATTGGCATCGACGAGCACGACCACGAGGGCCGCGTCATCACGCTCGAGATGGAGGACTTCTACCTGGTGTGCGTCTACGTGCCCAACTCGCAGGACGGGCTGAAGCGGCTGGACTACCGTATGCGCTGGGAGGACGACTTCCAGGACTACGTGCAGCGGCTGGACCAGAAGAAGCCCGTCGTGGTGTGCGGCGACCTGAACGTGGCCCACGAGGAGATTGACATCAAGAACCCGAAGACCAATCGCCACAACGCGGGCTTCACCGACGAGGAGCGGGCGAAGTTCTCGCAGTGGCTGGGGCGTGGCTTCAAGGACACCTTCCGCACGCTCTATCCTGAGCAGGTGACCTACTCGTGGTGGTCGTACCGCTTCCAGGCACGGCAGAAGAATGCCGGATGGCGCATTGACTACTTCGTGGTGAGCGAGCGGCTTATGGAGCGGGTGGCCGATGCCAGGATACACACCGACGTTCTGGGCAGCGACCACTGTCCGGTGGAGCTCGATCTTCAACTGCCGGCCTCCTGACGGTAGAGCTTGGGCGACTTGCCCGTGATCTGCTTGAAGAGGCGCGAGAAGTAGTAGGAGTCATCGAACCCCACCTTGTGGCAAATCTGATTGACGCGCATGCTGGTTGACAAGAGCAACTGGCATGCGCGCTCTATTTTCATACGGTTCAGGTAGGCCAGCGGACTCTCGCCCGTTTGCTGGCGGAACAGCAGCGAGAAGTGGCTGGGCGAATAGCCCGTGTAGCGGGCCAGCTGGTCGAGGGTGATGTGGTGCTCCAGGTTCTCCTGCATATAGTGCAGGGTGGCATCGATGAGCGACGCCTCGCCCGCCCCCTCGCGGTAGTGGCGCAGGTAGCGCATGGAGGCCAGGTAGTAGTGCAGCAGGCTCGATGCGTAGCGCAGCGACTCGCGGTCGGTGCTGCGCTCCAGGGTCGAGAAGATCTCTTCGAACACCAGCTGCCGCTCGCTGATGCGCGAGTTGTGCGTGGGACTGATGTCCTGCGGCTGTTGCTGTCCCTCGCTGTAGATGTCGGCGTGCTGCCCGGTGAAGTGAATCCAGTAGATGGTCCACGGCCTCGCCGTGCTGGCCCCGTAGGCGTGGGGCTTGCCAGCGGGCAGAATGAAATACTGGTTCGCGCGTACATGATAAGTATGGTCGCCTATGCGATACCAGCCCTCGCCCTCCATGCAGTATATGAGCACGTAGGCTGCAATGGGCTGCTGCCGCTCGCGATAATGACCGTCGGCATGGGGGTAGTAGCCTATGTCGGTGATGTAGAGACTGCTGACCAGTGGGTCGCTTTGTTCCATCTCGATGATGGCGGGTGGCAGCACGATGCTGCGCTCGCCGGTGAATCCGTCCTTCATATCTGGGTGCAAAGATAGTAAGAAAATCCATCTTATCCAAAGAAAAGTATATCAAATTATCGGGAAAGATGTATTATTTTTGCACCGTGAAACCGTAACGACTAAAGAACTAAAACAAAAACAGATATGCAAAACAGCAAAGCTTTTACTTATTTCATCTGCCTCGTGTCGGCTATGGGCGGCCTGCTCTTCGGTTACGACTGGGTGGTAATAGGCGGTGCCAAGCCGTTCTATGAGTTGTACTTCGACATCAGCACCGACCCGCTGATGCAGGGCGTGGCCATGACCACGGCCTTGGTGGGCTGTCTGGTGGGTGCCATGGTGGCCGGTGCCGCTGCCGACCGCTATGGCCGCAAGCCGCTGCTGATGGTCTCGGCAGTGCTCTTCACCGTGTCGGCCATAGCCACGGGCTGGTTTGGCGACTTCACGATGTTCAATATTGCCCGCTTCATTGGCGGCGTGGGCATCGGCGTGGCTTCGGCCCTGGCCCCGATGTATATTGCCGAGGTGAGCCCTGCCGAGATACGCGGCCGCATGGTCAGCCTGAACCAGATGACCATTGTGCTGGGCATTCTGGGCGCACAGATCGTGAATATGCTGCTGGCCCGCGACACGACGGTGGCCGAGAACATGGCGTGGAACGTGGAGTGGGGCTGGCGCTGGATGTTCTGGGCCGAGACGCTGCCTGCCGCCCTGTTCCTCGTGATGAGCTTCTTCATTCCCGAGAGCCCGGTGTACTTGGCTTTAAAAAGAGGTGAGAGGTTAGAGGTAAGAGGTGAGAGGTCAGACTTGACTACCACGGATACTGTTCGCCAGCAAGACAATTCTCTTACCTCTCACCTCTCACCTCTCCCCTCTAAAAACCCACCTCTCACCTCTCCAAAATACCGTCGCGTCCTCATCCTGGGCCTGGTCATTGCCGTGTTCCAGCAGTGGTGCGGCACGAACGTCATCTTCAACTACGCACAGGAGATCTTCGTGGGGGCAGGCTTCGATGTCGACGGAATGTTCATCAACATCGTCATCACCGGCATTGCCAATGTGGTCTTCACCTTCGTGGCCCTCTACACCATTGAGAAGTGGGGCCGCCGCACGCTGATGCTCATCGGCGCCGGGGGGCTGGGACTCATCTACTTGACGCTGGGCACGTGCTACTACCTCGGCATGACGGGCTTCCTGATGGTGGCGTTCGTCGTGGCGGCCATCTCGGTCTATGCCATGACGCTGGGCCCCGTCACGTGGACGCTGCTGGCCGAGATATTCCCCAACCGTGTGCGCGGCATTGCCATGGCCACCTGCACCTTCGCCCTATGGGTGGGCTGCTGCACGCTCACGTTCTCGTTCCCATCGATGAATGCCGCCCTGGGCTCGAGCGGCACCTTCTGGATCTATTCGGCCATCTGCGTCTGTGCCTTTATCTTCCTCTACCGCCGCTGTCCCGAGACCAAAGGCAAGAGCCTGGAAGAACTGGAAAAGGAACTTGTAAATTAACTCCAGGGCAGGATAATAGCGATGAAGAGAATCTACTTGATGGTGGTGGCCGCTACAATGCCCATCATCATGGGCTGGGCCCAGAAGAAAGAAAAGGTGCTGTCGCAGTCGTTCGAGCTGCGCTATGTCACCAGTGACGCCCGTGCCAACGGCGAGACCGACTACAAGGGAGCCACGGAGTGGATGACCACCGATCAGCGTATTGAGTACCTATCGCACTGGCAGCGCTATGCCTCGCGGTTCTTCAACGACCAAAGTCTGGCTGAGCAGGTGGTGACCAGTGATGAGGTTAGCGAGGCCATGAAGCGTCTGAAGCCCCAGCCCCTGCCCGAGGTGCGAACAAAGGTGGTGCTGGATGAGTGGCGGTGGGCACCGTCTACCTCTCATTACAAGCCACTTGCCTCTCAATATCGTTTTGAAAGGCAGACCTACAACCTGCGCTTAGAGTGCGGCATCAACGGCAGTGGCTTGCTGAAACTCATGGACGGCGAGACCGTAGTGTGTTCATATACGAACGACGGAAAGCCTCACCACGCCGTCTTTGAAGTAGACCTGCAGGAGCACCGCTACAACCTGTTGCTCGACGGCAAGAAGGTCATCGACTTTCAGCCCCTCTTGACCCGTGCCGGCGGCATCGACGGCCTCGCCCTTAGCGCTCATACTGCCGCTGGCAGTGTGGTCGACGGTTATGCCGTCGACAATATCTGGGGCCTCTGCTACACGAAGACCACCGACACCAAGCGCCTGAACCAGCCCCTCTTCGCCAAGACCTTCCTCGATGCAAGCTCGAAGAAGCCCATCGACACCGACGGCTGGCAGCGTCCCGACTACGATGACTCGGCGTGGCAGACCTGCACCATGCCCAAGAACCACGGCACCGAACGCCACGAGGGCGAGGCCCTGCTGCTGCGCCGATGGGTAGACATAAAGGACTTTGAACGTGCCTACTTCGAACTGGAGTCGCTCTTCCCCAGTGGAGAGCTGTGGGTGAACGGCAAGGTGGTGGAGGTACTGCACGACGGTCACCGCAAGATCGTCGACGTGACCAAATACCTGAAGCCCAACGCCCGCAACCTCCTCGCCCTGCGCATCGATCCCTTCCACGCCAACTTCAAACAGATGATGCACCATTGTCCCACCGACCCCAACATCGGCTGGTTTGCGGGGCGCAGCTATCTGCATCTGACGAAGGCAACGCATATCACAGACATCTACTGCCTCTTCCCCAACAGTCCCGGCAGCCCCAACAGCCCCACCCCCGACCCCTCCCGCGGGGGGGAGGGGAGTAAATACCTTCAAGGGCAAGAAAGAGTTGCAGAACTAATCACTCCCCTCCCCCCCGCGGGTGGGGTCGGGGGTGGGTCTGCTTGTGCAGTGGGTCTTGAAGTCACCGTCTGCAACTCCTCATACACCTTCTACCGCGGTCAGCTAAAAGT
>JAFVEE010000141.1 GCA_017478085.1 Prevotella sp. | reverse complement strand
CTTCTACGGTCCCAAGCTCGACTTCATGATCAAGGACGCCATTGGCCGCCGCTGGCAGTTGGGCACCATTCAGGTAGACTACAACCTGCCCAAGCGCTTCCAGCTGGAATACACCGACGAGGACAACACGAAAAAGACGCCCGTGATGATTCACCGCGCACCCTTCGGCTCCCTCGAGCGCTTCACTGCCGTGCTTATCGAGCACACCAGCGGCCACTTCCCCCTCTGGCTCACACCCGACCAGGTGGCCATTCTGCCGCTGTCAGAGAAGTACAACGACTACGCCAAGAAGGTGCTCAAGGAGTTCGACCTGCAGGGCGTTCGCGGCTCTATCGACCTGCGCAACGAGAAGCTGGGCCGCAAGATCCGCGACAACGAGCTGAAGCGCATTCCCTATATGGTTATCGTTGGCGAGAAGGAAGAGGCCGAGGGCCTCGTGTCCATGCGCCAGCAGGGTGGTGGCGAGCAGGCCACCATGACCATCCAGGAGTTCATCGACAAGATCAACGCTGAGGTCAAGGAGCAGACCAAGGACTTCTAACCTACGTAATGCTGACACATCTTTATATTAAGAACTTCACCCTCATCGAAAAGCTCGACATAGCTTTTCGAGGAGGGTTCTCCGTGATAACGGGCGAGACGGGTGCCGGAAAAAGCATTGTGCTGGGAGCCATTGGCCTGCTGCTGGGACAGCGGGCCGACTCTAAGACCGTGAAGGCCGGGGCCGATAAGTGCGTGGTTGAGGCACACTTTGACCTGCAGCGCTACGACCTGCAGCACTTCTTCGACGAGAACGACATAGAGTATGACGCGGCCGATTGCATCGTACGCCGGGAACTCACGGCACAGGGCAAAAGCCGCGCCTTCGTGAACGACACGCCCGTGACGCTGGCACTGCTCAAGGAACTGGGCGAACTGCTGGTTGACATACACTCGCAACACCAGAACCTGCTGCTGGGCAAACAGGATTTCCAGCTGGACGTGGTCGATATCATTGCACAGGATGCCGACCTGCTGTCCGACTACGGGCGGCGCTTCGCTCTCTACCAGGAATCAGCAAGACGGTTGCAGCAGTTGCGCCAGAGCATCGAAGAGGGCCAACAGCGCCAGGACTTCCTGCAGTTCCAGTACGACGAGCTGAGTGCCGCACGGTTGGTAGAGGGTGAACAGGAGGAGCTGGAGCAGCGTAGCGACACGATGACCCATGCCGAGGACATCAAGAAGGCACTCTACGAAGCCGACAATGCCTTGCAGGCCGACGGCACCGGCATTGTGCAGCAGCTACGCCAGGCCACTGCCGCCCTGCGTGGCATTGGGCGCGTGCTGCCCGATGCCGACGAGCTGGCACAGCGTATGGACAGCGCCTATATTGAGCTGAAGGATATTGCGCAGGAAGTGGGGGCAAGGCTGGAGGACACCGACTTTGACCCCGCAGAGCTGGATGCCGTGAACAATCGTCTGGACAAGATATACGACCTGCAGCGCAAGTATCATGCTGATACCGTAGAGCAGCTTCTGGCTCAGCAGGAAGAACTGCGCCAGGCACTGAGCAACATTGAGAATAGCGACGAGGCACTGGCCCAGCAGGAGCAGGAAGTGCAGCGGCTCAGGCAGGAGGCCACTAAGGCCGCCACAACACTGAGCGACTGCCGCCGGAAAGCAGCACAAAAGATCGAGAAGGAGATGCAACAGCGACTGGTGCCTCTGGGCATGCCCAACGTGCGGTTTTCCATAGACATAAGCCAGGCCGAGCTGTCGAAAAGCGGGCAGGACAAGGTGGCCTTTCTCTTCAGTGCCAACACGTCGACACCGCTACAGCCAGTGGCCCAGGTGGCATCGGGAGGCGAGATAGCTCGCGTGATGCTCTCGCTGAAGGCCATGATCAGCGGGGCGGTGAAGCTGCCCACTATTATTTTCGATGAGATTGACACGGGCGTGAGCGGGAAGATTGCCGAGCAGATGGCCCAGATTATGCACGAGATGGGAGCTGGCGACCGGCAGGTAATCAGCATTACCCACCTGCCGCAGATTGCCGCTCGTGGCACTACCCATTATAAGGTCTATAAGGAAGAAACGCCCCAGGGCACTACCAGCCATATGATGCTGCTGGCCGATGAAGAACGTGTGGGCGAGATTGCCCAGATGCTGAGCGGTAGCGACGTGGGGCAGGCGGCCATACAGAACGCCAGGGAGCTGCTGGGGAGACGCTAAGCAGTAGAATTCCCCTTACCCGAATAGGGCGCGCAAGGCCTCTTCAACCTTGCGCACAGGGTGTAGCTCGATGGAGGTGTACTTGCTGCGGTCTATGCCTTGCAGGTTGTAGCGAGGCACGATGATGTGACTGAAGCCCAGCTTCTGGGCCTCGCCGATGCGCTGCTCAATGCGGCTTACGGGGCGAACCTCACCACTCAGGCCCACCTCGCCAGCCATGCACCAGCCAGTCTCTATTGGCGTGTCTACATTGCTGCTGAGCACGGCAGCAATGACGCTCAGGTCCATGGCCAGGTCGGTGACCCGTAGCCCACCGGCAATGTTCAGAAACACATCTTTCTGCACCAACTTGAAGCCTACCCGCTTCTCGAGCACAGCCAGCAGCATGTTCAGACGGCGCTGGTCGAAGCCAGTGGCCTGCCGTTGCGGTGTGCCGTAGGCTGCCGTCGACACAAGGGCCTGTGTCTCAACCAGGAAGGGGCGCATGCCCTCGATGGCCGAGCTGATGGCAATGCCCGAGAGTCCCTCGTGGTCTTGCGTGAGCAGCAGTTCGGAAGGGTTACCCACTTGTCGCAACCCCGAATGCTGCATTTCGTAAATCCCTAATTCAGAAGTGCTTCCGAATCGGTTCTTTATGCTTCGCAGTATGCGGTACATATAGTGTTGGTCGCCCTCGAACTGAATGACCGTGTCGACGATGTGTTCCAGGATCTTCGGTCCTGCCAGTGTGCCCTCCTTGGTGATGTGGCCTATTAGGATAACAGGCACGCCGCTGGTTTTGGCAAAGCGTAGCAGGGCCGAGGCACACTCGCGCACCTGGGCGATGGAGCCTGCGCTCGACTCTACCTCGTCGGTGGCAATGGTCTGTATCGAGTCGACCACTACAAGCTCGGGCTGCACGTCCTTGATATGTTCGAAAATGGCCTCGAGCGAGTTCTCGCAGAGAATAAGGAACTGCTCGTTCTCCTCGTGGGCAATGCGCTCGGCGCGCATCTTCAGCTGGTGGGCGCTTTCCTCACCACTGACGTACAGGATGCGCTTGTCCGGCAGGCGCAGCATAGTCTGTAGCGACAACGTCGACTTGCCAATGCCAGGCTCGCCGCCCAGCAGGATAATGCTGCCCGGCACCAGACCGCCGCCCAGCACGCGGTTCAGCTCGGCATCGTGCATATCGATGCGTGGGTCGTCGTGGCTGCTGATGTCGCGTAGCCTCAGTGCTTTGTGCTTCCTCAGTGCGTGGCCTGCCTGGGCGGCTGCCGTGGTAGCCGTTTGCCGGGCGGTGTCGGCTGCCACGCGCACCTCCTTGAATGTGTTCCACCGTCCGCAGGCAGGGCATTTGCCTATCCATTTGGGCGACTCCTGTCCGCAGTTCTCGCATACGTAAGCTATCTTGTCTTTTGCCATAATCGTTGGGAAAAATATTAACGGCGCAAAAATACGAAAAATATTTGACGCGTGCAAGCATTTTTTAGCATCTATTTCTGCGTTATCTCATAAAATATGCTTAACTTTGCGCTCGAAAACCAAAAAACTAATAGCTGATGTTCAACAAAGAGACTTATATTCGTCGCCGCCAGGAGCTGAAGCGGCTGGTGGGCGAAGGCCTGATTCTGCTGTTTGGCAACAACGAGGCTCCGGCCAACTATCCAGCTAATGCTTATTCGCCCATGCGCCAGGACTCTACGTTCCTGTACTACTTCGGCCAGCACCGCGACGGACTGGTGGGCGTTATCGACGTGGACAACGACCAGGAGTGGCTGCTGGGCGACGACATCGACATTGAAGATATTGTGTGGATGGGCTTCGTTCCTTCGGTGGCCGATCTGGCTGCCGAGGTGGGCGTTGCCAAGACGGCGTCGCTAAACACGCTGTTTACTATCTGCAAACATGCTGTTTCCTCAGGGCAAACAGTACATTTCCTCCCACCATACAGGCACGATACGAAGATTCTGCTGATGGACCTGCTGGGCATTCACCCCTCCAAGCAGAAAGAAGCCGCCTCGGTGGGGCTGATCAAGGCCGTGGTACAGATGCGCTCTACGAAGGAACCGCAGGAGATTGAAGCCATAGAGCGTGCCTGCGACGTGGGCTACCTGATGCACACCACGGCGCAGCGCATCATACGTCCAGGCATCACTGAGCGCTACGTGGGTGGCCAGGTCGACGGCGTGGCCCGCTCGCTGGCACAGGGTGTCAGCTTTGCCACCATCTTCAGTCAGCATGGCGAGATTATGCACGGCAACCCCAGCGATGCACTGCTGGAGGCAGGCCGTCTGGCCCTGTGCGATGCCGGTTGCGAGCTCGACGACTACTGCTCTGACAACACCCGCACTATGCCCGTTAGTGGTAAGTTCACCCAGCGGCAGCTGGAAATCTACAGCATCGTAGAGGCTTGCCACGACTACGTGCTTGAGGTGGCCAGGCCCGGCGTGAAGTACCAGGACGTGCACTTTGCCGTGTGCAGGCTGATGACCGACCGCCTGAAGGAGCTGGGCCTGATGAAGGGCGACACCGAGGAGGCCGTGCGTGCTGGTGCCCATGCCATGTTCCTGCCTCACGGACTGGGCCACATGATGGGTATGGACGTGCACGATATGGAGGGACTGGGCCAGATATACGTAGGCTTCGACAATGAGACCCGCCCCAACCTGGAGCAGTTCGGCACCAACTGCCTGCGCATGGGCCGCCGCCTGCAGGAGGGCTTCGTAGTCACTGATGAGCCAGGCATCTACTTTATTCCCCACCTCATTGACCTGTGGCGCAAAGAAGGCCACTGCAAGGAGTTCCTCAACTTCGACAAGCTGGAGCAGTACAAGGACTTCGGCGGCATTCGCATTGAGGACGACCTGCTCATCACTGCCGACGGCTGCCGCTTTATGGGCAAGAACCGCATTCCCTATCATCCGCAGGAACTGCAAGAATTTATGTCAAAATAACTATAATATGAAAAAGATTCTAACACTCGCACTCCTGGCCTCAATGGCCGTGGGTGCACAGGCAGAGGAGAAGAAAGACTCTGTCAACCCGAACAAGCCAGTCTTTACGACCATTAAGGAGAACCCCATCACCTCGGTGAAAGACCAGAACCGCAGCGGCACCTGCTGGGACTACAGCACCCTTTCGTTCTTTGAGGCCGAAATCCTGAAAGCCACTGGCAAGACCTACGACCTGTGTGAGAGCTTCGTGGCCAACAAGACCTATATGGAGCGGGCCATTCAGGTGGTGCGCTACCACGGCGACTGCCAGTTTGCCCAGGGCGGTTCGTCTGAAGACGTGCTGGCCACGCTGAAGACCCACGGCATTTGCCCCGAAAGCGAGATGCCTTTCCCCGGCTCGCTCTATGGCGACTCGCTGAACAACTTCAACGAGTTCTTCTCGCTGCTGGAACCCTATGTGGCTGCCATCTCGAAGAGCACGGCCAAGAAAATCTCGAACCAGTGGAAGGTGGGCCTGCAGGGCATTCTCGATGCCTATCTGGGCAAGTGTCCCGAGGAGTTCACCTACGAGGGCAAGAAGTACACGCCGAAGACCTTCGTGCAGTCGCTGGGCATCAACCTTGACGACTATGTCTCGATTACCAGCTACACCCATCACCCCTTCTACACTGCCTTTGCCGTAGAGGTGCAGGACAACTGGCGTTTCCCGCTGAGCTACAACCTGCCTATGGACGAGATGATGCGCGTGCTGGACAATGCTGTGGCCGAGGGCTACACCATAGCCTGGGGCGGCGATGTGAGTGAGGATGGCTTCACCCGTCAGGGCCTGGCCTACGCCGTCGACGGAAAGGCTACGCAGAGCCTGCGCGGCAGCGATATGGCCCGCTGGCTGAAGCTGGCCCCCGCCAAGAAGCGTGACGTGATCGACTCGCTGGGCTGCAACGTGCCCGAGATCGTTCCCACGCAGGAGCTGCGCCAGGAGCGCTTCGACAACTGGGAGCTGACCGACGACCACGGTATGCTGATCTATGGCACGGCCAAGGACCAGAACGGCAAGGAGTATTATATGGTGAAGAACTCGTGGGGCGAGACTGGCGAGTACAAGGGCACGTGGTATATGACCAAGACCTTCATTGCTGCCAACACGATGGACTTCCTCATCAACAAGAACGCCATTCCCAAGGATATTCGCAAGAAACTGGGCATTTAGAGGCGATACAATATATAAACAAGCGGGCGGCACGTGTAAAGAAGCGTGCCGCCCGCTTGTCTTGTACTATTACCACCATCTACCTGATGAACAGCAGCTCGCGGTATTTGGGCAGTGTCCACAGCCCATCCTCTACGATCATCTCCAGGTGGTCGGCCTCGTTGCGAATGGCTTCCATCTTGGGGCACACGGTGTCGTGGTAGGCAATGGCCCGCTGGTGAATGTCCTGTATGCGGTTGGCTACGCGGCGGGCGTCGGTCAGCTCCTCCACCAGCTGCTCTATGCGCTCGGTGCGCTCGGCAATCTCCTCAATGAGCTTCATGTTACGGCGCGACAGGCGCTCGGCCTTTTCCGACGAGAAGACGCTCTTCATGCCCTGTACGTTCTTGATGAGCTGACTCTGGTAGTGGGTGGCCACGGGTATGATGTGGTTCATCGAGAGGTCGCCCATCACGCGGGCCTCTATCTGCACCGTCTTCACGTACATCTCCCATTTCACCTCGTTGCGGGCCTCCAGCTCCTTGCGGTTCATCACCTTGGTGCTCTCGAACATCCTCACGCTGCTCTCGTCTAAGTAGTGCTCGAAGATGACGGGGCACGACTTCTCCACGTCCAGCCCGCGCCGTGCGGCCTCCTTCACCCACTCTTCGCAGTAGCCGTTGCCGTCGAAGCGCACGGGCTTGCAGGTCTTGATGTCGTCTTTCAGCACGTCGAGTATGGCGGCTATCTTGCCTTCGCCCTGGGCTATGCGCTCGTCTACGCGGCATTTGAAGTCGGTCAGGGCCTCGGCCATAGCCGAGTTCAGGGCAATCATAGCCGATGCACAGTTGACGCTTGAGCCCGGTGCGCGGAACTCGAAGCGGTTGCCCGTGAAGGCAAAGGGACTGGTGCGGTTGCGGTCGGTGTTGTCGACGATGAGGTCGGGAATCTGCGGTATGTCTATCTCCATGCCCTGCTTGCCTTTCAGGTTGAACAGCTGGTTGGTGTCGGAAGCCTCTATGTGGTTGAGCAGTTCGGTGAGCTGTGTTCCCAGGAAACTGGAGATGATGCTTGGCGGGGCCTCGTTGCCACCCAGTCGGTGGGCGTTGGTGGCGCTCATAATCGAGGCCTTCAGCAGTCCGTTGTGGCGGTAGACGGCCATCAGCGTCTCGACGATGAAGGTGATGAAGCGCAGATTCTCCTCCGGCGTGTTGCCCGGGGCGTGCAGCAGGATGCCCGTGTCGGTGCTAAGGCTCCAGTTGTTGTGCTTGCCGCTGCCGTTGATGCCGTCGAAGGGTTTCTCGTGCAGCAGCACGCGGAAGCCGTGCTTGCGGGCCACGCGCTTCATCAGCGACATAAGCAGCATGTTGTGGTCTACGGCCAGGTTGCACTCCTCGAAGATGGGCGCCAGCTCAAACTGGTTGGGAGCCACCTCGTTGTGGCGCGTCTTGACGGGGATGGCCAGCTCAAGAGCCTGAATCTCGAGG
>JAFVEE010000140.1 GCA_017478085.1 Prevotella sp. | reverse complement strand
TCTTGATTTCCAGCAGCCTGAGGATGTCGTCCTTGGTCACCTCGCGCACCATCTGCGGGTAGTAGGGCGTCAGCCGGTCGTCAATGTGCTCGCAGACGGCGTCGATGTCGGGGGCCTGTTCGAACTTCTTGTCCTTGTAGATGCGCTCCTCGATGAAGATTTTCTCCAGCGACTGGAAGTGCAGCTGCTCCAGCAGCTCGCCCTTGCGTATCTCGAGCTCCTGGCGGATGAGGTCCTTCGTGCGGTCCACCGAGTGGCGCAGCACGTCGGAGATGGTGAGGAACTGCGGCTTGTTGTCCTCGATGACACAGCAGTTGGGCGAGATGTTGATCTCGCAGTCCGAGAAGGCAAACAGGGCGTCCAGCGTCTTGTCCGACGACACGCCCGGTGCCAGCAGCACCTGTATCTCCACCTTCGCAGCCGTCAGGTCCTCCACGTGGCGCGCCTTGATCTTGCCCTTGTCGATGGCTTTCAGGATGCTGTCGATGATGGTCTCGGTAGTCTTCGAGAACGGTATCTCGCGGATGACCAGCGTCTTGGGGTCCAGCTTCTCTATCTTGGCGCGCACCTTCAGCACGCCGCCGCGCTGGCCGTCGTTGTATTTCGACACGTCTATCGAGCCACCCGTGGGGAAGTCGGGGTAGAGCCGGAAGGGCTCGTCGTGCAGGTAGCTGATGGCGGCATCGCAAATCTCTACGAAGTTGTGTGGCAGGATTTTGGACGACAGACCGACGGCAATGCCCTCGGCACCCTGCGCCAGCAAGAGCGGAAACTTGACGGGCAGCGTGATGGGCTCCTTGTTGCGGCCGTCGTACGACATCTGCCACTCCGTGGTCTTGGGGTTGAAGACAGTGTCTAAGGCAAACTTCGACAGGCGTGCCTCGATGTATCGCGGGGCAGCGGCCTTGTTGCCGGTCAGGATGTTGCCCCAGTTGCCCTGCGTGTCGATGAGCAGGTCCTTCTGGCCCATCTGCACCAGCGCGTCGCCGATGGAGGCGTCGCCGTGGGGGTGGAACTGCATGGTGTGGCCCACAATGTTGGCCACCTTGTTGTAGCGGCCGTCGTCCATGCGCTTCATGGAGTGCAGGATGCGGCGCTGCACGGGCTTCAGACCGTCCTCTATGTGCGGCACGGCACGCTCCAGAATCACATACGAGGCATAGTCCAGAAACCAGTTCTGGTACATGCCGCTGAGGTGGTGAACTGCTGCTGCATCGAAGCGGTTGACAGGCTTGTAGTCGGAGTGCGACTCGGTGTCGTCGGCGGCTTCGGCAAGGTCAGGGGTCTCTGGATTTTCCGTATTTTCCAGTATCTCGTTGTCCTTTATTTCGTCGTCCATTAGGTGTAATATATTAAATAATGTTGCAAAGATACTAAATAAATATGAATTATGAATTATGAATTATGAATTTTTTAGTACCTTTGCAGCCATAATTTCGAAATTATTAAAGTTTTTATGGCACAAGAAGATGTTTTTAAGAAAATCGTGAGCCACTGTAAGGAGTACGGATTCGTGTTTCCCTCGAGTGAGATTTACGACGGTTTAGGCGCTGTGTATGACTACGGTCAGAACGGCGTGGAGTTGAAGAATAACATTAAGCAGTACTGGTGGAAGGCCATGACGATGCTGCACGAGAAAATCGTGGGTATCGACTCGGCAATCTTCATGCACCCGACGATATGGAAGGCCTCTGGTC
>JAFVEE010000139.1 GCA_017478085.1 Prevotella sp. | reverse complement strand
TCACCGTGCAGGGCGGTGCACAGGCCACGCTCACGCACTTCGACATGGGCGACCTCATCACCCCGCAGGCTGCCCTCTCAGTGGGCCGCTACTTCAACTCGAAGGTGGGTGCCCGCCTGCACGTGCAGGGCTGGCAGATCAACAGCGGCTTCAAGCAGGACCGCTACCTGGGCCTGGCCGCCGACCAGAAGTTCAAGTTCAATGCCCTGACCGCCGACCTCGACCTGCTCATGAACCTGAGCAACATCATCAACCCCAACCGCCCGACCAACAAGTGGAACTGGAACCTCATCGTGGGCTGGGGCGTGAACTATGCGTGGGACTTCGATGAGTTCAACGACATCATCGCCAACAACTACTATGTCATTGCTCCCGAGCAGTGCGGCACCAAGCACAGCACCTTCAATGGCCGCATAGGCACCTCTGTGGAGCGCAGCCTGGGCCGCAACTTCGCCCTGAGCCTCGAAGTCGATGCCAACGGCAAGAACGACCTCTTCAACCTGAAGACCAACGACCACGTTGACTGGCAGGTGGCTGCCTTCCTGGGCCTCACCTACAAGTTCGGTCTGAAGAAGAAGCAGCTGCCCGCACCTGTGCAGGAGGTTGTCGAGGAGCCCGCTCCCGAGCCCAAGCCCGAACCCAAGCCTGTGGTGGTCGAGAAGAAGCCCGAGCCCAAGCCCGTGGTGGTCGAGAAGAAGGACGAGCCCCTGAAGGAGACCCTCTACTACGAGATCCGCATCACCGATCCCAACAGCGAGGCCGAGATCAACAAGGTGGCCGAGTGGTGCAAGAAGTATCCTGAGAAGAAGATTACCATCAGCGGCTATGCCGACAAGGGCACGGGCAATCCCCGCATCAATGCCAAGTATGCAGCCCAGCGTGCCGACAACGTGGCCAAGAAGCTGCAGCAGAAGGGCATTCCCGCCTCGCGCATGCAGGTGGCCTCTTACGGCGACACCGTGCAGCCCTTCGCCAACAACGACAGCAACCGCTGCGTCATCGTGGTGGGCGAATAAGCCTTTACCGACCCTCCATCAAAATGGCTGCCTCGCATCCCTGCGCAGGCAGCCATTTTTCCTGTCCATCACAACGGAGGCTCCATTACAAGAGAATGGGGCCTCCGTTCTTTTGCAATGGAGGCTCCGTTGCATCGCAACAAAGGCTCCGTTCCGATGCAATGGAGCCTCCGTTTTTATAGGAACATTGTTCCTGTGAGGCATCCAGGTTGTTTTCTTTCTTTTCTTACTGCAGCCTTTCCATCCAGCGGGAAAGAAATACGTCGTTGACAGAGTAGGTTGTGCCGCTGAGCGAGATGTCATCGTTGAGCAGACCTTTCTCGCAAAGAGCATCTGCAAGGCGACGGGAAACGGAAGGCGTACCAATTTTGTGATTCTTCAGGAAAGCAGATGCCGTAATCTTCTGGACACTGCCCTCCTTGGCCATGGCAATCAGGTAGTTCCATTGCTTGTCCGTCAGCATCTGCCGGTATTGCAGGAACACAGGCTCGGCCTGCTTCATCAGCTGCTCGCATGCTTTCTTTACATCGGCTATGGTGATGTCGGTACTGCCATCGGCATAGACCGTATGGCAAAGCTGCTGGGTATAATAGGTGTGTCGTCGTGTCCATTCCAAGATGAAATCTACAGCTTCATCGGTTATCGTTCGCTGCCGTTCACTTAAAAGTCTGCGAATAAAGGCAGCGTAGGTTTCTTCTGGAATCTTCCCAAGCGTAACGAATGTTGTGCTGTTGTAAAACGGCTTCTTCTCATTGGCAAAGATGTCGGTCATCATGTGCTTCTTAGAGCCACAGAAAATGAACGTCAGGTTGTGTGTCTGCTGAATATAGGTGCGCAGAAGGGCTTCCAGGTTGTGCTCAGGGTAATCACGTATTTGCTGGAACTCGTCAATGGCTATGACTATATGCACACCTTGGCTATCAAGAAACTCGAACAGCCCGCGAAGGGTGTACTCTTTCTCATGAGCTGTTTGATAGGCAATCTGGAGTTGCGGTTCACCAGTGATATTGTCGAACGACAATTGTGGCCGTAGCGACTTGATGAACGTAAGCATCCGCTCTCCCAGTGATGTCTTGGCCTGGAATGACTTCAAAGCCGCCTCGGCCATCAATTTGATGAAGTCGTCAATATTGCGAGAGGCAAAGATGTCCGCATAGATGGTTTGAATGTCGGGTCTGACATTCTTCAACTCGTCAAACAGGCGAAGTATCAGCCCTGTTTTTCCCATACGGCGTTGCGAAATCAATGTGGTGTCAGAGCTATTGGCACAGTTTCGCAGCATTATTTGTAGCTCTTCCTCTCGGTCGCAAAACAATTCTTTCGATTCATACGACTTAATCGTGAACGGATTCTCCATGCTTATGTCCTCATGTTTTGTTACTATTTGCGCTGCAAATTTACGAATTTTTATTGATTCTACAAAATGTGTAACACAAAATGTGTAATGATTATGCTTCCACGCCGTACTGACGGATGATTTCGGCCAGGAGGGGCACGTGGCGCAGCAGGTCGGGACTACCCATGAGGATGAGCTGGCGGCGGGCACGGGTCATGGCCACGTTCAGTTTGCGGTCTATCGGGCGGCCGTCTTCCATGAAGGTATTGGCCGTGAGGAAGCTGAGCTGGTAGCGATGGGCTATGCCGAAGTCGTAGATGATGACATCGCGCTGCGAACCCTGGTAGCGCTCCACGGTGTCTATGCTGATGTCGAGCAGCTGGGGAATGCCCAGCTGCTCTATTTCCTGTTGTATCTGGGCTATCTGGTTGCGGTAGGTCACGATGATGCCAATGCTCTGGCCGGGGGCGAAGCGGTGCAGGCGGGCCAGCAGCTGGCTCCACAACCCCAGCTGCCCCTCGTGCACCGGGAGGAAGAGCACGCGCCGGCTCTTCAGCAGGTTGTCGAACGAGTCGCGGGCAGGCAGGTCGTAGAGCATGCCCACCTCCTGCTGATGCCTCAGCGGCACGGGCTGCAGGTGCTCGCGGGCATAGAAGTGAGTGCTGGGGAAGAGGGCCACGTCGGGGTGCATGCGCCCCTGATGCGAGAGCGTGCCGATGAACTGCGTGCGGTGCTCGTGCTGCTCCCACCGAATGAGCCGCTCGAAGAGCGACTGGCGGCAGTCGGTCAGGCCCAGGTCGCGCAGGCACTGCTCGCTCACGCGGGCATCGCCCTCGCCCTGCTGCACCACGGCGGGCAGCTGCTTGTAGTCGCCTATGAGCACGAAGCGGTCTATGCGGTCGCTGCTGAGCAGCCCCACGAGGTTGGGCTCCAGTATCTGCGAAGCCTCGTCGACGATGGCCAGCTGGAAGTGCTTCAGCGCGAAGATTTCCTGACGCGAGGAGAGGGTCGAGGTGGTGCCCACGATGATGGGCGTAGCGTCGATGATCTGCTGCATCTGCAGCACCGTCGTGGCGCCGCACGCCTCTACCAGATGACTGCGGAAGCGCGGGTCGCAGGCTGCCTCGTTGCCTATGCGCAGGTAGCTGAAGCCCTCGTCGCTGAGCATGGCACAAATCTCGTCGACGGCCCGGTTGGTGTAGGACATCAGCAGCAGGTCGCTCTGCTGCTCGCTCACGATGTGGCGCAGCGCCTGCGATGTCTTGCCCGTTCCCGGGGGGCCCACCAGCAGGAAGTAGTCGCGGGCCTGGCGGACGCGTAGCAGAATATCGTCGTAGGCGGCGCTATAGCTGCGGCTCAGCGCGAGCGACGTGTCGGCCTCGGGCGGTCGCAGGCCCAGCAGCAGCTGCCGCCGGCGTGGCTGGGCGGTGGCCCACTGGCACAGCGAGCGCAGGTTGCTCGACGTCATCAGGTCGCTGCCGCCGTGCTCCACGGCCCATTGCTGTCCGGGGTCGAAGACGTGGCGGTTCTGCTGCCCGTCGTTCAGCCTCACCACCAGGCGGCTGGCACCGATGTCCTGCAGCGTGCCCTTGTACAGGATGCTTGCCCGCACGTCGGGCTCGCCGCGGTAGGCATACAGGTAGACCATATCGCCCCGGCGGAAGTTGAGCACGGGGCAGGGCTGCAGGCTCAGCGTGATCAGGTCGTAGCCGCCCTGATGGTCGGTCTTCCCCACCTGCTCTATGCGCAGGCCGGCCACGATGTTGCCCGTGGCTATCTTCTCGGCCAGCGGCATCAGCCACAGGTCGCTGGCGGCCCCACCACTATGGTACAGGCGCGTGTCGGCACTGCCCAGCTTCTGGTAGAGCTGCTCGCGGTAGACGAAGGTCATCATCCGCTCGAAGTAGGCCCGCTCTACGGGGCTGAGGGCCGACAGCCGGGCCTGGAGCCACTGCAGCTCGGGCAGCACATACTGGGTGAAGTAGCCGTCGGGCTTCACCTCTTTATATATAACCGCGGGCGAGAGCAGGGGCAGCACGCGCCCGAAGCCCTCGCGGGCAATGAGCAGTTCGGTGGCCACGATCTGGTTGCGCAGCCTGATGGCCTCGCGCAGCAGCGTGCGGTAGTAGTTCACGGTGAGCAGCCCCTGAGCGGCGGGATAGTGCGAGTAGAGCAGCTTGATGTCGACCGTCTGGTCGGTACGCCCGAAGTTGTAGCGCAGTATGCCGTAGTACAGCAGCAGCTGCACGTAGTGGCTCTCCAGCTGCAGGCCGTGGGGGTCGTGGCTCTGCCGCTCTATCTTCATGTTCTTGCCCGACTTCTGCTCTACCAGCAAGCGCATGTCGGTGGTCATCAGGTCTACCCTGCCCTGCAGGCCCAGGCGTTCGCACACGAACGAAGGCTCCAGCAGATAGTCCTCCCCCGCAGAACCGGGGAAGGCCTCGCTGATGTTGGCCACCTGCAGGGCCGCCTCGCGCTTGAAGCGTTCGGCACTGAAGTCCTGACAGGCACAGAAGCGCAGGGCCTGCTCGCGGAAAGAGCGGGCCAGCGAGGTGGCGAGGGTGCGCTGCCCGCCGCCACGGCTCACGATCTCGTCGAGCGCCGTACCGGCAAAGTTACCCAGCAGAATGGCCTGCGTGTTGGGGCGGGGCTTCAGGCGGTTCACGGTGTAGAGCAGCGGGTGGTGGCCGTAGGGCGTAAAGCAGGCCGCCACCGACGAGATGTCGACCAGGAAGTCGGGCTCTACCACGACGACCAGGGGCCTCACCCGGTCGCCCTCTACGTGGCAGTCCAGCAGGTTCAGCTGCATGCCGGGCCGCAGCACCTTCTGCAAATAGCCCAGGTCGCGGCCCCCCTCGGTGCTGCCATAGTCGACGCTGATGGTGCCCTCGTCGGTATCGGCCTCGATGGTCGCGCCGTCCCAACTGCGCACAATGCAGCGCACGCAGCGCTTGTCTATGCTCAAGCCCTGCGGGCGGGGGCGGTTCGTGGCGGGCAGAAGACCGAGCAACTGGCCCGGCACGGCCTGCCCGAAGACAGCCGAGACGAAGCGCACCAGCGCCCGCAGGTCGTAGAGCCACTCTTCGCGGGCCAGCGTCTGCGTCTGGTTCAGGTGTCGGCGGGCGGTCTGTATGGCCACCTTGTCGTCGGTCGACAGGCCCCGCTGCTTGCACAAGTAGTCCACCTGTGCAAACAGGTTGCCAAAGGCTCCCTTACCCCGCGTACCGTAGGCACACGCCAGGGTGAGCACCTCGTGCAGCCGCCGCTGGGCCTCGACCGAGGGCTGGCCCGCAGCCAGTTCGCTGCAAATGCTGAATAGTTCGCTTGCCTGAATCATCGTGCTTGCAAAGGTACGCATTTTGTCTGAAAACGGAACGCTCCGTTCCACAAAATGTGCTGAAATGTTTGGGCAGACGAGAAATTATGCGTAACTTTGCAGCCTGAACGACAGAAAATAGCTATTTTTTGAATATGAATATCGAGACTTTGATTAGCAATGCCGCCGCCGAGGCCGTGAAGGCACTCTATGGCGTAGACGCAACGGAAAAGATGCTGCAGCTGCAGAAGACGCGCAGCGAGTTTGAGGGTAACCTGACGCTGGTAGTGTTCCCATTCGTAAAGATGGCCCGCAAGAGCCCGGAGCAGACGGGCGAGGAGATTGGCCAGTATCTGGTGGAACACTGCGCAGCCATCGATAAATATAATGTGGTGAAGGGATTCCTGAACCTAAGCATTGGCCAGGGCGCGTGGCTGCAGCTGCTGCAAGCCATCGACCAGGACGCTGAGTTCGGCAAGAAGCGTGCCGACGAGGCATCGCCCCTCGTGATGATAGAATACAGCAGCCCCAACACCAACAAGCCCCTGCACCTGGGCCACGTGCGCAACAACCTGCTGGGCTGGAGCCTGGCGCAGATCATGCAGGCCAACGGCAACCGCGTGGTGAAGACCAACATCGTGAACGACCGTGGCATTCACATCTGCAAGTCGATGCTGGCCTGGCTGAAGTACGGCAATGGTGAGACGCCCGAATCGTCGGGCAAGAAGGGCGACCACCTGATTGGCGACTACTACGTGGCCTTCGACAAGCACTACCGCGAGCAGGCGAAGGAGCTCGTGGCACAGGGCATGGACGAGGAGCAGGCCAAGCAGGAGGCACCGCTCATCAAGGAGGCCCACGAGATGCTGGTGAAGTGGGAGCAGAACGACCCCGAGGTGCGCGCCCTGTGGGAGAAGATGAACGCATGGGTCTATGCGGGCTTCGACGAGACCTACAAAAAGATGGG
>JAFVEE010000138.1 GCA_017478085.1 Prevotella sp. | reverse complement strand
GCCTTTTTTTGCCCCACTATTGCATAGAATGACGAAGCGTGGCCGTTTCCTGCTCTTTGTCTTGATTGCTCAGCTTTCAGAAATAGCAATGTGCCTGCTAAACATCCCTGATTATGTCTATGTGCTGCTTTGCTGTCGATATCTGTTTCTCATCTACCTGGGATACAATCTGTCTACCTCGCCGTTTGTTATATCTTCCAGAACCCTTTTGCTGTCTGTGCTAAGCCTTATCACTCTGATTGTTTTTTCCTATGGTAATTTGAAGTTTGCCCCATTCTTTTTCAATCATGAGCACTTCACCACTTGCCACTGGCCATCCTATTACTACGTTTCAACACTTCTTCTTTTTCTCTACGTTACTCTGTATAACTATCTTTCCCAGCATTGGCATTTTATGAAAGACCACATCTGCCTCTTAGGCCGAGAATCTTTCAATATCTTTTTGCTACAAATGGCATTATTCTCTATATTTGACATTTTCCCATTACGTCCTTTGTGTTACTCTGTGTGTGGGCAATTCGTCGGAAGCTTTTGCTATGTGGTCTTATGCATCATAATTTGCACCATTCCTGTTTGTATGTTAAATCATTTCAAGAAATAATCTATGGGAGTTTTAAGGATATTTTTTGCTCTCTCAGTTCTGCTGGGGCATATTCAGCTTCATTGGCTCATATCGCCCATCTATGCAGTGCAGGGATTCTATATTATTTCAGGCTTTTACATGTCGCTCATACTCAATGAGAAATATACGACACCAGCCTCCAATCTCACATTCTACAAGAAGCGCTTTTTGCGGTTACTTCCCACTTACTGGCTCATTGCCAGCATAGCATTTGTGGTTGCACTTTGGTATTACCATCGCGGCGAAAGTAGCATCCAGCTATTCGATTTCCTGCACTTCCCTGCCAATGCTTCCATCGGCACCTATGCCTACATTGTCTTTACCAACATTTTTGTATTTGGGCAAGATGTTGCCCTGTTTATGGGCATTTCGCCAGATGACGGCAACTTGTTCTTTTCTTCTTCAGCCTATGGTGAAGCCTACCCCCTTATAAGGTATATGCTGCTTCCTGTGGCGTGGTCCATCAGTTCCGAGTTTTTCTTTTATCTGCTGGCACCCTTTGTCCTGCGCAACAAGCCAAGAATCATTGGCCTCCTGCTATTGCTTTCCCTTGCATCTAATGTGATAACAAATTACTACGGCCTCAACGACAGCAACTGGCGATTTCGTTTCTTTCCCTCGGAGCTTATATTCTTTCTCACGGGCTATCTGGCCTACCTTATCTATAGAAAGCTGAGCGGTATGAGCATAAGCCGTACCTATCGGTACCCAGTGCTTTTCAGCACACTTGTCCTACTTACGATTCTCCTTAGGCTCAACTTGCCCTATGCCGTTCATACCATCGCTCTGCTTGGCCTCTGTCTCATCTCAGTACCCTATCTTTTCCACTCCTTTAGGCATGATGCCCACGACCGGTTAATAGGCGAGATGAGCTATCCACTCTATCTCATTCATCCTTTGTTTATTAGCATTGCTTCATTTACTCCGCTTGGCGGCCCAGCTTTTGTTATCTTGGGCTCATTAGCTGGCTCATATCTCTGCTATCAGTATTTCATTTCGCCCATAGAGCTTTTCAGATCTAAAATTAAATAAAAGGGAGTCTTCTCGTTATGACGTTGACGAGATGATCAAGTTCTCATCATCACATGAACATACAAGCATCTATCCTCCAACGCACTTCAGCTGCCATCAGTTGGTTGCGGTTCCCTCTCATTTTTCTGGTCATTTTGCTTCACGGCTACTCTGTTGTGCAAATGCCAGGAAATCATGAGAGCTACTTTAAAGCCGTCTATCCATTTGCCCTCTGGTTAGGCGAGACTGGCGTTCCCGGGTTCCTGTTCATTTCCGGTTACTTGTTCTTCCTTAGCCAGAAATCATACGCTGACAAGATAAAGAGCCGTTTCTATAGTCTTTGCATCCCATATCTTTTGTGGAATGGCCTCCTTCTTTCTGCCTATATCATCGCCCTGTTGGCAGGCTTCCCTCAAGACATCAATGGAAAGAGCATTGCTGATTATCACGTTCTGGACTATCTGCGCCTGTTCTGGGATCGCGGTTCGTTCGACGATGGCAACTTCGTTCCCTTGCTGTGCCCTTTCTGGTATATCAGGAATCTTTTTCTTCTTTGCTTGGTGTCGCCAGCTATTTGTGTTTTTGTGAAGTATCTGCGCGAAGTGTTTCTTTTAGCCGTTGGCTTATGGTGGATGCTCACTCCTCATAATGCCTTTATCTCGCAAAGCATTCTTTTCTTCAGTCTCGGAGCCTATTTCTCCATTCACCATGTTCAGCCACTGCAACTGTTTGTCGATTACAAGAAGTCTTTCATAGCCTTCTGCCTCCTTTTTGGGGTGGCCGACATCGTGCTGCATACGCTCTTTCCTGTTCATATCAACCTGCAGGTTCATCGCCTGGCGCTCATTCTGAATATTCCCGCCCTCTTCTTGTTGGCAGACTTTTATTCTGCCCGCAAGAAGACGCTGCCTCTACTGACAAACGCTGCGTTCATTGTCTTCAGCATTCACTATCCTATCATCGTAGTGCTTCGCAAAATATGTGTTAGCTCTTTTGCATCAGCACCCGATGTTATTCAGATCATCCTCTATGCAGGATGCGTCATTCTGGCCACCCTGCTAAGTCTGCTGTTCTATGTTTCTCTTGACAAGTGTGCGCCCCGGCTGAAGAGAATACTTTCGGGCAATAGATAACTGAACATCCCCCACCCTGTAAAAGCGTATGGATTGTGGTACAAAAGCGTATGATTTGCAGTGCAAGAGCGTAGGTTCTATGGTACAAAAGTGCCTGTTTCGAAGCTTTTGGCTACAAGCAAAAGGACGTTCGGTTATAAGCAAAAGGCCATTCGGTTGTAAGCAAAAGAGCTTTTGCTTACAAGCAAAACCCTCGGATATATAATTTATGATTATGAGACAGAAGCACTTTTTCTTTCTGGTGTGTACCTTTCTGGTCATTTTGGTGATAGGTATATCTGCAAGTAAAGTCTACAACCATTTTGGCATCATGGACGAGCGTCAGCCTTATTCATGTACCAAGCACAATGACGACACGCTGCGCCTCTCCTTGATAGGCGACAGCTGGGTGTTCATGCACAAACAGTATGATGACTCACTTGCATCGCACTTAACCCGTGCCGCCCATAGGCCCTCCAAGGTATCTTCGTTTGGCATTTGTGGTCTGACAAGCAAAGAGGTGTATCGTTGCATAAATGACAACGATGAGATGAGACGACTACTGAAGCAAGGAGCCGATTATTGCTTTGTATCGGTAGGCATCAACGATACCAATAGGAAGATGGGGGCAAACTATTATGCCCGCCACACGGTTTTCATATTGCGTTTTTTGCTTCAAAATGGAATAACACCTATCCTGCTGGAGATACCCGACTACGACATCCGTTATACCTATAAAATACAAACCTACGACAGAAAGCTGCTTCGGAAGCTTTCCATGTTCCTCACGGGCAGTTCCGTGGATTGCCGCGAAGAATACCGTCAGGCTCTCGTTCAGGAACTTGAGCGAGAAGGGCTCACCCATCAGGTCTTGATGATTCCCCGGCACATGTTCAAGAGAGACCACTTTACGGCCGACAGGATGCACCTCAACGAAGAAGGCTATGCCGTACTTGACTCTTGCATGATGAGGTATTCTGCGAGATAATGTCTTACATACTTGCCACGAGAAACAAATATAGTTGATACGCGAAACAATTTCTCGCCCAAATCATTTGGCCGTCTCGCTAAAAGATTGTAACTTTGCAGTCGAATAGAACTATCACTTATGGAAACAAAGACTATTGGACTGGCCAGCGACCATGCCGGCTATGCTTTAAAACAATTCGTGAAGAAGTATCTCGAAGAGAAGGGCTACGAGTATAAGGACTATGGTACCTACACGGAGGAGTCGTGCGACTAATCTGACTTCGGCCATGCACTGGCCCGTGGCCTGGAGCAAGGCGAGGTCTACCCTGGCATTGCCATCTGCGGCAGCGGCGAGGGCATCAACATGACGCTGAACAAGCATCAGTCTATACGCGCCGGCCTGTGCTGGATTCCCGAGATTGCCCACTTGATACGCCAGCACAACAATGCCAATGTGCTGGTGATGCCTGGTCGGTTCATCGACGAGGAGATGGCCCGTAAGATCATGGACGAATTCTTCCAGACGGAATTCGAGGGTGGTCGCCACCAGAAGCGCATTGACAAGATTCCCGTTTAAAGCTGGCGCTATGGCTTCAGACAAGATACGCATCAAGGACATTGCCCAGCGGGCAGGTGTCAGCGTGGGCACCGTAGACCGTGTGCTGCACGACAGACCCAACGTGTCGAAAACAGCACGCGAGAAGGTTGAGAAAGCCTTGGAAGAGATGGACTACCAGCCGAACATGTATGCTTCGGCACTGGCCTATAATCGCGATTACCACTTCTATCTGCTCATGCCCAGCCACGAGAACGAGGCCTATTGGGACGAAGTGGAAGAAGGAGCCAAAGGAGCCACCGACCGTCGCCGTGATTTTGGAGCCTCCCTCCACATCATGTACTTCGAACGGTTCAACGCAGCCAGTTTCACCAAGACAGCCCGAGAGTGCCTCAAGGAGAACCCTGACGGCGTGATTGTCGTTCCAGCAACGCTCGAGGCCACCCGCCAGTTCACCGACAAGCTGCACGAGCACCACATTCCTTTCATTCTGCTCGACTCATATATGCCCGACTTGAAGCCACTCGCTTTCTACGGGCAGGACTCCTTCCAGAGTGGCTATTTTGCCGCACGAATGCTCATGCTCATTGCGCAGAAGGAAAAAGAAATCATGATGATGAAGCTGCTGAAGGACGGCCAGGTGGGATCGAAGCAGCAGATGAATCGCGAGACGGGGTTCCGCCACTATATGACCGACCATTTCCCTGCCGTTAAGATTTCAGAGGTAGACCTTCCGTGGGACCAGCCCGACAGCTACGACCAGCTTCTGGAAGATTTCTTCAGCAAGCATCCCGACGTGCACCATTGCATTACATTCAATTCAAAGGCCCACATCGTGGGCGAGTTCCTGCTTCGCAGCAATCGCCGTGACGTGCAAATTATGGGCTACGACATGGTGCCCAAGAATGCAGAATGTGTCCGGCAGGGCAGCATTTCGTTCCTACTGGCTCAGCATGCCTACATGCAGGGCTATGCCTGCATCTGGACGCTCTTCGATGCCATTGTCCTGAAAAAGGAAGTAACCCCCGTAAACTATATGCCCATTGAGCTGCTAACGCGCGAGAACATTGATTTCTACCGCAGGGAGAACATTGGCTAAGGCAATATCATACTAAAACAAATACAATACTTATGCAAACTACATTTCTGAAAATTAATCCTGCCGACACCGTAGTGGTATGCCTCGTTCCTAAGAAGAAAGGCGAGACGATTGAAGTTGGCGACGTGAAGGTGACTTTGGCTGAAGATGTGCCTGCAGGCCACAAAGTGTTGCTGCGTGATGTGAAGGAGGGCGAGAACATCATTAAGTACGGCTATCCTATTGGCCACGCCCGCCGCGACCTGAAGGCTGGCGAGTGGGTGAACGAGAACAACCTGAAGACCAATCTTTCAGGAACACTCGAATACACATATTCACCTGTCAACGAACAGCTTAACATAAAAAAAGAAAATCGCACCTTTAAGGGATATGTCCGGAAGAATGGCGACGTGGGTGTGCGCAATGAGATTTGGATCGTGCCCACCGTGGGATGCGTAAACGGCATTGCCGAGCGCATTGCCCGACAGTTGCGAGAGGAAACTGGCTGTGAAGGCGTAGACTCTATCTATTCCTGGCACCACAACTTCGGTTGCTCACAGCTTTCGGGCGACCACGAGAACACACGCAAGGTGCTGCGCGACATCGTGTTGCATCCCAATGCAGGCGCCGTTCTGGTGCTGGGGTTGGGTTGCGAGAACAACCAGCCCGATGCTTTTATGCAGATGTTAGGCGACTACGACAAGGAGCGCATTCGCCTGCTCGTAACTCAGCAGGTAGAAGGCGATGAGGTTGAGGCCGCCATGCAGGTGCTGCGCGAGCTCTATGCCATCGCCAGGGAAGACAAGCGTCAGGATGTGCCCGTTTCAAAACTGCGTGTAGGCCTGAAGTGTGGCGGAAGCGATGGGTTCAGTGGCATCACGGCCAACCCCTTGGTTGGCGAGTTCAGCGACTGGCTTGTGGCCCAGGGCGGTACCAGCGTGCTAACCGAGGTGCCCGAGATGTTTGGCGCTGAGACCATACTGATGAACCGTTGCGAAACACCAGAACTGTTCCAGCAGACCGTGTCGCTCATCAACAACTTCAAGGAGTACTTCCTCTCGCACGGCGAGCCTGTGGGCGAGAATCCCTCTCCTGGAAACAAGGCCGGTGGCATTTCGACACTCGAAGACAAGGCACTGGGCTGTACGCAGAAGTGCGGACGTGCTCCCGTAAGCGGCGTTATGGAGTATGGAGACCGCTTGCAGCACACGGGTCTTAACCTGCTCTCGGCTCCAGGCAACGACCTGGTAGCTGCCACGGCCCTGGCATCGTGTGGCTGCCATCTGGTTCTGTTCACTACAGGCCGAGGCACGCCCTTCGGAACATTCGTTCCCACAATGAAGATAGCCACAAACCCCACACTGGCAGCCCGCAAGCCTAACTGGGTGGACTTCTCGGCAGGTCAGCTGGTAGAAGGTCGCACGATGGAGGAACTGGTTCCCGAGTTCATCGACAAAGTACTGGCTGTGGCCAGCGGTGAAAAAGCACGCAATGAAGAAAACGACTACCGTGAAATATCCATTTTCAAGAATGGCGTTACGCTGTAATTGTGATTAATAAAACGTAAGCAATAATCCCTCGCTTCCCTGATTCAAAATGTTATCGGAAGTGAGGGATTTTCATAAAAACAATGCCGCCTTCTCCCTTTGTTTCTAAAAAAATACGAAAATATCGGCAATGATAACCTTTGTTTCAATAAAAATGACTACCTTTGCAAAAATATTGCAATAACATAACGTTAACGAATGGAATTTACAGCCAGACAAATTGCCGAGTTTATTGGCGGTCGTGTAGAAGGCGACGAGAATGCTGCCGTCTGCACTTTTGCGAAAATAGAAGAAGGAAGAGAAGGAGCCATCTCGTTCCTCTCGAATCCCAAATACACCCACTACATTTATGATACCCAATCGACCATCGTGCTGGTGAACGACGACCTGCAGCTGGAAAAAGAGGTGAAACCTACCCTCATCCGCGTGAAGAACGCCTACGAGGCCGTGGCACGCCTGCTGCAGCTGTACGAGTCGATGAAGCCCCGCAAGACGGGCATCGACCCGCTGGCCAGCATCTCGCCCAAGGCGCAGATAGGCACCGATGTCTACGTAGGGCCCTTCGCCGTGATTGGCGATGGCGCCGTCGTAGGCAATGGCACGCAGATCTATCCCCATGTGGTCGTGGGCGATGGCGTGAAGATGGGCGAAGGTTGTCTTATCTATCCTAACGTGACCATCTATCAGGGCTGCCAGATAGGCAACAAGGTGACCATACACGCCGGTAGCGTGATTGGTGCCGACGGCTTTGGCTTCGCTCCCAGCCAGGAGGGCTACGACAAGATTCCGCAGATAGGCATCGTGATCATTGAAGACAATGTAGAGATTGGCGCCAACACGTGCGTTGACCGCTCAACGATGGGGCAGACCATCATTCACAAAGGCGTGAAGCTGGACAACCTGATACAGGTGGCCCACAACTGCGAGGTAGGCGAGAACACGGTGATGTCGGCTCAGGTGGGACTGGCCGGAAGCACCAAGATTGGCGCCTGGTGCATGGTGGGTGGCCAGGCAGGCTTTGCCGGACACATCCAGGTGGCCGACAAGACATTTGTGGGAGCCCAGTGCGGCGTAATCAGCAACACCAAAGGCCAGGGCGAGCAGCTCATCGGTTCGCCGGCCATGGACCCGAAGGTGTTCTTCAAGTCGATGGCTGTGATGAAGAAGCTGCCAGAGATGTATCGCGAGCTGGCTCAACTGAAAAGAGAAATTGAAGAATTAAAGAAATAAGCTATGAAACAAAAGACTCTGAAAGGCAGTTTCTCGCTCTTCGGGAAAGGCCTGCACACCGGACTGAGCCTCACGGTGACGTTCAATCCCGCTCCAGAGAACCATGGTTATAAAATTCAGCGCATCGATGTCGACGGGATGCCCACCATCGATGCCGTGGCCGAAAATGTGGTCGACACCCAGCGCGGCACCGTGCTGGGCAGGGGCGACGTGCGCGTTTCGACCGTAGAGCATGCCCTCTCGGCCCTCTATGCACTGGGGGTGGACAACTGCCTGATCCAGGTGAACGGTCCCGAGTTCCCCATCCTCGACGGCTCTGCCATCAAGTATGTGGAGAAGATTCAGGAGATAGGCATCGAGGAGCAGAACGCCCCCAAGGACTGGTATGTCATTCGCAAGAAGATTGAGGTGAAGGACGAGGCCACCGGTTCGTGCATCACTATCCTGCCCGACGAGGAGTTCTCGATCACGGCTATGTGCTCATTCGAGTCGAAGTTCATCAACAGCCAGTTTGCCACGCTCGACAACCCGCTGAAGTATGCCGACGAGATTGCTCGTGCGCGTACCTTTGTATTTGTACGCGATATTGAGCCCCTGCTGCAGGCCAACCTCATCAAGGGCGGTGACCTGGACAATGCCATCGTGATCTACGAGCGGCAGACCACCCAGGAGCGCCTCGACAAGCTGGCCGACATGCTCCACGTAGAGCACCGCGATGCCAGCGAGCTGGGCTACATTCAGCACAAGCCGCTCATGTGGGAGAACGAGTGCACCCGCCACAAGCTGCTCGATGTCATTGGCGATATGGCCCTTATAGGCCGTCCCATCAAGGGCCGCATTGTGGCCACCCGTCCCGGTCATACCATCAACAACAAGTTTGCCCGCGAGATGCGCAAGGAGATTCGCAAGCACGAGGTGCAGGCACCCTTCTACGACCCCAACGAGGAGCCGGTGATGGACGTGAACCGCATTCGCGAACTGCTGCCCCACCGCTACCCCATGCAGTTGGTAGACAAGGTGATAGAGATTGGCCCCACCAGCATTGTGGGCGTGAAGAACATCACGTCAAACGAGCCTTTCTTCCAGGGTCACTTCCCCCAGGAGCCGGTCATGCCGGGCGTGCTCCAGATTGAGGCTATGGCCCAGTGCGGCGGACTGTTGGTGCTGAACACCGTTGAGGAACCAGAGCGCTGGAGCACCTACTTTATGAAGATCGACGGGGTGAAGTTCCGCCAGAAGGTGGTGCCTGGCGACACGCTGCTCTTCAAGGTAGAGCTGTTGGCTCCCGTACGCCACGGCGTGTCGTCGATGAAAGGCTATGTCTTCGTGGGCGACCATATCGTGAGCGAGGCTACATTCACTGCACAAATCGTAAAGAACAAGTAAGCAACATGAGCAACCAGATACATCCATTGGCCATCGTCGACCCTGAGGCACAGCTGGGCGACAACAACGTGATAGGCCCCTTCTGCGTGATCGACAAGAACGTAGTCATTGGCGACAACAACACGCTGCTGAACAGCGTCACCCTGCACACCGGCCTGCGCATGGGCTCAGGCAATGAGGTATTCCCCGGTGCCAGCCTATCGACCAAGCCCCAGGACCTGAAGTTCAGGGGCGAGGAGTCGCTATGCATCATCGGCGACAACAACTCCATTCGCGAGAACGTCACCATCAGCCGCGGCACCGCCTCAAGAGGCAAGACGGTCGTTGGCTCGGGCAACCTGCTCATGGAGAATATGCACATTGCCCACGACTGCGTCATTGGCAATGGCTGCATCATTGGCAACTCGACGAAGTTTGCCGGTGAGGTCGAGGTCGACGACAACGCCATCATCTCGGCCGAGGTGCTCTTCCACCAGTTCATCCGTATTGGCGGCTATGTCATGATACAGGGCGGATGCCGCACCAGTCAGGACATTCCCCCCTACATCATTGCGGGCAAAGAGCCCATACGCTTTGCGGGCGTCAACCTGATCGGGCTGCGCCGTCGTGGCTTCAGCAACGAGACCATCGAGATGATTCACGACACCTACCGTACCATCTATGCGCAGGGCATCATCAAAGACGGCATTGCCGAGGCCCGCGCCAAGTATCCCGACTCGGCAGAGGTAGAATACATCTGCTCGTTTATCGAGAACTCGAAAAGGGGAATCATCAGGTAGTCAATGAAGACTTTAGTCGTCATTACCGGCCCAACAGCCGTTGGCAAGACGGCACTCTGCCTCGACATAGCCAAACGTCTGGGCACACCCATCATCAATGCCGACAGCCGTCAGATATACCGGGAAATGAAGATTGGCACGGCCGCACCTACCGAAGCTGAGCTCCGGCAGGTGCGGCACTATTTTGTGGGCACACTGGGACTGAACGACTACTACAACGCCTCGATGTACGAGACGCAGGTGCTGACATTGCTCGACCGCCTGTTTCTGGAGAGCGACTATGCGCTGATGAGCGGCGGCTCGATGATGTACATAGATGCCGTGTGCAACGGCATCGACGACATACCCACCGTAGATGACGACACCCGCGCCACCATGAAACGGCGACTGGCCGAGGAGGGACTGGAGGCCCTGTGCGAAGAACTGAGGCGGCTGGACCCTGAGCACTACGCCATCGTAGACCGGCAGAACCCGCGCCGCGTGGTTCACGCCCTGGAGATATGCCACATGACGGGCCGTACCTACACCTCGTTTCGCACCAACCCGCACAAGGAGCGCCCCTTCAGCATCGTAAAGATAGGCCTGAACCGCGACCGCGAGGAGCTGTACCACCGCATCAACAACCGCGTGGACCAGATGATGGCCCAGGGACTGCTCGACGAGGCCCGGCAGCTGCTGCCCCAGCGCTCGCTCAACGCCCTGAACACCGTGGGCTATAAGGAGATGTTTGCCTACTTCGACGGTGTGTGGACGCTTCCCGAAGCCGTGGAACGCCTGAAGGGCAACACCCGCCGCTATGCCCGCAAGCAGCTCACGTGGTTCAAGCGCGACGAACAGGTGGCATGGTTCCACCCCGAGCAACAACAAGAAATCATCAATCATATTACAGACAAGAATGGATAGCGAACAAAAGGAACAGCAGCCATCAGCAGGCTGGATGCACAAGGTATGGCACGTCATGGGTGCCCCCTGGCGCGGCTACAGGTGGCTCTACCGGGGCAGACCCTGGTATGTCAAGATCATATCGGCCATCGGCACGTTCATCGTGGCCGTGCTGCTCTATCTCTTAGCCGTCGACAACAATTTTCTCTGGCTCTTCGGTCGTTCGCCCAGCATGTACACCATCCTGAACAAGCGGCCCGCACAGGCTTCCGAGATCTATAGCGCCGACTCGGTACTCATAGGCAAGTTCTTCAGCGAGAACCGCACCCCCGTGCAGTACGAAGACGTGAACCCCGTGTTCTGGCAGGCCCTCATCGATACCGAGGACGAACGCTTCTACCGCCATTTCGGCATCGACTTCCAGGCCTTCTTCGCCGCTCTCAAGGACTATGTGGTCCACCACGATGCCCGTGGTGCCTCGACCATCACCCAGCAGCTGGCCAAGAACCTCTTCCGTGTGCGCACCGAGTATTCCACCGGTGTCCTGGGCAACGTGCCGGGACTGAAGATGCTCATCATGAAGAGCAAGGAGTGGATTACGGCAGTAAAGCTGGAGTGGAACTTCTCGAAAGAGGAGATACTCACCATGTATGCCAACACCGTAGACTTCGGCTCGAACTCCTTCGGCATCAAGACAGCGTGCAAGACCTACTTCAGCACCACGCCCGCCCACCTGACACCCGACCAGGCCGCCATCCTCGTGGGTATGCTTAAGGCCACCACCTACTATAACCCCCGGCTGCATCCCGACAACAGCATGAAGCGCCGCAACGTGGTGCTCGACCTGATGCGCCAGCACGGGCACCTCACCCAGCCGCAGTGCGACTCGCTGAAGCTGAAGGAGATTACGCTCGACTATAGCGTGGAGAACATCTACGACGGACTGGCCACCTACTTCCGTGGCGAGCTGGGCGACTACCTGCGCGACTGGTGCGCCGAACAGGGGGTAGACCTCTACACTGACGGTCTGAAGATCTACACCACCGTCGACACCCGCATGCAGAAGTATGCCGAGCAAGCCGCCTGGAACCAGATGCAGCTGCTGCAGCAGCGCTTCAACGAGCACTGGGGCACCACCCCACCCTGGCAGGACGAGCACCACCAGGAGATACCCAACTTCATCGAGAACCTGGCCAAGCGGCTGCCTATCTACAAGCACCTGCAGAAGCAGTTCCCCGACGAGCCCGACTCGGTATGGGCCTACTTGAACCGGCCCCACCCGATGAAGATCTTCAGCTACGACGGCACGCGAGAGGTCGAAATGTCGACCCTCGACTCGCTGCGCTACATAGAGCACTACATGCACTGCGGATTCGTGGCCATCGAGCCACAGACGGGCCACGTCAAAGCATGGGTGGGCGATATAGACTTCGACACCTGGAAGTACGACAAGGTCACGGCTAAGCGCCAGCCAGGTTCCACCTTCAAGCTCTTCGTCTACACCGAGGCTATGAACCAGGGCCTCACCCCCTGCGACCGTCGGCAAGACTCTTACGTGGCCATACAGGCCTACGACCCTGCCAAGAAGAAAGAGGTGGCATGGGCACCCACCAATGCCAACGGCTACTTCACCGGGGCCAACATGACGCTGAAGCGGGCCTTTGCCCAAAGCGTCAACTCGGTGGCCGTAAAGCTGGGGCAGGAGCTCGACGTCAAGAAGATAGCACGGACAGCCCACGACATGGGCATCACCAGCGAACTCGACGCCACACCCTCGCTGCCCTTAGGATCGAGCGACGTGTCGCTGCTCGAACTGGTCAACGCCTATAGCACCGTGGTTAACGATGGCAAGCTGCACGAGCGCCCCGTGCTCGTCACCACCATCCTCGACCGCGACGGCGACGTCATCTTCCAGGCACCCACGCAGACCACCCAGGCCATCAGCTACCGTTCGGCCTACCTCATGCAGCGCATGCTCATGGCCGGTATGCGCGAGCCGGGTGGCACCAGCATGAATATGTGGCACTACGTGCGCGAGTTTGCCGACACCGACTTCGGCGGCAAGACGGGCACGTCAAACAACCACTCTGATGCCTGGTTCATGGGTGTCAGTCCCCGCTTGGTGTGCGGTGCATGGGTGGGTGGCGAGTATCGTGCCATACACTTCCGCACCGGTGCCCTGGGACAGGGCTCGCGCACGGCACTCCCCATCTGCGGAGCCTTCTACCAGTCGGTCTTCTCTGACCCCGCCCTCAAGAAGTATCGCGGCCGCTTTGCCGATGCCAACTCGCTCGACGTGAACACCAGCATGTATGAGTGCACCAGCTACTACGAGCCTGTCGACACCTTCTACGCCGACAGCCTTGGCGGCTGGGATGTGCAAGAGGTGGCTCCCGCTACCATAGAGGGAAACGACCCTCCCCAAGACGAAGAGCCTATAGTTGAGAAAGAAACAGATAAGGCAGAAGAGCCATGACCCTCGACCTCGACAACAAGGAGTGGCAGGACGCCCTGCAGATCGTGAACTACACCCGCCGCTCGCTCTTCCTTACGGGAAAGGCGGGCACGGGCAAGAGCACCTTCTTGCGCTATGTGGCCCAGAACACGAAGAAGAAGAACGTCATCCTGGCACCAACGGGCATCGCTGCCATCAATGCGGGCGGTGCCACGCTCCACAGCTTCTTCCGGCTGCCCTTCCACCCCCTGTTGCCCAACGACTCGCGCTACGACCGCCGACACATCAAGGAAACGCTCAAGTACACCAGTGCCCAGCGCAAGCTGCTGCGCGAGGTTGAGCTAATCATCATCGACGAGATCTCGATGGTGCGTGCCGACATCATTGACTTCATCGACAAGGTGCTGCGCATCTACACCCGCAACTACGACCCCTTCGGCGGCAAGCAACTGCTGCTCGTGGGCGACGTCTACCAGCTGGAGCCTGTGGTCAAGGAAGATGACCGCCAGCTGCTGCGCCCCTTCTATCAGAGTGCCTACTTCTTCAACGCCAAGGTGTGGCAGCAGTTGCAGCTCGTAAGCATCGAGCTGCGCAAGGTGTACAGGCAGCGCGACGACCATTTTATCGGTATGCTCGACCGCATACGCCAGAACCAGGCCACAGGCAAGGATATGGAGGAATTGAACAGCCGCGTAACGGCCCCCCTCGTATCCCCCCCATGGGGGGAAGCGGGGAGGGGGCTCCGCATCATTCTCGCCGCCCGCCGCGACGTGGTCGACTACACCAACGAGCAACGGCTGGCAGAACTGGAAGGACACCCTAGCATTTTCCGCGGTATCATCGAGGGCGACTTCCCCGATAGCTCGCTGCCCACGCCTATGGAACTGCAGTTGAAGCCCGGTGCACAGGTCATCTTCATCAAGAACGACAAGGAGAAGCGATGGGTCAACGGCACGCTGGGCATCATCACCGAGATTGACGAGGAGCAGGGTATCATCACCGTGAGCGACGAGGCTGGCAGCGACTTCGCCGTAGAGCGCGAGGTGTGGGAGAACATGCGCTACACCTTCAACGAGAAGGAACAGAAAATCGAGGAGCAGCTGCTGGGCACCTACACCCAGTTTCCGCTGCGGCTGGCCTGGGCCATCACCGTCCACAAGAGCCAGGGCCTCACCTTCACGCAGGTCAGCATCGACTTCACCGGCGGTGTCTTTGCCGGAGGTCAGACCTATGTGGCCCTCTCACGCTGCACCTCGCTGCAGGGCATCACCCTGAAAGCCCCCATCCGCCAGCAGGACATCTTCGTCAGAAGCGAAGTGGTGCAGTTCGCCCGCCAGTACAACAACCCGCAGCTCATCAGCCAAGCCATGCAGGAGGGGCAGGCCGACCGCCAGTATCACGATGCCATCGCGGCCTTCGACCGTGGCGACTTTTCCACCTTCCTCGACCATTTCTTCCTGGCCATCCACAGCCGCTACGACATCGAGAAGCCCGTGGCCCGCCGCTACATTCGCCGCAAGCTGCAAGTCATCAACCGCCAGAAGCAGGAGCTGGAACAGCTGCGCCAGGAGAAGCGCGAGCGCGACAAGCGCCTGAAGCAGCTGGCCGCCGAATACACCCTCTTAGGCAAGGAGTGCGAGCAGGAACACATGACCGATGCCGCCATACGCAACTACCAGAAAGCGCTGGACTTATATCCAGATGCCCCAGAGCCTAAACGCAGATTGAAAAAGCTTAGCAAAGTGAAATAGTACATCAGACGAACAAAGTTATTATTACCTATGAATACAGAAAGAATCAAGTTCAGTGTCACCATCCCGGCCTTCAAGGACAAATACTTGAAAGAGACCATCGACAGTGTGCTGGCACAGACCTATCAAAATTATGAGATTGTCATCGTAAACGATGCTTCACCCTACGATCTGGATAGCATCGTTAAGCAATATGATGACCCTCGCATTCGCTACTTTGTCAATGAGAAGAACTGCGGTGCCAAAGATGTGGTTGACAACTGGAATATCTGCCTCAGCCATTCCACTGGTGACTATCTGATATGTATGGGAGATGATGACAACCTTACTCCACGCTGTCTGCAAGATTTTGCGGAGTTGATAGAAAAATATCCTCATCTGGATCTGTACCATGCCCGGAGTGAGATTATTGATGATGACTCCAATTATGTTTGCACACTGGAAGAGCGGCCAGAATGGGAGTCGGTCTATTCCCTGATTTACAATCCCCGCAATTCACATCTTGGCGATTGGCTGTTCAAGACCGATACTTTGCGCAAGAATGGTGGCTTCTACAAACTACCGTATGGATGGCAAAGCGACGACATAAGTGCTTTTATGGCTGCAGCCAGTCATGGAGTAGCCAACACAAAGGAAGTCGGTTTTCAATATAGAGGGAATGGCCTCTCCATCAGCCACGATTTGAAGTGCATTGAGGATAAGATTGAGGCGGTGCGTGCTTCTGTAAAATGGCGTCTGGCTTTTGTGGCAGACAAACAACCAGATAATGCTGAGGACAGGAAGTTGATAGAACTCATCAAGCGCGATGCCACCAAATATGAACACAGCGAAATAGACGATATGGTAGAGTTCGACATTCGCAAGAACTTTTGGAGTCGTAGCTGGTTCTGGCTTAAAAACCACAGCAGGCATGGAATCTCAACCGGC
>JAFVEE010000137.1 GCA_017478085.1 Prevotella sp. | reverse complement strand
GCCTGAATGTTGAATAAGAAAAGTCGCTCACACCTCAGGCTGTATATATGAATGGACACAATATACTAACCTCAGGCCTGCGCCTTTCGCTTATCCGAACATTCAGTGAGGTGTCGAGATTCACAGGTACGGAATAGCTAAACGCTTCCTAATGATGTTTGCCGTAGTCCTTCTGCGGCGTTGCAAATATAAGAAGTTTTTCGCAAACGCACAAGTTTTGTGAGCGACTTTTTCTTAAAAGCACTGCAAAAGTACAAAAAAAGGACGAAACCAGGTGCATCCATTTCGTCCATTTAGGGGCAGTCGAGGCTTTATGCCTTTACCCTATTGCCTCTTGCAGAAGCTCTTGTTCTTTTTTGCGTCCAATCATAATATGTCGATATTTGGCCACAAAGGTACAAAAATATATTGTTTTGGCCAATTATCCGCACCTTTTTGTTTGTGTTATTTAGCAATTCAGCAGCCGAAGTCGTAGTAGCGGAACTCCTTGCCGTCGTAGAACGGGTCGTGGTCGGGATCGTTGCGCATCATCTGCCAGAACTGCGTGAGGCGGTAGTACTGAATGGTCTGGCACCACTCGCTCTCCATGGTGTGCTTGCTGACCTTGTCCTGATACTTCTGCCATAGCTGGCGGTAAAGGGGCAGCAGGCTTTCCTCGAAGTCTATCCACAGCTGGGAATAGTGCTCTTGATGGATGCGGTAGTAGACGGAGTCGCTATAGTGGCCCAGCGCCTCTTCGAACCGGGGGCCTATCGCTGCCTGTAGCTCGCGGCGAAGCGCCAGCGTGTCTTCGGCCAAGGCAGGGGAAGGCTGGGGCGCGGGGGAAGAGCTTTGTGGCGTAGGGAACGATGATGCGCGGGGAGGGGCGGGAGCAGCAGCAGTCTGGCTGACGGCGGTGTCTTGATGGGCTGGGGCGGCGTCTTGATGGGCAGGGACGGTGGTGCGCTCTTCGTATCTGGGAGTGCTGTCTTCGTGGTTCTGGCTGTCGGCCTCGCTTCCCTTCTCCGTGGTATGCCAGAGCAAAAGGCCTGCTATGGCCGGCACGGCGACGGCTGCTGCCCATAGCGGCCAGTGGGCGGCGCGGCTGCCCGTGCCCAGTGCTGCTGCCAGCTCTTCGGTGTTCTGGTAGCGGTCGGCGGGCAACGTGGCCGTGCACCGCGCCGCCACCTTATTATATATAGGGGCGCAGGGCAGCGACTGCACCAGGCGGCCAATGGCATAGATGTCGGTGCGGGCATCGACCTGGCCCGTGCCGCCCGGCAGCTGTTCGGGGGCGGCATACTTGTCGGTGCGCCCCATGGTGTCGGTGTAGGTGTCGGTGTAGCAGTAGCCCAGGTCGATGAGCTTGACGTCGTGGTCGATGCGGGTGATGAGAATGTTCTGCGGCTTCAGGTCGAGATGCACAATCTGGTGCTGGTGCAGATAGCCTACTACCGAGAGCAGCTGGCGCAGGAAGCGGTCGGCCGCCCGGCGGCTGCGGAAATAGTGGGGCTGCTCGGTGAGGAACTGGTCGAGCGGCAGCCCGTCGACGTAGTCCATCAGGATGCTGTCGGCTGTCCTTGACACATAGCGCACCAGGTGTGGATGCTCCAGGCCGTAGCCCGTCTCGAACTCTTTCTGCAGGGCTGCCGCATAATGGGGATTGGTGGCCAGGCCAGGTTTGAGCTGTTTCAGGAAATGTAGTTTGCCGTAGAGCCTTACGCGATAGCACTGGCAGGTGGAGCCGCCCACGGCCAGCGGCTGGGCATCGGAATAAGGAGGCGGGGAGGGCGTAAAGGACGAGGTGCTGGCCATGTCGTTTTCTGTTTAAAGCAATTGGTAGTGAATGCCCTGGGCGCGGCCTGCCGTGAAGGGGCCGAGGTCGCTGCCCTGGCGCAGCACCTGGGCGACGAGTAGCGGATAGCCGCTGACAAGGTGGGTGAGCACGATCTGGTCGCCAGCCTGCAGCTTGCTGTGCTGGCTCTGCTCTACGATGAAGCGGTGCTGCCCCTGGTAGCGCAGCGTGAGCAGCCGGTTGGGCTGATAGCCCACGAGCACGCGCTGCCCCACGTCGAGGTCGTCGGCCAGAAGCTCGCTGCCGGGCTGGTCGTCAAAGGCCGAGTTGCTCTGCTGCTCGTCGCTGAGCCGCAGGGCCTCCCAGCGGTCGTAGCCCAGATAGCGGGCCACGATGTCGAGCGTGGAGGTGCGGGGCGTGCGTTCGTCGGCGATGAAGCCCAGCAGGCGCTTCATCGTGTTCAGGCCGATGTGCTCGCCCGTGACCGACTCGATGTCGAGCACAAGCCGCTCGCAGTCGGACGGCTGTCGCAACTCCTGCCCCAGGCGGGCGGCCAGCAGGCTGTTGATGTAAGACGAGAACTTCATGTTTCTTCTTCCTCTTGTTTTCCGATATGGAAAAAATGCGGTGCAAAGTTACAACTTTTTCGGGAAAAATGCATACCTTTGCAGGGACTAAAACGACATTGACATGCAGAAAGAAGATTTACGGATAGTATTTATGGGCACGCCCGAGTTTGCAGTGGAGACCCTGAAGGCACTGGTGGAGAACGACTACCGGGTGGTGGCCGTGGTGACGCAGCCCGACAAGCCGGTGGGCCGTCACGGCTCGGTGCTGCAGCCCTCGGCGGTGAAGCAGTATGCCCTGCAGCAGGGGCTGCCCGTGCTGCAGCCGGAGAAGATGAAGGACGCGCAGTTCGTGGAGCAGCTGCGCAGCTACGAGGCCAACCTGCAGGTGGTGGTGGCCTTCAGGATGCTGCCCGAGGTGGTGTGGGCCATGCCGCGGTATGGCACGTTCAACGTGCATGCCGCCCTGCTGCCGCAGTATCGTGGCGCGGCACCCATCAACTGGGCCATCATCAACGGCGAGACGCGCACGGGCGTTACCACGTTCTTCCTGGATCACGACATCGACACGGGGCGCATCATTATGCAGCTGCCTTTTGATATTCCCGACGAGGCCGACGTGGAGTACGTCTACGACGGGCTGATGCGCCTGGGGGCCGACATCTGCTTGCAGACGCTGCAGCGCATCGTTGCCGCCGACGGGCAGCCCGCAACCACCTCTCAGCAAAGCTTAGAGGACTCTACACTCAAGCTGGCGCCGAAGATCTACAAGGATACCTGCCGGATAGACTGGACGAAGACGGCGAAGCAGGTGTACGACTTTGTACGCGGTCTGAGCCCTGTGCCGGGGGCGTGGACTACGCTGAAAAGCCTCGACGGGCGCGAGACGGTGCTCAAGATCTTCAGGACTACCAAGACCGAGCAGCCTGCGCAGGGTGGGGTGGGGCAGCTGGTTGTCGACAAGAAGCACCTATATATCGCTTGTGCCGACCGCCTGCTTCAGATAGACGAGCTGCAGCTGGCGGGCAAGAAGCGCATGGATGCCCAGTCGTTCCTGAACGGTATGAAGGAGCTGGGGGAGATTCGAGTTTAGAATTTAGAATTAAGAGTTAAGAATTGAGAATTATTCTCGCTTTGCTGCGATTAAGAATTACTAAATTTAGAATTATTCCAATTTCGCTAAGTTTCTGCCCCGCAAGGGGGCACTCCTTCCCTCCTTTACTCCTTAGAGATTATTTTTGTCTAAGGAGCTTAGGAGGATAGGAGTTTTTTTCCTCCTTCTCTCCTTTACTCCTTAGAGCATTTTTTTCTAAGGAGTTAGGGAGGATGGGAGTCGCTTCGCGAATATCCGGGGTTCTACTTGCTTCGCTCGTCGAAGAAATTCTACAAATAGATTTTAAAATTTTACAAATTCCTCTGTTTAATTTTGGTTTCAATTTTGTCTAATTTCTGCCCTGGCCAGGGGCACTCCATTACTCCTTCTCTCCTTAGAGATTATTCTTGTCTAAGGAGCTTAGGAGGGTAGGAGTTTTTTTCTCCTTCTCTCCTTTCCTCCTTAGAGCATTTTTTTCTAAAGAGTTTAGGAGGATGGGAGTCGTTTCGCGAATATCCGGGTTCTACTCGCTTCGCTCGAAGAAATTCTACAAATTGAATTTAAAATTTTACAAATCCCTTAACTCTTAATTCATCATCGGCGTAAGCCGATAATTCTAAAATCTAAAATCTTAACTCTTAATTCTAAATTCTCCTGGCCAGCAGGAAGCCCACCAGGAAGATGGTGAGCGTGCCGAAGACGATGGCCAGATACTCGTGGATGCCCGTCTCGGGCAGGCCAAGCCACTGGGCTGCCGAGATCCAGGCAATGACGATGACACCGCAGATGACACCAATGGCGGCATCGACGTTTCTTACTCTCTGCGACACGAAGCCCAGGAGGAACAGGCCCAGCATGCCGCCGCTGAAGATGCTCGACAGCTTCCACCAGGCGTCGAGAATGCTGTCGACACCAGTCAGGGCCAGCGACACGGCGATGCCCAGCAGCCCGATGACGAGGCTCGACAGGCGCAGCGCCAGCAGCTGGGCGCGCTCGCTGGCACGGGGCATGAGCGGGCGAATGTAGTCGGTGAGCACTACCGTGGCCCCCGACGTGATGCTGGTGCTCACGGTGCTCATGCCGGCGGCAAAGATGCTGGCTATGAGCAGGCCGGTGATGCCCACCGGCAGCTGGTTGACGATGAAGAAGGGAAACACGTAGTCGCCCTTCGCACCCCCTTCGGGCAGCATGCCGGGAAACACCGAGTAGTAGCTGTAGAGGGCCGTGCCGATGAGGAAGAACACTGCCGAGACAGGGATGAACAGGTAGCCGCCGAAGAGGGCCGAGAAGCGCGCCGCACGGGCACTGCGGGCCGCGTGGTAGCGCTGCACGTAGTTCTGGTCGATGCCGTAGTTCTGCAGGTTGGTGAAGATGCCATACACCAGGCACACCCAGAAGGTGCTCTCGCTCAGGCAGGTGGGGTCGAACGAGCCCAGGGAGAACTTGCCGCCCGCCCATGCTATGCGCAGCGACTGCTCGGGGCCGCCGGGCAGGCTGAACATCAGGATAGCCAGGCACACCAGCGCCCCGCCTATCATGATGATGCCCTGGATGGCATCGGCCCAGATGACGCCCCTGACGCCGCCCATCATGCTGTAGAAGATGATGCCCACGCTGGTCAGGATGATGACGCTGCGTATGTCCCACCCCAGCAGTACGTTCATGGGCAGGGCCAGCAGGAACACGATGCTGCCTATGCGGGCTATCTGCGTGAGCAGGTAGCAGGCCGAGGCGTACCAGCGGGCCCACCGCCCGAAGCGCTGCTCCAGGAAGGCGTAGGCCGACACGCTGGTCTGCCTACGGTAGAAGGGCACAAAGTAGCGGGCGGCCACGTAAGAGGCAATGGGTATGGAGAGACTGAACACGAAGGCGTTCCAGTTGCTGTCGTAGGCCTTGCCGGGGTAGCCCAGGTAGCTGATGCTGCTGACGTAGGTAGAGAAGATGGACATGCCTACCACCCATCCGGGCAGGCTGCGGCCAGCCGAGGTGAACTCGTCGGCCGACGTCTTCTTCCGCCAGAACGATGCGCCCAGCAGAATGATGCCGCCCGTGAACACAAGGAACACTATCAGGTCGATGGTATGCATAGAAGAATATTTAGTAGCTACTCAAACTGGGTTTGAGTAGCTACTTATTATATAATTATGGTGTGCTATGCCAGCAGTTTCTTCACCTGCTCATAGACGTTCTGGCCGGTGTAGCCCAGCTTCTCGTCGAGCACCTTGTAGGGGGCGCTGAAGCCGAAGCTGCGCAGACCCCACACACAGCCGTCGCTGCCCACGAGACCCTCGAGGGTGACAGGCAGACCGGCGGTGAGGCCGAACTTCTTCTTGCCAGCGGGCAGCACCTGCTGCTGATACTCAGCGGGCTGCGAGCGGAACAGACCCTCGCTGGGCACGCTCACCACACGCACCTTGATGCCGTCCTGGCGCAGCAGCGTGGCACCGGCCTCGAGGGTCGACACCTCTGAACCGCTGGCCAGCAGGATCACGTCGTAGTCGTCGTCGCTACCGGCCACCACGTAGGCACCCTTCTGGGCCTGCGAGTAGTCGTTGCCCTCGGGCAGCATGTCGATGTTCTGACGGCTGAAGATGAGGGCCGTGGGCGTCTGGGTGTTCTCCATAGCCATGCGCCAGCACACGGTGGTCTCTTCGGCATCGGCAGGACGAACCACGAGCACCGAGTTGCGGCCGTGGTGGTTCTGCAGCTTCTCCATGAGTCGGATCTGGGCCTCCTGCTCCACGGGCTCGTGGGTAGGACCGTCCTCGCCCACGCGGAAGGCATCGTGCGTCCAGATGAACTTCACGGGCAGCTCCATCAGGGCAGCCATGCGGACGGCGGGCTTCATATAGTCGCTGAACACGAAGAACGTGCCGCAGGCGGGGATCACGCCGCCGTGCAGGGCCATACCGATGCAGCAGCAGGCCATCGTGAGCTCGGCCACGCCAGCCTGGAAGAAGGCGCCGCTGAAGTCGCCGCGCACCAGGTCGTGGGTCTTCTTGAGGAAGCCGTCGGTCTTATCGGAGTTCGAAAGGTCGGCGCTGGCGCAGATCATGTTGTGCACCTGCTCGGCCAGCACGCTCAGCACGGTGGCGCTGGCACCACGGGTGGCGGCACCGGCCTTCTGCTGCACCTTCGTCCAGTCTATCTGGGGAGCCTTGCCGCTGAACCACTCCTCCAGCTGCTGGGCCTTCTCAGGATTCTGCTTGGCCCACTCGGCCTTCTGGGCGTAGCGCTCGGCCACGATCTTCTTCAGCTCCTCGGCGCGGCGGGCATAGAGCTCCTGCACCTCGGGGAAGATCTGGAAGGGATTCTCAGGATCGGCACCCAGGTTCTTCATTGTCTGCACATAGTTGTCGCCGCCCAGGGGAGCACCGTGGGTGGCGCAGTTGCACTCGTAGGAAGAGCCGTCGGCCTTGCGGGCACCCTTGCCCATCACGCAGTGGCCGATGATGAGGCTGGGACGCTCCTTCTCGGCCTGAGCCTTGCGGATGGCCTCGCGAATCTGGTCCACATCGTTGCCGTTGATCTTCTGCACATACCAGCCCCAGGCCTCGTACTTGCGGGCGGTGTCCTCGGTGGTCACCACCTCGGTGCGGGTGGAGAGCTGAATATCGTTGGCGTCGTAGAACATGATGAGGTTGTCGAGGCCCAGGTTGCCGGCAATGCGGCCTGCGCCCTGCGAGATCTCCTCCTGCACGCCACCGTCGCTGATGTAGGCATAGATGGTCTGGTTCATCACGTCGCCCAGACGAGCCTTCAGGAACTTGGCGGCGATGGCAGCGCCCACGGCGAAGGTGTGGCCCTGGCCCAGAGGACCGGAGGTGTTCTCGATGCCGCGCTCAATCTCGCGCTCGGGGTGGCCGGGGGTCACCGAGCCCCACTGGCGCAGCTGCTTCAGGTCGTCGAGCGTGTACTTGCCGATGAGGCACAGCTGCGAGTAGAGCATAGGAGCCATGTGGCCGGGATCCAGGAAGAAGCGGTCGCGGCCTTCCCAGGCGGGGTTCTCGGGGTCGTAGACCAGGAACTCGCTATAGAGCGTGTTGATGAAGTCGGCACCGCCCATGGCACCACCGGGGTGGCCACTCTTTGCCTTCTCGACCATCGATGCAGCCAGGATGCGTATGTTGTCGGCTGCCATGTTCATTACTTTGTTGTCGTTCATAATGTTTAAGATGTTAAGTGAATAATAGATTTGATTAGGTTATTCGGGCTATTTCTTCCTCACGGGGTCGCAGGTCAGGCCGCAGCCCAGCTTCTTGAAGATCTTGCGGTCTACCTCAGAGAGCATGACCGTGGAGTGCACCTGGCAGTCGCGCAGCAGCGGCAGCTGCTCCAGGGCCTTGCGGCACTGCTCGTCGTCTTTCGACAGCACGCTCAGGGCCACGAGCACCTCGTCGGTGTGCAGGCGGGGGTTGCGGCCGCCCAGGTATTCTATCTTGGTCTTCTGGATGGGCTCTATCATGCTCTGCGGAATGAGCTTCACGTCGTGGCCTATCCCGGCCAGATGTTTCGTGGCGTTGAGCAGCAGGGCGGCCGAGCAGCCCAGCAGCGGGCTCGACTTGGCGGTGATGATGGTGCCGTCGGCCAGCTCCATGGCGGCGGCGGTGTGGCCGCTCAGCTCCTTCTTGGCGGCGGCGGCCACGGTCACCCGGCGGTAGGCGGTGGTGATGTGGGCCTGGTTGAAGAGCAGCTGAATCTTGTGCACCTCGGCCTCGCTGTCTATGCCGTCGGCCAGCTTGTTGGTGGCATCGTAGTAGCGGCGTATGATCTCTTCGCGGCTGGCATTGCAGCACACCTCGTCGTCGCTGATGCAGAAGCCCACCATGTTGACACCCATGTCGGTGGGGCTCTTGTAGGGGCTGCCGCCGTAGATGCCCTCGAACAGGGCGTTGAGCACGGGGAATATCTCGATGTCGCGGTTGTAGTTCACGGCAATCTTGTCGTAGGCCTCCAGGTGGAAGGGGTCTATCATGTTCACGTCGTTCAGGTCGGCCGTGGCGGCCTCGTAGGCTATGTTCACGGGATGCTTCAGCGGCAGGTTCCACACGGGGAAGGTCTCGAACTTGGCATAGCCGGCATGGACGCCGCGCTTGTTCTCGTTGTACAGCTGGCTCAGGCAAACGGCCATCTTGCCGCTGCCGGGGCCCGGGGCGGTGACGATGACCAGCTCGCGCGAGGTCTCTACGTAGTCGTTCTTGCCGAAGCCCTCGTCGCTGGCAATGAGCTCAACGCTGTGGGGGTAGCCGTCGATGAGGTAGTGAACGTAGCTGCGTATGCCCATGCGCTCCAGACGGTGGCGGAACTGGTCGGCGGCGCGCTGGCCGTTGTAGTGGGTGATGACCACCGAGCCCACCATGAAGTCGCGGCTCATGAACTCCTCGCGCAGTCGCAGCACGTCTTCGTCGTAGGTGATGCCCAGGTCGGCGCGCACCTTGTTCTTCTCGATGTCCTCGGCGCTCACCACGATCACGATTTCCAGCTGGTCGCGCAGCTGGGCAAACATGCGCAGCTTGGAGTCGGGCTTGAAGCCGGGAAGCACGCGCGAGGCGTGGTGGTCGTCGAACAGCTTGCCGCCCAGCTCCAGGTAGAGCTTGCCGTCGAACTGGGCTATGCGCTCGCGTATGTGCTCTGATTGTATCTTCAGATATTTGTCGTTGTCGAATCCTATCTTCATAATTTTTTTTTATTTCTTATATCCGTTCTGACGCTGGCGCTGCAGCTCCTCGGCCTGCTTCTGCATGGCTTCGAGGCGGGCGGCCAGTCCGCTTTGCTTCTTGGGGTTGTTCTTGTTCTCCTTGTAGCGGGCCTCGAGTATGGCCAGCAGCTTCTCGTCGTTGGTGGTCTTGCGCAGCGTCCACATGATGGCAGCCGAGAAGAACAGCGAGATGAAGTAGTAGAAGTTCAGACCGGCCGAATAGTCGTTGAACATGAAGAAGAACATAACGGGCATCAGGTACATCATCCACTGCATCATTTTCATCTGCTCGGCCTGCTGGCCTACCATCTGGTCCTTCTGCTGGCGCATCGTCATGTAGCTGTACAGAATGTTAGAGACGCAGAACAGGATGCACGTGAGCGACAGGTGGTCGCCAATGAGCCAGATGTTGGTGCTCCACTCCACGATGGGGTCGTAGGTCGAGAGGTCGTCGATCCAGAGGAACGACTCGCGGCGCAGCTGTATGGCGTTGGGCACGAAGTTGAACATGGCAATCCAGATGGGCATCTGGATGAGCATGGGCAGGCAGCCGCTCAGGGGACTTACGCCGTACTGGGCGTAGAGCTGCATCATGGCCTGCTGCTTCTGCATCTGGTCTTCGGGCTTGTCGTACTGCTTGGTGGCCTCCTCGAGCTTCGGCTTCAGCACGCGCATCTTGGCAGAAGACATGTAGCTCTTCTTCACCATGGGGAAGGTGATGGCCTTTAATAATAAGGTAATAAGGATGAGCACAATGCCCATGGAGAAGCCCCACGAGGTGAGCCAGTCGAACACGTAGATGGTGAACCAGCGGTTGATCCAGCGGAACAGCGGCCAGCCCAGGTACACCAGCTGCTCCAGGTCGAGATCCTTGCCGAAGCGGCTCTGCTCCTCGACTTCCTTGATGAGCCGGAAGTCGTTGGGGCCGATGTACATCTCGAACTCAGAAGCCTTCACGCCCGTGGGGTCGAAGGCGGTGCTGAGCTGGGCCTCGTAGTCCTTCAGGTAGCCGCTGCCCTTCTCCTGCGGGGTGCTGTGCAGGCGGGCTCCCTGGGCGAAATCGTCCTTCGAGATGAGCACGGCCGAGAAGAACTGGTTCTTGAAGGCCACCCAGTCGAGCCGCTCTTCGTCGAGGGTCTCGCTCTTCTCCGACGTCTCGTTCAGGTAGTCGGTGCCGCCGTCCTTCTCCTTGTAGGTCAGGGTGGAGTAGCGGTTCTCGAACATGAAGCCGCGCTCCTGCTGGCGGGCACGCGAGCGCCAGTCTATGTCCATCTGCTGATAGTTGGGGGCGAACTGGCCCGACAGGCCGTTGGCCGTGAGCGAGAAGTGCAGCATGTAGTCGTCGCCCAGCTCGTACTTCAGCACGATGCTGCCGCCGCCCTGTGCCGGTGCGGTCATGGTGAGGGTGCGGTCGGTGGCGTCGCTGGGGGTGAAGTAGAGGTTTTGCGTGATGATGTTGTCGTTCTTGCCCGCAAGCAGGAAGTTCATCTGCTGGTCTTCGCCGTCGAAGAGGGTGACGTTCTCAGCCGAATCCTTGTCTTCGAAGCCCAGGATGACGGCCTTCGAGAGCGTGCCGCCCTTGGTCGAGAAGGTGAGCTGCAGCTTGTCGTTCTTCAGCACGATTTCCTCGGCCTGGCCGTTCAGCGCCTGGAAGAAGAGGGCGGTAGAGTCGCCCTGCAGGGCAGCCTCGGCCTGGGCCTTGCGTTCCTGCTCGGCCATGAGTGCCTTGGTCTCGGCGTCTTTCTGAGCCATCGCGATGCTGTCTTGTTGTCGCTGATAGGCCTCGATCTGCTCCTGCGAGGGCTGACTCCACCAGGAGTAGCCAATGAGCACCAGTCCTATCAATACGAACCCGATTAAAGTGTCTCTGTTCATTTTTTTTATTGCAATTGATATTAAGTTTCTGAATCAAAGGTGCAAAGTTAAAAAATATTTGCGAATTTAGAACGATGAATTATGAATTTTTTGTAACTTTGCACGCAGTTATGAGAAAATTAGCATTATTTTTCGCGGCAAGCCTGACGCTCAGCGCCAGCGCCGCACAGCCCAACGATTCTGTCAATGGTAATTATTATCGCCTGTTCATGCCCCTCACGTTCTATCATAATGTGGCCGCCAGCCAGCTCAGCCTGGCCGATGCCGTGGCCGGTGGCGAGGAGCAGGCCGTGAGCGACGCGCTGATGCATGCCTACCTGACGCGCCCCGACCTGGTGCAGGCCACCGAGACCGAGATGCAACAGTCGGGCGAGCTGCGCACCGACCTCGACGCGCCTATCGTGCAGGAGGTGAGCATCACCGAGGAGCTGGATGCCCCCATGCCCGAAGAGCCTGAGGCCGCTCCTGTGGAAGTGGTGGTCGAGAAGCCCAACTTCTGGACGCGCAAGGCCGACGGCAGCCTGCAGTTCATGCAGAACTACGTGAGCGACAACTGGTACAAGGGCGGCGAGAGCAACTATGCCGCCGTGGGGGCCGTGACGCTCGAGGCCAACTACGACAACAAGTCGAAGTGGAAATGGGACAACAAGCTGGAGATGAAACTGGGCTTCCAGACCTCGCCCTCTGACACGGTGCATAAGTTCAAGACCAACGAGGACCTGCTGCGACTGACCAGCAAGGTGGGCCTGCAAGCCGCCAAGCGGTGGTACTACACGTTGCAGGTGCTGGCCTACACGCAGTTTGCAAGGGGCCTGAAGGCCAACAACGAGTTTACCTTCTCCGACTTTATGTCGCCCTTCAACCTGAACGTGGGCCTCGGTATGGACTACAAGGTAGAGTGGCTTAACAAACGGCTCACGGGCACCATCAACCTTTCGCCCTTCGCCGTGAACTATCGCTACGTGGACCGTTCCAACCTGGCCAAGAGCTTCGGCGTGAAGACCGACAGGCACAACCACTCGCTGACCGACTTCGGTTCGCAGGTGACGGCCTCGCTCGAGTGGAAGATGAACGACGTGGTGACGTGGAAGACACGCTTCTATGGCTTTACCAGCTATCACCGCGCCGAGCTGGAGTGGGAGAACACCTTTGCCCTGAAGGTGTCGAAGTACATCTCGGCCAACCTGTTCCTGTTCCCCCGCTTCGACGATTCGAACTACAAGTATGACGACGACGGCGAGCGCATGAGCTTCTGGCAGTTCAAGGAATACTCGTCGCTGGGCTTCACCTATAGCTTCTGACCTGGCGGCGGCAGCAGCGCGTCGTTTTTCAATCGAGGCTCCGTTATGCCGAAACGGGGCCTCGATTGTTTTATAACGGAGCCTCCGTTGGCTTCCAATCGAGGCTCCGTTGCGGCATAACGGAGCCTCCGTTGTGTGAAAGGTAAATTTTTGGCGAAAAAATTATTCAGTTTGCAAACTATTTCGTACCTTTGCAGCGCAAAGTGTAACTAAGCAAAACGAATATGAATAAAATTGTAAGAAAGGAGCAGTTTTCAGAGAAGGTCTTTCTCTTTGAAATTGAGGCTCCGCTCATTGCCAAGAGCCGCAAGGCAGGCAACTTCGTGATTGTGCGTGTAGGGCAGAAGGGCGAGCGCATGCCGCTCACCATAGCCGGTGCCGACACTGAGAAGGGCACCATTACGCTGGTGGTGCAGCAGGTGGGCCTGTCGTCGATGAAGCTGTGCCGGCTGCAAGAGGGCGACTACGTGACCGACGTGGTGGGCCCGCTGGGCAATCCTACCCACATCGAGAACTACGGCACCGTGGTGTGCGCCGGTGGCGGTCTGGGCGTGGCCCCGATGCTGCCCATCATTCAGGCACTGAAGAAGGCGGGCAACCGCGTGCTCAGCGTGATGGCCGGGCGCTCGAAGGATCTCATTATATTAGAAAATAAGGTACGCGAGAGCAGCGACGAGGTCATCATCATGACCGACGACGGCAGCTACGGCGAGAAGGGCGTGGTGACCGTGGGCATCGAGAAGTTCATCGAGCAGGAGCATGTCGACAAGGTGTTTGCCATCGGCCCTCCCATTATGATGAAGTTCTCGAACCTTACCGCACAGAAGCACAACATTCCCTGCGAGGTGTCGCTCAACACCATTATGGTCGACGGCACGGGCATGTGCGGTGCCTGCCGACTGACCATTGGCGGCAAGACCAAGTTCGTGTGCATAGACGGTCCTGAGTTCGACGGCTCGCTCGTAGACTGGGACGAGATGTTCAAGCGTATGGGCACCTTCAAGCGCGAGGAGCAGGAGGAAATGGCCCACTTCGAGGAGCATTTAGCCGCTGCCGCAGTTCCCGAGGCATCTCCCTCGGGTACCACCGACATCGTGATGGACGACGACCCCACGAACGACACAATCGAGGTTCTGATCGACCGTAACGCCGAGTGGCGCAAGGAGTTACAGAAATCTATGAAACCAAAGGAGCGCACCCAGATAGAGCGCGTGGTGATGCCCGAGCTCGATCCCGTCTACCGTGCCACCACCCGTACCGAGGAGGTGAACATCGGCCTGACTAAGGAGATGGCTATGACCGAGGCCAAGCGTTGTCTGGACTGCGCCAAGCCTACCTGCGTGGAGGGCTGTCCGGTGAACATCAACATCCCGTCGTTCATCAAGAACATTGAGCGCGGCCAGTTCCTGGCTGCTGCCAAGGTGCTCAAGAACACATCGGCACTGCCCGCCGTCTGCGGCCGCGTCTGTCCGCAGGAGAAGCAGTGCGAGAGCAAGTGCATACACCTGAAGATGCGCTCGACCGAAGGTCGCTCGCACGGCGAGAATGGCCAAGCCGTGGCCATTGGCTACCTGGAGCGCTTCGCCGCCGACTACGAGCGTGAGAGCGGCAACATTTCGCTGCCCGAGATAGCTCCATCGAACGGCATCAAGATAGCCGTGGTGGGCAGTGGCCCCGCCGGACTAAGCTTTGCCGGCGATATGGTGAAGAAGGGCTACGACGTCTACGTGTTCGAGGCCCTGCACGAGATTGGCGGCGTGCTGAAGTACGGTATTCCCGAGTTCCGTCTGCCCAACAAGATCGTGGAGGTGGAGATCGAGAACCTGGCCAAGATGGGCGTGCACTTCCAGACCGACGTCATCGTGGGCAAGACCATCTCGGTGGAGCAGTTGGAGGAGCAGGGCTTCAAGGGCATCTTCGTGGGCAGTGGTGCCGGTCTGCCCAACTTTATGGGCATTCCCGGCGAGAACAGCATCAACATTATGTCGAGCAACGAGTACCTGACTCGTGTGAACCTGATGGATGCCGCCAATCCCACGACCGATACCCCGCTGAATCCCGCCAAGAGCGTGCTCGTGGTGGGCGGTGGCAACACGGCTATGGACTCCTGCCGCACCGCAAAGCGTCTGGGGGCCGACGTGACCCTCGTGTACCGTCGTAGCGAAGTGGAGATGCCTGCCCGACTGGAAGAGGTGAAGCACGCCAAGGAAGAGGGCATCAACTTCCTCACGCTGCACAATCCCATTGAGTATATTGCCGACGAGCAGGGTGCCGTGAAACAGGCCGTGCTGCAGGTGATGGAGCTGGGCGAGCCCGATGCCAGCGGCCGCCGTTCGCCAGTGCCTGTGGAAGGCAAGACGGTGACGCTCGATGTCGACCAGGTGGTGGTGGCCGTGGGCGTCAGCCCCAACCCGCTGGTGCCTAAGTCAATTCAGGGCCTGGAGCTGGGCCGCAAGAACACCATCGTGGTGAGCGAGCAGATGCAGTCGAGCCGTGCCGAGATCTTTGCCGGTGGCGACATCGTGCGTGGCGGTGCCACGGTCATCCTGGCTATGGGCGACGGTCGCCGTGCCGCCGAGAATATGGACAAGCACCTGCGTGGTCAATAAGGACTTTCGCGCTTGGTGCCCCACACCATTAGCACTGCTCCCAGAACAATGGCGAGCAGTGCTAATAGTAAGGGGGCATTTAGGAAAGTGAAGTGGAACATTGCGAGTGAAAAAAGCGCCGCAATGCCTATGATAAGGAGGCCAATACCAATACGTTTCATAAAAACTTGTTAAATTCGGGGCAAAGGTAAAAAATAATTGTGAATAGTAAGGAGCTATTTATGAATTATTTTGTACCTTTGCACCCGCAATTTGCAAAAATAACATTTATTAATCATTTAAAGTAGTATGAATCAGTACGAAACCGTTTTCATTTTGACTCCCGTTTTGTCTGACGAACAGACAAAGGAAACGGTCGCAAAGTTCAAGAAGGTGCTCACCGACAAGGGCGCTGAGATTGTGAACGAAGAGGCCTGGGGACTGAAGAAGCTGGCTTACCAGATTGAGAAGAAGACCTCTGGGTTCTACTTCCTCATGGAGTTTAAGGCTGAGCCGGAAGTTATCAAGACGCTGGAGACCGCTTTCCGCCGCGACGAGAAAGTGATTCGCTTCCAGACCGTGAAGCTCGACAAGTATGCTGCCGAGTATGCCGAGAAGCGTCGCAAGAAGTATCAGACTAAAGACGAGGAGGCTTTAACCATGGCAGAACACTCATAAATCCGTTTTCTCACTGCTCCTTCCATCGTCACGAAGAAGAAGAAGT
>JAFVEE010000136.1 GCA_017478085.1 Prevotella sp. | reverse complement strand
GCGTTCAGAACCTGCTCCTTGATTTGCTCCAGCTCGTCCTTCATCTGGACCACGATGTTCTGCATCTCGGCCTGGTTGCTCTTCGAGCCGGTGGTGTTGATCTCGCGACCCATCTCCTGGGCAATGAAGCCCAGCTTCTTGCCCTGGCCGTGACCGTCGGCCATGGTCTCGCGGAAGTACTTCAGATGGTTGGACAGGCGCTGCTTCTCCTCACTGATGTCGAGCGTCTCGATGTAGTAGATGAGCTCCTGCTCCAGACGGTTCTTGTCGTAGTCGAAACCCGGAATCTGCTGCAAGCCCTGGGTGATGCGCTGACGAATCTTCTCCACGCGACTCTTCTCGTAAGGCTCGATCTCGGCCAGCAGCCGCTCAATGTTGTCGATCTTCTCGCCGAACTTCTTCTCGAGGGCAGCCCCCTCCTGCTTGCGGAAGCCCACGAGCGCACTGATGGCCTGCTCTACGGCCTGGCGGGCGGCGGCCCACTCCTCGTCGCTGAGCACCTCGACATCGGTCTTCGTCAGCACGTCGGGCATGCGGGTCAGCGTGAGCATCCAGTCGCTGGGCTGGGGAATGCCCGTGCGCTCGCAGATGGCCAGCAGCTGCTGGTAGTAGTTCTCCATCAGGGCACCGTTCACGGGCGTGGCATCGACGCTGGCATCCTTCTCGATCCAGAGGCTGAAGTCCACCTTTCCGCGCTCCAGTGCGGTGGCAATCATCTGCCTGATCTCCATTTCCTTCTCACGGTAGAGCGGGGCTATGCGCGTCTGCAGGTCCAGCTGCTTCGAGTTGAGCGACTTCACCTCCGCATTGATTTTCTTGTCTTTGTAGACCACGACAGCCTTGCCGTAGCCCGTCATTGATTGTATCATAATTGCTGTTAATAAATTTGGTTTGCGTTCATTTGGAATTGTCAAAGCTGCCTATTCCCCGGGCAGCGGCCAGCACTCTGAGGGGGTATGCATACGGCGCATGGCCTCGTCGAAGAGCTGCACCATCTCGGGGTACTGGTCGGCCAGGTTGTGCTGCTCGGCGGGGTCGTCCTTCAGGTTGTAGAGCTCGAGCGGGGCCCCTTTCTTGATGGTCACGGCCTTCCAGTTGCCTAAGCGGGCGGCCCGCTGCTTGCCGGGGAACTCCCAGTAGAGCAGGCGGTGGTCGGTGTCGACGGGCTGCCCGAAGAACAGGGGCGAGATGTCGATGCCGTCGGTATGCTGCGGCAGGTGCTGCTCGCCCTGGGCCAGACGGGCCAGCGTGGGCATGAAGTCGGGGAAGTAGACCAGGTTCTGCAGCCGCTGCACGGGCACCCGGCCGGGTTGGTTGACGATGAGGGGCACGCGAATGCCGCCTTCGTAGAGCTGGGCCTTGCGACCGCGGAAGCCCGCGTTGCAGTTCAGCTGGGGCAGCGGGGCCTGTATGGCGGCGCCGTTGTCGCTGGCAAAGATGACGAGGGTATTTTCGCGCAGGCCCTGCTGCTCCAGATAGTCCACGACACGGCCCACGGCGGCATCCATGTGCTCGATGAGGGCGGCATAGCGCTGGGCGTTCTGCTTCTCCTCAGGGGTGGCGAAGGGCTCGCCGATGTCGTGCCAGCGCCACGTCTTCTCGTCGATGATGAAGGGCTCGTGGGGAGCATCGAAAGCCAGGTAGAGGAAGAAGGGCTGGCCTGACTCCTTCTGGCGGCGAATGAAGTCGATGGCATCGTCGGCAGAGATGTCGGTATTGTGGCGCACGTGGCGGTCGCGGCGGTTCTCGCGAATGTTGATGAGCTCGTCGCCGTCGAAGCGGTAGTAGGGGTAATAGTAGGGTGCATTCGAGTGGACGGTTGAGATGGTCCAGCCGTGGAACTCGTGGAAGCCCCGGTGGTTGGGCGCGGCCTCGGGGTCGTAGCCGTCCAGGTGCCACTTGTTGACCAGACAGGTGCGGTAGCCCGCCGCCGAGAGCACGGTGGCCAGGGTGGTGTCTTCGGGCATCAGGTTGGTGCGGTGTATGTAGGTGGTGTCGCCCTTGGGGTTGATCTTGATGCCTACCCGCCCGCCTACGGGGCACTGGTTGTCGCGTATGCGGCTGTGGCCCGTGTTCAGGCCAGTCATCAGCGAGCAGCGCGAAGGACTACTGATGCCGCTGCCGGCGTAGCACTGGGTGAAGGTGGTGCCTTCGCTGGACAGGCGGTCTATGTTGGGGGTCTTCACGTACTTCGAGCCGAAGCACGACAGGTCGCCGTAGCCCATATCGTCGGCCAGGATAAACACGATGTTAGGCCGCTCAGGGGTGGCCTGCTGGGCCTGGGCCGACGGGGCGGCCAGGGCGGTGAGTGAGAGCAGTGCGAGGTTCTTCATTGGTTGTTCCGGGTTGCTTTAGGAATCGTTGAACTGGGGGCATCCGACACGAGGTCGTAGCTGAAGATGAGGGTATCAGCGCGGGTGATGCTGGCGGCGGTGAAGTAGCCCAGGCAGCCGCCCTGCATATTGCTGACGGGGTTAGCACCACCCGACTGGCCTGCGGCGAGCGACTGGAAGTACTGGCAGGTGGGGCGGTCGACGGTCCAGAGCTGGAAGGTGATGGTGTCGCCCTCGTAGAGGATGCGCTTCCAGTTGTCCTCCTCGTCTTCCTCAGCCATCTTCTCGCTCATGCACATCACGTCGCGGTAGACCAGTCCGGGCGGGTTGCCCCGGTCGTCGAAGGCGTTCCAGCGATAGGCATCGCGCTGGGGCTTGCCGCGGAAGTGGGGGTGCGGCGAGCGACGATCCAGGCGGTAGTAATAGTAGCCGCGCTCGTCGGGCTCGGGGTCGTGGGCCCACACCTCGTAGACCAGCAGGCGCTCTTGCAGCACGGGCTGCCACAGGAACTGGGCCGAGACAATGGGCGCGGCCTGGGGCATCGTCGACGTGCCCTCGTAGTGACGGCCCTCGAAGTCAATGCTCAGCGTGTAGGTCTGGCCGGGGGTGCCCACGAGGGGCGAGCGGTAGGTGGCAGTGGCGGGGTCAAAGCTGAGCGGGTGGTGCGTGCCGGCGGCATCGGTCACCACCACGGCGGCCCCGCTGAGCCCCTGGCCGCGCACCGAGTCTTCCACCTGGCGGGTGCGGGTCAGCAGCACCTCGGTACCCTCGTTGGTCACGCGCCCCTCTACCACCACGATCGGCTCTGCCTCGTGGTAGTCGAAGTCAATCTCCTTCTTGCAGGCAGTGAGCAGCAGCGGGAAGAAAAGGGCGTATAGAAGTTTCTTGCTCATAGATAATCTCTCAGTATTTCACGGTGAACGACACGGAGGGTATGAGACCGAAGAGCGACGTCTGCATAGCCCGGGTGCCGGAGGGGCTGTCGTCGTCGTTCTCGAAGCGGATGACGTAGGGGTTGTAACGGCAGTAGGCGTTGTAGATGCCGAAGGCCCATTGCTGCTCGGTGCGGCGGGTGTGGCGGGTGTAGGTGGCGCTGACGTCCAGGCGGTGGTAGGCGGGAGCCCGGTAGCCATTGCGCTCGGCATAGTAGTAATAGGTGGTGCCGCCCACCTCGTACTTCGCGCTGGGCGCCGTCAGGGCCTGCCCCGTGTTGTAGCGCCAGGTAGCGGCCAGCTCCCAGCGGGGGCTCAGCTGGTACATACCCACCACGGCCAGGTCGTGGCGGCGGTCGTTCGAGGCGGTGTACCACTCGCCGTTGTTAATGCCCTCGATCTGGTTCTCCGACCACGACAGGGTGTAGCTCAGCCAGCCCGTTAGCGGCCCCGTGTTCTTGTGGGCACACAGCTCCAGACCGTAGGCCCGGCCCTTGCCGCCCAGCAGCAGCCGCTCGATCTCGATCTCGGAGTGGAACGACTTGCCGTCGCGATAGTCGTAGACGTTGCGTATGGCCTTGTAGTAGGCCTCGGTCTGGAAGTCGTAGTCCTTGCCGGGCGTGGCGCCCACCCAGCCTATGGCCACCTGGTCGGCCTGCTCTGGGCTGACGATGTTGCTCGTCATCGTGTAGCGGTCGAAAGGCATCGACATCGTGCCCGCCCTGATGGCGTGAATGTCCTGCGAGGTGCGGCTGTAGCCCAGCTTCAGGCTGTGGCAGTCGTTGATGCTCCACTTCAGGCTCAGCCGCGGCTCCACGTCGGCATAGGTCTTCACGATGCTGCCGCTGGCGGGGTGCAGCGTCTGCAGGATGTTGCCCTGCGCGTCTAATATATAATAAGGTGAGCCGCCCAGCACCGAGAACAGATGCAGGCGCAGACCCGCCGACAGCTCTACCTGCGGGGCCAGCCGCCAGTCGTCGCTCAGCCACAGGCCGCTGGTCCAGGCGTTGCGCTTCTCGCGCTGGTGCAGCAGGTTCACGTCCCACTCGGCCGACTGCAACTGCAGGTAGGTGGTCTCCAGCCCGTAGTTGGCCCGATGGCGCGGCGTGGGTGCCCACGTCTGGTGGTGGTGCAGGGTGAGGTGACGCGTGTAGCCCCGCATGGTGTAGTAGATGTTGAGCATATCGATGCCCACGTCGTCGGTGAAGTCGCTGTAGATGAGCTGCGTGTTGGCATAGAGCCGCTCGCCGAAGGTGTGCAGCCAGTTGGCCGTCAGAGCGGTGTTGCCCCACTTCATATCCATCAGGTCCTCCACGCCCATATTGTCGCGTCCGTGGAAGGCCGAGAGCACCAGGTTGTCGCGGCGGCCCAGCCGGAAGTTCAGCCGCAGGTTCAGGTCGTAGAAGTTCAGCGTGTTGTCCTTGTAGTCGTCGGTAGCCTTCAGGAAAAGGTCCATATACGAGCGGCGACCGGCAAAGAGGAAGGACGACTGCGACTGCTGGATGGGCCCTTCGGCCATCACCTTGGCCGACAGCAGGCCCACGGTGCCGCTCAGGTGGTAGCGCTGCGTGTCGCCCGAACGGGTGCTGATGTCGAACACCGATGCCGTGCCGCCTCCCAGCGGGGCGGGCACCAGTCCCTTGTAGAGCGAGGCGCCCATCAGCGCGTCGTCGTTGAAGGTGGAGAAGAGGCCCATTAGGTGGCCGGCGTTGTAGACGGTGGCCCCGTCGAGCAGAATGAGGTTCTGTGCCGACGTGCCGCCACGCACCTGGTAGCCGCCCGAGCCCTCGCCCTCGCTCTTCACGCCGGGCAGCAGCTGTATGCTCTTGATGATGTCGCGCTCGCCAAACAGGGCGGGCACCTTGGCCAGCGTGGCTATCTCGACCTTCTCGACTCCTATCTGCACCTCGTCGATGCGCTTCTGGGCCGACCGCGAGGTCACGGTCACCTCGTGCAGCGTGTCCTCACGCTGCACGTCGCCCCCGGTCTGCGCCATGGCCATGGCTGGGGCTATCAGTAGAAGAATAAAGACAACGAATATGTGCATTGCGCCGACAAAGTTACGAAAAAGGCTGAAAAGATGGCAATAAATTTGGTATTTTAAACACTTATTCGTACCTTTGCACCCGATTTCAAGGGGTGCCCGCCGTGGGTGGGCTGAGATGATACCCTCTGAACCTGATGCGGACCATGCCGACGAAGGGATGAAAAAACAGAGCCAACCTATCATTTTATGTTCCCCCTTTTTTAAGTAAAACGTAATAAAACAAAAAGTAAAAAGGGATGAAAAAGACTTCTTTTGCTATGCTGACGCTGCTGGGCAGCGCAGCCAGTTTGAACGCAGCCGAGCCCGTCGATTCGCTGAAGACGGTAGAGCTGCAGGGCGTGCAGGTGCAGTCGACCCGCGCCTCGAAGACCACGCCTATGGCGTTCAGCAACATGAACCGCCAGCAGATTGAGCAGGTGAACCACGG
>JAFVEE010000135.1 GCA_017478085.1 Prevotella sp. | reverse complement strand
TCCTCTTTCGAGATGATGCTGGTCAGGTTGTTCACGATGCCCAGGTCGTCGTTGCCTATGACGCGCAGCGTGATGGCATATTGCGACGAGCCCTTGCCGCTCCACTTGGCCTTGACGATGCGGTAGCCAAAGCGGCGGCGCATCTCGGGCGCATTGGGGCAGTCGCACCGGTGAATCTTGATGCCGCCGCTCACGGTGACGAAGCCGAACACGTCGTCGCCATAGATGGGATTGCAGCAGTGAGCCAGCTGGTAGTCGACCCCCTTCAGGTTCTTGTCGATGATGAGCACATCGTCGGAGAGCTGAGAGTTAAGCGTTGAGAGTTGAGAGTTGTCAAGCACGAACTCCTCGGCCGAGCGGCCCATGTTATCGCCCGTGACCACTTTCTCGCCCTGCTGCAGCTCCAAGTACTTCTCGATCACGGTGTTGGTGTCGAGCACGTTCTCCGAGATGTCGCGATAGAAGTCACTGGCCTCCTTATAGCCCAGCTTCTTGATGACGCGCATCATGGTGCTCTCGTCCTGCTCTATCTTGCGGTTGCGGAACTTGCGCTCCAGCATCTCCTTCACCAGCAGGGCTTCCTTCTGCTGGGTCTCTTTCAGCGCCAGGCGTATCTTGGCCTTGGCACGGCCTGTCTTCACAATGTTCAGCCACTCCTGCTTGGGCTTCTGGTTCGAGGCCGTGAGAATCTCGACCTGGTCGCCCGAGCGCAGTTCCTGCCTGAAGGTGACCACCTTATTATTTATGCGCGCGCCCGTACACTGGCTGCCCACCTTCGAGTGGATGTGGTAGGCCATATCGAGCACCGTGGCCCCTTTGGGAAACTTGAGCAGGTCGCCACGGGGGGTGAACACGTAGACCTCGTCGTCGTAGAGGTCCATCTTGAACTGGTCCATAGCCTCCAGGCCGCTGGCGTTCTCCAGCATCTGGCGTATGCCGGTGAGCCACTCGTCCATGCCGCCCTCGGCCTTCACACCCTTATAGCGCCAGTGGGCAGCCACGCCCCGCTCGGCTATCTCGTCCATGCGCTCGGTGCGTATCTGCACCTCGACCCACTTCTGCTCGGGGCCCAGCACGGTGATGTGCAGGCTCTCGTAGCCGTTCGACTTGGGCACCGAGAGCCAGTCGCGCATGCGCTTGGGGTTCGACGTGTACATATCGGTGATGATGGCAAACGTCTGCCAGCAGCTCTGCTTCTCCTTCTCCACAGGACAGTCGATGATGATGCGGATGGCGAAGAGGTCGTAGACGCCCTCGAACTCGCACCGCTGCTTCTTCATCTTCTGCCAGATGCTGTGAATAGACTTGGTGCGGCCCTTCATGTGGAACGTCAGCCCTGCTGCCTTCAGCTTCTCCTCGACCGGGCCGATGAACCGCTCAATATAGGCATCGCGGGCCTGTTTCGTGGCGTTCAGCTTCTCCTTGATGTGGTAGTAGGCATCGTGCTCCATATACTTCAGGCTCAGGTCCTCCAGCTCGCTCTTCAGCTTGTAGAGGCCCAGCTTATGGGCCAGCGGGGCATAGAGGTAGGCTGCCTCCTCGCTCACCTCGCGCTTGGCCGTCTCGTTGGTGGTGTCGCGTATCTGTCGCATCAGGTTCACGCGGTCGGCTATCATAATCAGGATGACGCGCATGTCCTCGGCAAACGAGAGCAGCAGGTTGCGGAAGTTCTCGCTCTCGATGACCGGGTTCTTCTTGTACAGGTCCTGTATGCGCTGCAGGCCATGCAGTATGCGAGCCACGGCAAGGCCATAGTCGCTGCCCACCTCGTCGAGGGTGATGTGGCCGGCTTCCACGCTGGGTCGCAGCATCACGGCCAGCACCGCATCGCGGCGCAGCCCTATCTCGTCGACCACCAGCTGGGCCGTCTGCAGTCCCGTCAGGATGGGGTTCAGTCCAAACACATCGCGGCTCACCTGGTGCTGCTCCAGGGCATGCATCAGGTGGCGACGCACCTTCAGGTCATCGCCCTCTTCGAGCGAGGCCGCAACTTTTTCCTTTAAATCAGCATAGATAGCGAGCACCTGTTCGCGCTCTTGTATGGTAAATTCAAGTCCTTCCATCATAACAATCTTCTGTTTAGCGACTACAAATGTAGGCATTTTTTTCGAAATGCTACCACACTTCCCTACATTTTTTATGCTGAAGGGTCAGAAAAAGGCATAGCGAAGCGACTCGAGGAACTGAATGAACAAGACGTAGAGAAAGAATATGGGAGCTGCTGCGGCAATGCCCTGCACGAACGAATGGCACAAATCGGTGAGCGAGGTGAAGGCCCGGCAGGCCACGCCGTAGCCCCCGCACACGATGATGACACCCAAAGCCAGCAGGGGCACCAGGGCACTGCTGAAGGGAGAAGGCCACAGACTGCCTGTGGCCGAGAGCAGCGTGGCATGAGGGGCAGCAACCAACCACAGCAGGAAACCTGAGAAAAGCGCAAGGAGCACAGCGGCAAAGATGGTTGCTCCCCGATGATCCTTACGGCCAATGGTGGCCAAAAGACTGCTGCCGCGCAGGCACCCCCATGCCATAGCCCCTACCAACAGCCAGGCGAGCCATGGTGCCCCCACAAAGCTGGCGAAGCGGGAGAGGAACCACCGCGCCCCCTCTGACGAGAGCAGGGGGCGCACCCCCTCGACGTTCATGGCCGAGAGCAGCCACGACAGGAGGATGAGCAGCACTTCGGCCACGACGAGCACGAAGGCCACACGGGCCACGACGAGTCTACTACTCTTCATCGGGCTCCAGGTTGTCTATGTCGATGACCCGCAGTTCAAGAGCCCTGACCACCAGCCGCGTGGCATTGATGCCGACGCCCCTGTTGCCATCGGGAAAAAGCTTCTGCACCAACTCGTTCTGCCGCTTCTCCAGGCTCTTCACGCCGAAAGGCATTCCGCGCAGCTGCGTAATCTGCTCCTTGGTGTAGCCCAGGGCCAGATGTCGCAGGAAGCGCTCGTCGTACTCGTCGATCTCGTAGTTGACCAAAGCCTCTTGCTTGGCAATCTGCGAACTGACCCCATGCTTGAAGTGCTCTACGATCTTGCGCAGTATGGGCTCGTTGAAGACCAGCTGCTTGCCGTCCATCACAGAGATAACGTCGTGGCGGGTGAGCAGTTCGCCCGTCTTCAAGATGATGCCATCGGCCCCGGCATCGAGCGTGTCGACCCAGAGTTTCTCGTTGTAAATCTCGCCCGTGAAGATGAGCACCCGCACTTGCGGATAGAGCTCCTTGGTGTGCCGGCAGATTTCAACGCCAATGGTGGTGAAGCCGCCCAACCCCAGGTCGAGCAGCACCAAGTCGGGCTGCTGGTGCTTGATGAGCTTCCAGTAGTCGGGCTCATTGCTGGCGGTGCCAATGACCTCGGCCTCGGGAATGTCTGACTCGATGATTCTCAGCGTGCCCTTCAGTTCCAGGGGCACGTCTTCTACGATGATTACTTTGAAGTTTTGCATATTTGTCGCGGTAGTTTCACGATGATTACTGTATGTTGGTCTTTCACCTCGGCCCTGATGCCAAAGTCGGTACGGTTGATGGCTTCGCCATGGTCGCGCACAATCTGTCGGCAAATCATATAGGGCAGGTGATCGGCACTGGGTTCGAAGAGTGTGGCTGCCTCAGCAGCGGTGAGCCTGAGCTGGGGCATAGGGATATGAACTTCGACGAAATGCTGGTCGAAGGAATGATACTCGGCAGCAAGCGACGACTGCCCCGACTGGCGGCGCAGGGTGTCAAAGAGCATGCCGATAAGGGTCTTGTCGCCCAACAGCTCGTGGTCGAGCGGCACGAGGTGCAGGCGGTGCTCGTCGGTCTGGCGCAACAGCTGTCCGCTCAGCACGCCATAGAGTTCGCGGTAGTAGCCCGCCACCTGGGGCAGGGCTTCCAACTCGCCTCGCAACAGCAGCTGGCGTATGCGACTGGGGAAGTACATAGTCTCATGCTTCAAGGAGGAGAGGCAGTTGTCGAGCACGGCATTGCTCACGTAGAGTTTGTCCTCCTCCATCATCGCCCGCCGCAACTCGTCGTGCATCATCTCGATATGGTTCTGCCGTTCACGCTGACGCATGGCCTGCCGGCCAAGCGAGCGCATCATCTGCAGGGCCACGGCCAGGAGAATGGCCATAAGCACAATGGCAAGCAGGGCAATGGCAATCGACTTGTTGGCCTGCGACTTCTGCATCTTGCGACAATAGTCATCAAGGGTGTTGTCAGCCGAAAGCTCCTTGAACAGCTGGGTGTAGATGCGGTTGTTGTAATTGTAGACATCCCACTGATGCAGGGCCAGAGCGGCAATAGAGCTCTCATTGCGAATGTCGAGGATGATGTCATAGTTCAGATGAATGCTGTCGCGGAGCCAAGCTATCTCAGGAGCTGTACGCGACGTATCGTCGAAGGCCAAAAGCGTATCGGCAGCCTGCTCGCCAACGATGGCACGGTAGTAGCCATTGAGCGCGGCACGACAGGAGTCGGCATAGAGCAGGGTCTGCTCGTAGACGCCATCAATGTTAGAGAAATAGGCAGCATCGGCATAGTCCTTGGCACGGGTGAGCAACTGGTCGGTAGGCGTCTGGGCAGCTATGGCCTGCGACAGAAGCAGGAACAGAGGCAACACAAGCCTGACCACGCCCCGTGGCAATCGGAAGAAGAAGCGGCTGCCCCTACCCTTCTGGCTCTGGGCATCCAATAGACACACGGAGAAAATCTGGCTGATCTTGCGATACTTGTCGATGATGCCCCGGCAGTTGAGCAGACCGAAGCCATGGGATGTCTGCGTGTTGGGCGACTCGTCGGCAGTACCGTCGCGCAGAACCATCCGCTCCACACTCATCAAGGCGGCCAGCTGTTCCTCGTCCATACCCTCACCCGTGTCGGCCACCGAAATCTCAACGTAGTCGCTGGTCTGCTCGGCACTTACGGTCACCTGCCCCCCCTGCCCCGTAAACTTGCGGGCATTGTCGGCCAGCGTGTTCAGCATGAAAAGGGTAAGCACGCGGTCGGCCTTCACCGTGGCATCAGTGGGCAGCACGTTCAGCGATACTCCTTTCATACTGAAGCTCATCGTGCTCCTTGCAATCATATCAAACAAAGGCTGCAGGGGAAACGACTCAATGTGCAGGCTGAGCTGGCCCTTGCGCAACTGAATCCAGTGGGTCAGCACGTCGTTCTGCTCAATGATCTTGTCGGTCAGTTCGGCTATATACCGCACCCGCTCTTGCTGTTCGCTGCCGTCGTCAGTGCCCAGCGCCTTGGCTTCGTGCAGAACGCGATCGATAAAGGGGGTGATGCTGGTAACCAACGCCACCTTGGCACGCTGCTCTGCAGCTTTTCGCTCGTGCTGTTCTATGTGCAGACGGTGCAAGGCCAGCTGTTCGAGCAGTTCTTCCTCCTCGGCCGATGCGTCCTGGGGCTTCTCGTTTTTCTGCTGACGCCAATGCCAGTAGCTAAACGCAATGAGCAGCAGAACAAGCAGCAGCACCGAGAGGGCTACGGCAACGAGAAGCTTGTTCAGCTGGCCCACGGAGTAATCGAGCTGGCCGGCACGGGCTTCGAGCGAGCGATCCTGTCGCGACTGCTCCTGCAAGTCCAGGTAGACATTGCGGTTGTAGTCGCTCATGGGCTTGTCATTCATAGCGGCGTATGCCACACTCAGCTGCTCACGAATGCCGGCCACCAGGTCGGGAGCCTGAAAGATGAGACTGTCTTCGAGGGCTTGCTCCAGATTGAAGAGCGCCGACTCGTCGTCGCCCTCGGCATGATAGCAAGTGGCCAGGGTGCGATAGGCACCGGCTATCTGATAGGTATCGCCATATTCGCGGAAGGTGTCAAGGGCATTGCTGGCCAGCCATACGGGCAACAGGTCTTCGGCAATCCCCTCGGGGTTGATGTACTTCATAGCAGGCAGGTTCTCGTCGATGAGCTGACGACGCATCGAGGGGGACACAAGATGCTCGGCCAGAGCCTCCATCGAGTTAGCCGCAAAGAAGGAGTAGCCATACTGGCGGGCCACAAGGAAGCAGCGCATCAGGTGGTCGAACTCCTGTTGTGCAATGTCCTGAGCGGAGCCTGCGGTCAGGATGCCCCCTGCCCCGATGTTGTAAAGGCAGTTAAGATATTGGGCCGTGTCGGCCTCAACATAGCGGGGCACGGCATTGAGAGCCTCGGCCGACTGCCTGTCGAGACCCACATAATAATAATAGGTACTGGTGACGATGGCCATTTCGCTCTCAGCATAGAGAAGACGCTGCTGCAAATGGTCGGAAAGCTGGTCACGCTCAAGGTCAATGCGCTGCAATGCCCGCATAGCCTGCTCGCGATAGTCATAGAAAGCGCGATTGCGCGACATACGCTGGCATAGGCGCATCTGCTGCACATAGCTGACGAGCAGCTCCACCTGGTTATCGGTTACCTCGGGAATGGTGTCAAGAAGTCGCAACGCCTCCTGGTATTGCATCTGGATGATGCGCACAAAAGCCAGGTTGTTCAGTGCCTCAGCCCGTCCATCGGCATAGGATTCCGACAGGCGGTAAGCCTGCTGGGCATAGTATTCGGTACTGTCAAGGCTGCGATAGTGATAGGCATAGGAAGAAATATTCAGCTTGTCCACCGCCTGCCTATCGTGCGGTGAACAAGCTGAGAAAATACTGATTGCAAGAAGCAGCCTAAGCGCGTGCCTTAGCCACATAGCCAAGTGCCTCCTTGCACTTGTCGGTCACATACTGCCAGTCGCCAGCCTTCACCTTGTCGCTGGGGAAAAGCTTCGAGCCCATACCCACGCAGAACACGCCAGCCTTGAACCAGCCCTTGAGGTTCTCCTCCTCGGGAGCCACGCCGCCAGTGACCATAATCTTCGACCAGGGCATGGGAGCCTTCAGACCCTTCACCATGTTCGGGCCAACCACATCGCCGGGGAACACCTTCGTCAGGTCGCAACCCAGCTCCTGGGCCTTGCCAATCTCAGAGACGGTCATACAGCCAGGGCAGTAGGGAACGAGACGACGGTTGCACACAGGTGCGATGTCGGGGTTGAGCAGCGGGCCCACCACGAAGCAGGCACCCAGCTGGATGTACATAGCTGCGGTGGGAGCATCGACGATGGAGCCAATACCCAGTGCCAGCTCGGGGCACTCCTTGTCGGCCCACTTCACCAGCTCGCCGAAAATCTCCTGGGCGAAGTCGCCACGGTTCGTAAACTCGAAGGCGCGAACACCGCCCTCGTAACAGGCCTTCACCACATTCTTACAGGTCTCAAGGTCTTTGTGATAGAACACGGGAACCATGCCCGTGTCGCCGATCTTCTTCAGTACGGCT
>JAFVEE010000134.1 GCA_017478085.1 Prevotella sp. | reverse complement strand
TCTTCGACTCGACCAATGCACTTTGCTGTGCGAAAGCTGCCTGAGCCGACATAGCAACAGCAGCCATTGAGAGTAATAACTTTTTCATTGCGTTAAAACTATAAAATTACTATTTATTAAAATTTTGCTGCAAAGATAGTAAAAAAAAACGAACATATCAACTTTTTTCGTTAAAAAAGTGCAATTTGATGTTTTTTCTTGTGATATTTGCTAACTATTTTGCGTAGGCCACGCTACGTGTCTCTCGAATGACCGTAATTTTCACCTGTCCGGGATAGGTCATCTCGTTCTGTATCTTGGTGGCAATCTCGCCGCTCAGTGCCTCGGTCTCGGCATCGTCCATCTTGTCGGCGCCTACAATGACACGGAGTTCACGGCCAGCCTGAATGGCGTAGGTCTTCGTAACGCCAGGATAGCTCATGGCAATGGCCTCCAGATCGTTCAGTCGCTTGATATAGGCCTCAACGATTTCGCGGCGAGCACCAGGACGGGCACCACTGATGGCATCACAGACCTGGACAATGGGTGCCAGCAAGGTCTGCATCTCCATCTCGTCGTGGTGGGCACCAATGGCATTGCAGATGTCGGGCTTCTCCTTGTATTTCTCGGCAATCTTGGCTCCATAAAGTGCGTGGGGCATTTCGCTCTCCTCGTCGGGCACCTTGCCTATGTCGTGGAGCAGTCCGGCACGTTTGGCCTTCTTGGGGTTCAAGCCCAGCTCACTGGCCATTACGGCGCAGAGGTTGGCCGTCTCACGGGCATGCTGAAGCAAGTTCTGACCATAGGACGAGCGGTACTTCATCTTACCGATGATACGCACCAACTCGGGATGCAGGCCATGAATGCCCAGGTCGATGGCGGTGCGCTTGCCGGTCTCGATAATCTCGTTCTCAAGCTGCTTCTTCACCTTGGTCACCACTTCCTCAATACGGGCAGGATGGATACGGCCATCGCTGACCAGCTGATGCAAGGCCAGACGACAGATTTCGCGACGCACAGGGTCGAAAGCCGAGATAACGATGGCCTCGGGGGTATCGTCAACCACGATCTCAACGCCGCAGGCAGCCTCCAAAGCCCGAATATTGCGACCCTCACGGCCAATAATGCGGCCCTTCACCTCGTCGTTATCAATATGGAACACCGACACAGAGTTCTCGACAGCCGTCTCGGTAGCCACACGCTGAATGGTCTGAATGACAATCTTCTTGGCCTGAGCGTTGGCATTGAGTTTAGCCTCGTCCATAATCTCGTTGATGTAGCTGGCAGCAGCCGTCTTGGCCTCGTCCTTCATCGACTCCACCAAGCGGTTCTTGGCTTCCTCGGCACTCAAGCCCGACAGTTCCTCCAGCTTCTCGCGCTCTTTCTGCTGCATCTTGCCCAGTTCCTCCTGTTTCAGTGCAAGCGTCTTCTTCTCGTTGTCAATGCGCTGCTGCTGGTTGTCGAGCTCGTTCTTGCGGCGACCCAGTTCTTCCTGTCGCTGGTTCAGCGATATTTCGCGCTGCTTCAGCTTGTTCTCACTCTGCTGGATGTGCTGGTTGCGCTGCTGCACTTCCTTCTCCAGCTCGCTCTTCTTGTTCAGGAATTTCTCCTTCACCTCGAGCAGTTTCTTTTCCTTAATCACCTCGGCTTCCTTGTCGGCAGCCTCCAAGATCGCATCGCGTTTCCCGGTCATAACCTTCTGAAACACGAAATATCCGCCCACGGCTCCCAAGACGAGTGCCGCCACGGCTATTAGAATCACGAAAATAATGTCCATAAAGTTTTATATATAATAATGTTAATATTCTCTCAGTTCATTTCTTCTTCAGGGCATCCTCGATTTCAGAAGTAAGCTGTGAGAGAATATTATCATAAGGAACGGTGTCGTTCTTCACCCGTTCCCGCTCATAGCGCAAAGCAATCTCAATGAGCGTCATCAGTGCTATGGTGTGGTCGCTTTTCCGGCCTTTGTACACCTGGGCATAAGCGCCGTATCTTTCAGAAACGAGCTTAGCCGCAGCACGATAGTACTCCTCGTCCTGGCGGTTGTGGAGCACGGTCATGATGTCTTCATCGTAGACATGCAACTTGATATTGAGCTTCTCTTTACTTTCTTCTGCCATCGCCTGTTCTCCTTACTTTTCGTCGCTTAGGATAGCAATGCACTTGTTAACGTCGCGAATGAGCTTGGCCAACCGATCCTTGGCTCCCTGCAGGTCGCCGTCAGATATTTCGATCATCCTTGCCATTTTCAGCGACTGATAGTCACGATCCTTCTGTTCCAGCCCAGCACGCAGCATTTTGATATCCTGCTCGTTCTTATCGACCATGGCATAGAGTTCTTCATTCTCCTTTTTCAGTTCCTGAAATCGGTGAATCAAGTCTCTCACACGCGTCTGAAACGTTGCTATAGCTTTTTCACTTTCGGTCATGACATCTATTTTGAGTCACAAAGGTAGGCAAATAAGGTGTAACTTGCTGCCTTAGTGGCACATATTTAATATTTATTAAGTTATTTATCGCCAGTTTGCGGTTGTTTTTCCTTCTTTGCGAGCATCACGACGCGATAAACGAAGTTGGTGACCCACTGCTGACTGAAGCCCAGCCGCTTGTTATATTCGCGCACGGCCACCACCGTCTTGATGGTGCTGGCATCGGTGAAATCGTTCTTGTTGAAGATGTCGTCGACCGTTTTCTCCGTCATCTGGCGTAGTGCCTTCTTAAAGATGCTGGGCACTCGCAGCTTGAACTTCATCAGGTTGCCGATGAGCATCATTATGTCCTGCACAAATGCCTGGAACTGCAGCAGATAGGTCTGCACGTCCTGCACTTTCTTGCACCTGCGGCCTATGCTCTTGTCAATCTCCTTGAAGAAATCATCGTCCATCTCGTACATCTCCTTCAGCATTTTCTTGCACTTGGCCTTCTCGCCAATGCCCAGCTTACCGCCCTGGGTGGGCACGCGCAGGGTGGTCTTGAACACACGCAGGTCGGGCAGCGCTGCCAGATTGGTGATGTTCAAGTCGGCGGCCATCACAGCCTGGAAATATACACGGATGAGTGTCATGAAATCTTCCATGCCACCCGTCTTCTGTTCTGCTTCATCGGCACTCTTTCTGCCGAACAATTTTGATAAGAATCCCATAGTTTTCAGTGAATTTGCGTGCAAAGTTACAATTTTTCCTTCACATTCCTGCATTTTTCTTCACAAAAACCTTCTTATGCAGAAAAAAAATTGTAACTTTGCAGCCCGTATAACGTTATAACGAAATGAAAGGTATAGTTTTAGCAGGTGGAAGCGGCACACGTCTCTACCCCATTACTAAGGGCATCAGCAAACAGCTGATTCCTATCTTTGACAAGCCGATGATCTACTATCCCATCTCGGCTCTGATGCTGGCAGGTATACGTGACATTCTCATTATATCTACGCCACACGATCTCCCTGGATTCCGCAGACTTTTGGGCGACGGAAGCGAATTTGGCGTTCGCTTCGAATATGCCGAGCAGCCATCGCCCGATGGCCTGGCACAGGCTTTCATCATCGGCGAGCAGTTCATCGGTGACGACAGCGTATGCCTGGTGCTGGGCGACAACATCTTCTATGGCTCGGGCTTCACGGGCCTGCTGCGCCAGAGCGTTGAGAACGCCGAGCAGCACAACCTGGCCACCGTGTTCGGCTACTACGTGAACGACCCCGAGCGCTACGGCGTGGCCGAGTTCGATGCCCAGGGCAACTGCCTGAGCATTGAGGAGAAGCCCGAGCACCCCAAGTCCAACTATGCTGTGGTGGGCCTTTACTTCTATCCCAACAGCGTGGTCGAAATAGCCAAGCACATCAAGCCCAGCGCCCGTGGCGAGCTGGAAATCACTACCGTCAACCAGGAGTACCTGCGCCGCCAGTCGCTCAAGGTTCAGACGCTTCAGCGCGGCTTTGCGTGGCTCGACACCGGCACCCACGACTCGCTGTCTGAGGCCAGCACCTTCATCGAGGTCATCGAGAAGCGCCAGGGCCTGAAGGTGGCCTGCTTAGAGGAGATTGCCTACAAGAACAAATGGATTAGCCGCGAGCTGCTGCAAGAGCTGGCCAAGCCCATGCTGAAGAACGGCTACGGCCAGTACCTGCAACAAATAGCTGAACAGTAATTATTATTATAAAATAGGTATAAAGAAAAGTATGGAAGAGAACAAGAAAATCGAGACTCTGGATGCCATTGATACCATCGTACAACAGCAAGAAGAGTCATCGTTCGACATTAGGACCATCTTCACCCTGGTTGTGCTCAACTGGCAGTGGTTTGTGCTCTCCATGTTCATCTTCGTCTGTGGTGCGCTCATCTACCTGCGCTATACTGAGCCTCAGTACCAGATGTCGGTGAAGATGCTGATCAAGGAGGAGAACAACAACCGCCGTGGCGGTGGTGCGCTGGCCAATATGCAAGACCTGGGCATCATGACCAACTCTACGGGTATCGACAACGAGGTCGAGATTCTGAAGTCGCGCATTCTGGCCCTCGAGGCCGTGAAGGACCTCAAGCTCTACACCGAATATCGCACCAAGGGCAAGGTGAAGAAGATGCTCATCTACAAGACCCAGCCCGTGACCGTCGATATGGATCCCGCCCATCTGAACGATCTGAACCAGTCGCTGATGAGCGTCGAGCTGAAGATTACCCGCGAGGACGGCAAGTATCACGTCGTCAGCACCGCCAAGAACGTTGCCTTTGAAGGCTCGTTTGCCAATCTGCCCGCCATGATGAAGACCGACATCGGCGTGTTCACGTTTACGAAGAACGCCGAATCGAAGAACGAACTGGGCGAGGGCCAGACCATCTTTGTCACCATTTATCCGCCCAGCTATGTGGCCACCAGCTATGCACGCTCGCTCTCCGTCTCGCCCACATCGAAGGTTACCTCGATTGCCGAGCTCACGCTGAACGACCAGAATGCCGCACGCGCTTTCGACTACCTGAAGCAGCTGGCCCTGTGCTATAACCGCCAGGCCAATGCCGACAAGAACGAGATTGCCTACAAGACCGAGGAGTTCATCAACAGCCGTCTGGAGAAGATCAACGCCGAGCTGGGTGCCACCGAGACCGAGCTCGAGAGCTACAAGCGCCGCAACAACCTTATCCAGCTGCGCCTTGACGCCTCGCAGACGCTGAGCCAGTCGAGCCAGTACACCGCACAACTGGCCCAGGCCAACACCCAGATGCAGCTGCTTGACTACCTGCGCGAGTATGTCGACAAGCCCGCCAACCAGTACCAGATCATCCCCTCGAACGTAGGTCTGAGCGACAACGTGTCGGCCTCGCTCATCAACGAGTACAACAAGACCGTGCAGGAGCGCAACCGCATGTTGGCATCGGCTTCAGAGTCGGCCCCCCATGTGCTGACGCTCACCAACACCCTCGACCGCCTGCAGAATAGTATCCACGATGCCCTGATGCAGGCCCGCCGCTCGGCCGACATTCAGCGCCAGGGCATTCAGGAGCAGTACAACATCTACCAGAGCAAGGTGGCCAGCTCGCCTGAGCAGGAGCGCATCCTCACCCAGATTGGCCGCCAGCAGGAGGTGAAGTCGGGCCTGTACCTGATGCTGCTGCAGAAGCGCGAGGAGAACTCTATCTCGCTGGCCGCCACTGCCGACAAGGGTAAGCTCATCGACGACCCTGCCTATGGCGGCAAGGTCAGCCCCAAGAGCAGCATCATCATGCTGGCCGCCATCGTGCTGGGCTTCGCCCTGCCCCTGCTCATCTCCTACCTGTTGCAAATCTTCCGCTACAAGATTGAGGGCCACGAAGACGTGGTACGCCTCACCGCGCTGCCCGTCGTGGCCGATGTGGCCGTGGCCAGCGAAAGCGTGAAGTCGGCTGCCGGTATCGTAGTCCACGAGAACAAGAACAACCAGATCGACGAGATTTTCCGCTCGATGCGAACGAACATTCAGTTCATGATGAAGGACGACCAGAAGGTCATTCTCTTCACGTCGTCGACATCGGGCGAGGGCAAGACGTTCAATGCTGCCAACCTGGCCGTGTCGTTCGCCCTCCTGGGCAAGAAAGTCATACTGGTGGGTCTCGACATCCGTAAGCCTGCCCTGGGCCGACTGTTCCAGATTTCCGACAAGAGCAATGGCGTTTCTACCCTGCTCATCAAGAGCGAGGTAACCGAAGCCGATGTCAAGTCGCAGATCAACCCCTCGGGCGTCAACCAGAATCTCGACCTGCTGCTGGCCGGTCCTACGCCTCCCAACCCCACCGAGCTGCTGGCCCGCGAGAACCTGGGCGTCATCATCAACATTCTGCGCGACAACTACGACTACGTCATCCTCGACACCGCTCCCGTAGGTCTGGTCACCGATACGCTGCAGATTGGCAAGCACACCGACGTTAGCGTGTTCGTGTGCCGCGCCGACTACACGCCGAAGTCCAGCTTCGGCATGATCAACGCCATGGCCAAGGAGCAGAAGATGCCCAATATGTGTGTGGTCATCAACGGTATCGACATGTCGAAGAAGAAGTACGGCTACTACTATGGCTACGGCAAGTATGGCAAGTACGGCCGCTACGGCTATGGCCGCTATGGCTACGGCAGTGCCTACGGCTATGGCAACTATGGCACCTACGGCTCTTATGGCTCCTACGGCAGCTATGCCGAGAGCCACTATGGCAATAAGGACGACAATTCTATCAAGCGCTAATGATCATTGGAGTAGATTTTGACGGAACGATCGTAGAAGACCGCTATCCTGAAATTGGCAACGAGATACCCTTTGCCACCGAGACGCTGAAGATGCTCATCAAGGAGCGTCATCGCATTATCCTCTGGACGGTGCGCGAGGGCAAATACCTGGACGACGCGGTGAACTGGTGTCGCGAACGCGGTGTAGAGTTCTATGCCGTGAACCGCGACTACCCAGAAGAGACCACCAACAACAACCAGCACTTCAGCCGCAAGCTGAAGGCCGATGTGTGGATTGACGACCGCAACCTGGGCGGCCTGCCCGACTGGGGTACCATCTATCGCATGATTACCCGCCACAAGTCGTGGCACGACCTGATGATCGAGGAGGTGCAGAGCGCCACGCTCACTCCCTACGAGGAGCTGCACCCCAAGAAAAAGCCCTGGTGGAAGTTCTGATTTCCCCAAAGATTTTCCAAGCTTTCACAACGGAGCCTTCATTGCAACCCAATGAAGGCTCCGTTGTTTTGTAATGGAGCCTCCGTTAGTTTACAACGCAGCCTTGGTTGCACCGCAATGGAGCCTTCGTTGTAATAGTTCCACACGTAGTTGCATTGGGCTGTCCCCTGCTCATCAACCACAAGATTACGCCCCTCGTGCTCACTGCCGAAAGGCAACGGGTATGCGACGGTACGTCGGGAATTGGCCGTGCATGCCTACCTGCCTTTTACGCCATCGATTTATATAAAATGGTGCGATTTCGCATAATAATATAAAAACGATAATGGCAAATCTGCTCGTTTCTCATAAAAAAGTTGTACCTTTGTCGCCGTATTCTGATAAGCAGTGTAAGATTATGACAGGAACGACTTACAACAGGACACCCGCCTACGACCGCATCCACTTCGCCACGATGGCCGTGGAGAGCGGTGCCAAGCGGCTGGGCATCACGCCACAGGCCATGTATCGGAGGCTGAAGCGGCAAGACCTCATCCACCAGCGCCTCATGCGCCACTACGACCTGCTGCACACGCAGAGCCTCGACTACGTGGCCGAGGACATAGCCGAAACACTTCAAAACTGGGAGAATCAAGAATGACTACACTCTATCACGGCTCATACGCCGCAGTCAGCC
>JAFVEE010000133.1 GCA_017478085.1 Prevotella sp. | reverse complement strand
TTTCTTCAAGACCGACTTCGCCATCACTGAGAAGAGCGAGGCCGGTTATGGTGTGCCGTTCAGGTTCAAGTACTACACGGCATCGCCTTCGAGGGCGTTTGTCGCCAGCTTCGACGGCAACACCTACACCAACTGCCACCTCGACGACGACGGCAACCTGTGCATCGGTTTCGATGATCACAACATGGGGCTGGGCACGTTGATGGTGGAGCGCACCTACTACCTGAATAACTCATGCTACGTCAGTGGTGTCTGCGATGAAAGGATTGCACCCGCTCCCGTGGTCATCGAGGAAGAGGGCAAAGGTGGAGTGATTAACAAGTTCCAGATTGTGCTCTCCCTGCAAGGCGAGACCACGATTGCGGCCACATCGACCGTGCAGCCCTACTACGCCAAGGGCGACCCCGGAAAGAGTGCCTACGAGATTGCCGTGGAGCAGGGCTTTGTAGGCACCGAAGAGGAGTGGCTGGAGTCGCTGAAGGGACAGAACGGCGCACAAGGACCGCAAGGCGAACAGGGACCGCAGGGCGAGCCGGGCGTGAGTGGCGGTTTCCTCTTCCCTGTGATGGAATTCAACCCCGAGGACGGTGTGCTGACCATCTCGGGACTGGAGCAGGAGATTGACCGCGTGCGCTACGACTACGCAACGGCTGAGTTAGTTATCAGATTGTATCATCCGTAAAAAGACATAATCATGGCAAACGAAATTCAAGAAATCCGCTATCAGGTGGGCGAGGCGTGGAAGGGAACTTACAACGTCGCCACCGTTTACGGCAATGCAGCCGTAGTGCAAGACCCGACGGGGCTGAGCGTCTATCGCTCGCTGAAGCCGGGCAACGTAGGCCACGCACTCTCGGAGACATCGTGGTGGTTTAAGATCATCGACCTTTCGAGCATCAAGGAGGCCGCCGACAGCATCGCAGCCACCGATGCCGAGGTGGAAGCGCATGAGGCCGCGCGCGTCAGTGCTGAGCAGCAGCGTGTCAGCAAGGAGCAAGCCCGTGTCAACGCCGAGACGGCCCGCATCCAGGCCGAGCAGACCCGTGCCGCTCAGGAGTCGGCACGCATCAGCCAGGAGCAGACGCGAGTGAACCAGGAACAGGTGCGCGTGGCTCAGGAAGAGACGCGCCGACTGGCCGAGAACAGCCGCTTGCAAGCCGAGGAACAGCGTGCGGCCAAAGAGACGCAGCGCATCAACGCTGAGCAGCAGCGCGCGCTGGCCGAGCAGAACCGGGCCGCTGCTGAGCAGAAGCGAGTGAACGACGAACTTGACCGCGTACAGAACGAGCAGAACCGACTCCAACGTGCCAATCAAGACCATCAGACGGCGGTTGCTGACCATGAGACCGCCGTGCACGACAACGAGGTGGCTGTAGCCGACCACGAGACCGCTGTGGCCGACCACAACACTGCTGTCAGCGACCATACCCGTGCCGAGAGCGACCACACCAGGGCACAGAATGACCACACCACCGCTGCTGCCGACCACACCATCGCCGTGGCTGACCACTCCACCGCCGTGGATGACCACGAGCAGGTGCAGGCGATGAACTGTGGCCTGATAGGGCTGGCTGTGGACGACGGCGAACTCATCCTCACCCAGAACGCCGAGACGGGCACCGTGGAGAGCGGCACCATCACCGAGGACGGTGACATGGAAATTGTATTTAATGTATAACCCATAAAAACGTTTTTAACATGGCAACAAACAAAATCACTCTTGGCCCTCTCCCGCACTTCAAGGATGAATGGGCTGCTGGCACCACCTACAAGCGTGAGGCCATCGTTACCCACAAGGGTAGTACCTACATGTGCACCACGGCAGGCACACAGACCGAGCCGTCGTACACCTACAACTCGTCAACTGGCAAGTACACCACTTCAGCCGGCTGGGCACTCATCGCCGTTGGCGCAGGGGCAGAGGTCGTCGAGGGCTTTGCCCAGGTGTCCGAGCTAAAGGACGGCACCCTCGTGCCCGCCAAGGCCGCAAACCTCGAATCATGGGACGGCGGTTCTGAAACTTCCGACTACGTGCAGACCGCACCCGCCGACACCACCGGCGGCACACTGTCGATTGACAGTTCGGAACCTGCTAACCTGCTCTCGGTGGTTCCCACCAGCGACTTCGGGGCTACGGCTCTCGTCGCCACTGGCTTCAACCTGTTGCGCTTTGCTACAGCCATCGGTACGGGATGGTACATCCTCGTTCCGAAACTCACCGCCACCGCTGCCAGCATCGGCACGGCACAGGAAAACAACGGCGTACTGTTCACCGACGCACTGGGAAACAACCTGCGCCCGACGGTGCGCTTCAAGGCTCTGGCCGACGGTGTGCCCGAGAGCGTGACCGACGGTGTGGTAGCCACCTACGTGGACGCTGACGGACGCCGCCATTACACCACCAGCGGCATCGGCTATCTCATTGTGAGCGACATCAACCGCGCCACCACCTGTATGCACCTGGCATGGAGCCGCCGCTACGACGAGTATGTGGCTGTGAACGCTGCCGGTGATGCCGGTGCAACGGTGAACCTCGCGGCCGGCATCAACGCGCTGCACGACTTCGGACTGATGCTCACGATAGGCGCACTGGCCGACTCGATTGAGCGCACGAGTGCCTCGCAGGTGACGTGGTACAGAAGGGTTGACCGCGTGCAACCCACATGGACCAACACGCCAGTCGAGGAAGAGGGTGTGGCAACTGGTCAGTACTTGCACGAAGCACTTATCAGCAACATGCGTCCAGATGGTGCCGCCGCCTTCATGGGCTCAGACCAGGGACTGAGCGTGACCGGCACAACCGTGAGCTACACCGACGGCAATGCCGAGGCACTGACCAATTACGTGAAGTTTGAGCTCGCTGCCGTTGTCAGCGGTACGGCCAGCGTGAGCAGCAGCTTCGCCGTGGAAGACTGGGGTCTGATCCTCGTTCAAGGAGCCACCGGCACGGCTGCCTTCACCATCGCCTACGCCCAGGGCATCCCCGACAACCTGCGCACCGCACTGCCGCAGCTGAACGCCATCCGCACCACCTCGGCTGCCATCAGCCTCGGACAGGGAATCTGCTCGACCGATACCTATACGAAGGACAAGGTGGTGACGATTCCGAACTTCATGCTGCTGATGAACGGCCACATCGACGTGCTGTTCACCACGCCCATCAACACCGAACTCTCGACGCTGAACGTCTCGCTGACGGGTGCCAAGCCCATCCGAATCCTCGGACAGAGCCTGCCTGCCGGAGTGGTGAAGGCACAGACCTACGCCACGCTGGTCTATGACGGCACGGCGTGGAACATCGTCAACCTGTTCTGCCCCGGTGCGGAGTACGACCCCGCTGGACTGCTCGTTGACATGGGACTGCCCAGTGGCGTGAAGTGGGCGGCACGCGACATCGACCTGACAAAGCCGGGCGGCTTCTGCGACACGCCGTTTGTCTATGAGAAGTCGTTCTTCTCGTGGGGAAACATCGACGGCCACAACCCCATCAGCAACTCGGCATTCAGTTACAACTGGGGCGATGTAAATCAGGCAGAGCCGTGGTACGAAGGTCAGGTATATGGCAGCACACCAGGCAATACACTGACAGGCAACATCGCCGTGGGTGAGGACTTCGACGCTGCCCGTGCCAACCTCGGTGCACCGTGGCGTATGCCTACCAGCGCGGAGTTCGCGGAGCTGTTTGCCAACATCAAGTATATCAATGCCGACGGCACAGAGGTGGACACCACCCAAGCAGACAAGCGAGTGACGGTGAATGGTGTACTGGGACTTTATATTGAGAGCACAATCAACGGCGCACGGTTGTTCTTCTCCTGCTCGGGCAACGGCTTTGGCCGCTCGTGGTACAGCAGAGGGTCGCTCGGCGGCTACTGGTCTTCGACGTGGAACTCAGCCCGCAGCGCAAGGAGCCTGCTCTTCTACAGTGGCGGAGTCAATCCGCAGAACTACAGCAATCGGTACTACGGTTTTGCCATGAGGCCGGTGCAGTAACTTAACTTTTTCGTTCACCCCGAAAGAGTTAAATCTATTCCAGCTTTGTCGCGCGTCCAACGCGCCGACAGGCGCGGCGCGACAAGGCGGGAATAGATATATAATAATGGTTAGAAAAGATACGATAAAGATATGGCAAAATTAGTGGATATCCTGCAACAGGAACGCGACCGCGACACAGCGGACAAGTGGGGCATCATCCACCTCTACAAGACGGGCTCATTCTATTCCGCCTATGAGTGGAGCGCATGGCTCATCGCCGTCATTACCTTCAACGACGAGGTGCGCATGGCGACGAAAGACCGCAAGCCAATAGCCGTGACGCGCATCCCGATGGCGAACAGCGACGAAACTTTCTGCCGCGTCGGATTCCCGCTTAAAAGTATTGAGAAGTACATCCCCACACGGCTCAATTACGAGGCAGAAGACGACAAACACCTTGTCATCACCGTAGCACTGCCAGAACCGCAGGACGGCACAGAAGTGACTTACGAGCGACTGGCAGAAGCGGTGACCAAATGGAAAGAGGCACAGCCGCTGAAGCAACCAAAGAACAAGAAGGACAGCGACCCGCAGGAAGACACCGACCGCCAGCCCGCACAAGGTAAGCCGAAGCGGACGCTGATGTCATTAATACAAGAGGCACAACAGCAGCAGCAGGCACCGGCGCAAGGCGGTCTTATTATGCAAATTATGTCATATCAACTCTCACAGCATACGCCAGCGGAAAACTACGAGTTTATCCAACGGTTGCAAAAACAGATAGCATCCATACTCTAACAGCAAGCACACCTCAGATGAGTCCGTCACACCAAAAGCAGAACGAAAAAGTTAAGTTCATAGGTTGCCCGTCATACCTCCGTGGGAGGCGTGAAAAAAGAAAGACGAGCAGTGGCTTCCGCCTCATGGATTCCGCAGCACCAGTCGTATAGGCGGCAACCGAAGCAAAAATAACAACAGTACACAGCCTTCAGGGTCTGTTCTCCTCCTTGCGAGGGCCGCTCGGTCTTTGACCGCTTGCTACTGAAAGGACGCAAGAACGGCAATGGCCGCTCGTGGAACAACAGAGGGTCGAACGGCAACTACTGGTCTTCGACGTGGAACTCAGCCCGCAACGCAAGGAACCTGAACTTCAACAGTGGCGGAGTCAATCCGCAGAACAACAACAATCGGTACAACGGTTTTGCCATGAGGCCGGTGCAGCACTTTTCTATTTTTCTTCTGATGAATATCCAACCGACTGACCAGCTTGCTGACGGATGCTATCATCTTACACGCTCGCAACTGCTATACGACCTCTATGTAGCCTTCTACGATGCTGCCCGCCATAAGCATAAGATGTCGTATGTGCAGAAGTTCGAAGCGAATCTGGCCGAGAACATGAAAGAGCTTTGCGATGACCTGCTGACACGCAGATATAAGGCACTTCCCTCGAAGTGCTTTATTGTTTCTTACCCCAAGAAGCGCGAAGTCTTCTGTGCGGCATTCCGTGACCGCATCGTGCACCACCTCTATTTCCGATACACCCACCAACTATTCGAGCGTACCTTCATTGCCGACAGCTATTCCTGCATCGAAGGCCGCGGCACACACTATGGCATCAGTCGCCTTCGTCAGCATATCCGCGAAGCCTCGCTCAACTGGCAGGAACCTGCCTACGCCATGAGTCTTGATATTCGCGGCTACTTCATGCACATCAACCGCGAGAAACTGCTGAAGATAGCCACCGACAGCCTGCGCAAGATGAGCACCCACCGCGTCGGACTGAGTGATGATATTGCCACTATCCCCAGCGGCGTGCTGCTGACACCTGCAACCACTTGGGCCGACATCCGCGACTTTGACTTCATCCTGTGGCTCACTGAGCAGATCGTCATGCTCGACCCGATGGAGAACTGCCAAATCGTGGGCGACCTGAGCGACTGGGACGATATAGACCATGCCAAGTGTATGCGCTTCGCAGAGCCGGGTGTGGCATTGCCAATCGGAAATCTTACCAGCCAACTCTTCTCGAATGTATATTTCAATCCCTTCGACCAGTACGTGAAGCGCGACATACTGTGCCTACATTACGGCCGCTACGTCGATGACTCCACACAGATAGACCCCGACCGCGAGTGGCTGCTGGCACAGGTGCCGCGAGAGCGTGAGTTCCTGGCTGATGAATTGGGTCTGCAACTCCACATGGGTAAACTCCACATCCGTGAGGTACATCAGGGCGTGGAGTTCCTCGGTGCATTCCTGAAGCCATACCGCGACTATGTGAGCAATAAGACGCTGGAGCGCATGACCAAGAAGATACAGGAGATAGACCTGCGCAACGAAGAAAAAGCACGGCGCACAATGGATTCCTACCTCGGCATCCTCAGTCATACCGCCAGCCGACACATTGCCATCGACCTCGGACTGGCTGAGTAAACCCCAGCCATAAATACATCCGCATAATAGAACCATTTAACACCAACGAAACATGAACAAAGTAAACGGAAAGAAGACCTCGTTTGCCCCCGTGCGCAACGACGGCACCCGTATCACCATCTGCTACGGGCTAAAACAAGTAAACGGCGACCTCTATGAGTGGCGCGAAGTATATCTGCCAAAGAAGCAGACCAACAGCTTGACCCTCGCCGACATCAAGTCCGCCATCATCGGCGACATCGACGAGCGCACCAAGACTGCCATCATCGGCGGATTCAAGTGGCAGGAGAAACCCGTGTGGCTCTCAATCGAGAACCAACTGAACTTCTCGCAGGCCACAGCCCCCGTCACACTGAAAATCGGAGAACAGGAAGACGGCACACCCGTGTATCACACCTTCGAGACCCAGCAAGACATCACCGACTTCTGCGCCGCCTGCACCCTGTGGACGCAGCAGCAACGTGAGGCAGGCTGGCAGGAAAAGGACGGCATTGACTGGGCATCCTACGAGGCTCTGTTTCCAACCGACGAATAATGTACTATGGGTTACAGCACAGGACTACTCAAGCACCGCGTGACCATCCTCAACCGCAAGGAGGCACAGCAAGGCAAGTTCGGACTCGACAGCGCAGGCATCGAGTTCGAGCCTGCCGGCACTGTGTGGGCGTCGGTTGACTGGGTACGTGGCAAGGGCGCGATGAATGCCGGTGCGCTCGATGTGTACGGCGTGGTAATCATCCGCATGAGGTGGAACAACATCGTGAATGAGCGCAGCCGAATTGTGCATGACGGCAAGACGTACCAGATTATCGGCGAGACGTTCCATGCCGACCGTCAGGACAACACCATACAGTTCCAGGCGCAACAGGTGGTGAACGACAAGTAAACCCACAACCGCAAATCGCCCAAATATAAAAAGCAAGATAATATGGATAATTTCTTCATCAATATGTTCCGCAAGCGCGAGGCACCCGCTGCATCTCCAGCGGGCGTTCCTGGCGTTCCGTCGAGCACCATGCCACCCGAACTTGCAAAGGTGGAGGGCGGTGATTATGCGGAGCGCATCGTACCCGTGAGAACCCCGGAGGCGGCTTGCTCGGTGTCGGCGGTCTATCGTGCCGTGACGCTGCGTGGCGACACAATGAGCGTCATGCCCGTGCAGTACCGCAAGAAGGACTTCGAGCGCGACAACTTCATTCAGGACATGCGCGGACTGGGACGGCGCATCAACTACCTGTTGCAGGAGGAAGCTAACCCCATCATGTCGGCTCCCGACCTGTGGAATCTGGTGGAACTGAACCGCACGCTGACGGGCAACGGCTTCGTCTATATCGAGCGCGACGAGTTCGGATTCCCGTTGCACCTGTGGCTCGTGAAGAGTTGTGGCTACAACATCAACACTGCCACCTATGCCAGCATCGTGTTCCTGACCGACAAGGGCTACAGGACGGAGGTGAACGTGCCGACCTCGGACGTGCTGCATTTCCCGAACAACTTCCGCTATCCGAACGGCTGGGGCAAATCGACATTGCTCTACGCTTTCGAGGCTCTGACGCTGAACCGCACCCTGCGCTCGCAGGCTCTCGACACGGCGGCA
>JAFVEE010000132.1 GCA_017478085.1 Prevotella sp. | reverse complement strand
GCCTCGTCGTGGCGCAGCAGGGCCTCGCAGATGATGATGGCCGAGTCCTGCTGCATCATGACGTAAGAACTGCTGAGCACTTTCGCCCGAAAGAGTGCGGCGCGGTAGTCCGGCATATTGCCCACTATCTCCGCCGAGTCGAGAATCTGTAATGCCCGCTCCGGCAGCGTGTCATAGATGGCCATCGCCCGCTCCTCGGTATAGAGCGAATCTGCCGCCAGTGGCACCCGCTTCCCGCTCTTGTCACTACTACTCGTGCAGCCTGCTAACATCAGCAGGCTGGCTACAACCATTATTATATATGCTCCTAAACATTGTTTCATCATATCTAAATATAATCAGGTACTATCCGTATTACAAGAATGCCTCAGCTCGGGCGAGGTCTTCAGGAGTGTCGATACCCACTGTCTCCACATCGGTCCGACCCACACGGATGCGGTAACCGTTCTGCAGCCAGCGCAACTGTTCGAGGCTCTCGGCCCGCTCAAGACTGCTCTGTGGCAGCTGGGTGACCTCACGGAGCACCTCACGACGGTAGGCGTAGACGCCTAAATGCTTCAGGTAGGGGTACTCACCAAGCCACTCGCTGCGCTCCCGTCCACGCACAAAGGGTATCACGCTGCGGCTGAAGTAGAGGGCGAATCCGCGGTTGTCGACCACAATCTTGGGCGAGTTTGGATTCTCCACAGCATCCATTGCGTCAAAGGGTTTGCCAAGGGTGCCTATCTGGGTCTCTGGCGCGTCGAAGAGCTGCATCAGCGTCTCGATCTGAGAAGGCTGGATGAAAGGTTCGTCGCCCTGAACGTTGATGATGACGTCGGCCTTGGAGCCTATCTTCTCGGCGGCCTCCTCGATGCGGTCGGTGCCACTCTTGTGGTCGCTGCGTGTCATCACGGCCCGTCCACCGAAAGCCTCCACAGCCTGGAGGATGCGCTCGTCGTCGGTAGCCACATACACCTCGTCGAGCAGGCTGCTCACCTGTTCGTACACTCTCTGTATCACTGTCTTTCCACCCAGCACTGCTAGGGGTTTGCCCGGGAAGCGTGTCGACGCATAGCGGGCGGGGATAATAGCCATAAATTTCATAACTGGTTGCAAAGGTAAATAAAAAAATCGAAGAAAAGCAAAAAAAATGGGGAATGAATTAGGGTGGCTCGGAATTTTTTCGTAAATTTGCAGTTGAATTACAAAATGAAGGAAAAATGAAGAATCGAATATATATCGTCCTGCTCTCAACACTTCTCTGCACACTGCCCGTGGCGGCGCAGAAGATTACTCTTGGTTCGACCACCACGAAAGACGGCGGGCAGTACCAGGGGGAGATGATGATGGGAAAGCCGCAGGGCAAGGGAAAAACCACCTATAAAAACGGAAATCTGTACGAAGGCGACTACGTGAAGGGTAAGCGCCAAGGCTACGGTGTGTATACTTTCTTCGACGGCGAAAAGTACGAGGGAGAGTGGTTTCAGGACCAGCAGCACGGCAAGGGTACCTACTACTTCTCGAACAATAACCGCTACGAGGGGCTTTGGTTTCGTGACTATCAGCACGGCCATGGCATCATGTACTACTATAACGGCGACAAGTACGATGGCGACTGGAAGGAGGACAAACGCTCCGGCAAGGGCACCTACACCTTTTCGACAGGTGCCTACTATAAGGGCGAATGGCTGAATGACAAGCGACAGGGAAAGGGTTTCTTCGACTGGGGCGACGGCTCATCGTACGACGGCGACTGGAAGGAGAACCTGCGCGCGGGCAAAGGCATTTTTATCTATGCCACCGGCGACCAGTACATCGGCCAGTGGCTCGACGACGAGATGAACGGCCGTGGCATCTACAAGTTCCAGAACGGCGATGTCTACGAAGGCGACTATGTGCGCGGTGAGCGAACGGGGTCCGGCATCTTCAGGTATGCCAACGGTGACAAGTATACCGGGCAGTTCCAGAATGGCGACAAGCACGGGCAGGGCACCTTTGTGTGGCGTAACGGCGACACCTACGTGGGCCAGTGGAAGCAGGACAAGCAGGACGGGCGCGGCAAGCTGACCAAGAAGAGCGGCGACACCGTGGAGGGCTTCTTCAAGCGCGGCCAGCCCCACGGCGAGTGCATCGTGAGATTTGCCGACGGCACCAAGTTCAAGGGTGAATACAAGAACGGCAAGCGAAACGGTCCCTGTATTGAGGAGGACAAGGAGGGCAACCGCTTCGAGGGTAGCTATTTGGACGATGTGCGCGACGGCCGATTTGTGGAGAAAGACCGCAATGGTACAGTGAAGGCCCAGGGCACTTATGTGCGTGGCCACCGACAAGCAAGATGAAACGAACAGTAAGAACTTAAAAATTATATTATTATGGTAATCGACAAGCTTGAGAATCTCAGCAAGTACACGGCGCTGAATCCGCTCTTTGCTGATGTAGTAGAATTCCTGAAAGACCACGACCTCAATACACTCGAGGCTGGCAAGTATCCCATCAAGGACAAGGATCTCTTCCTGAACCTCACCACTGCCAAGGGCCGTGGCAAAGAGGCCGCTACACTGGAGACGCATATCAACATGATTGACATTCAGATTCCACTCTCATGCCCGGAGACCTTCGGCTACACACCGCTCGACGATTTGCCCGCATTCGAGTACAATGCTGAGAAGGACATCACGAAGTACGGTGACACCATGGCTCAGACCTATCTGACACTGAAGCCCGGACAGATGGCCATCTTCTTCCCGCAAGATGGTCATGCTCCCTGTATATCGGAGAATGCGGAAATCAAGAAAGCAATATTCAAAGTAAAAGTATAAAATAGTATAAAGCATGGCAACAAAGAAAGAAACAGCTAAAAAGCCTGCAACCAAGAAGGCTGCTGCTCCCAAGAAGACGACCGTGAAAAAGGCCGCTGTGAAGAAAGCAGAGAAAATTGTAGACCAGAAAGAACCCGAGCATATCGGACTCGTAAGGAACGACAGTTGGCTGGAGCCCTTTGAGGGTGCCATCCGAGGACGTCATGACCACGCCCTGTGGAAGATTGGCCAGCTGACGCAGAATGGCAAGAAGAAACTCTCCGATTTCGCCGACGGCCATCTCTACTTCGGCCTGCACAAGCTCGCCAAAGGCTGGGTGTTCCGCGAGTGGGCGCCGAATGCTACGGAAATCTACTTGATTGGCGACTTTAACAACTGGCAGGAGTCAGATAAGTACAAGTGTAATCGCATAGAGGGTACTGGCAACTGGGAACTGAAGCTCAGCGAGAAGGCTCTGAAGCACGGTGACCTCTACAAGATGAAAGTGCGTTGGAATGGTGGCGAGGGCGAGCGCATTCCTGCCTGGTGTCAGCGCGTAGTACAGGACGAGCAGACGAAGATTTTCTCGGCACAGGTATGGAATCCCGAGAAGAAGTACGAGTTCCAGAAGAAGAACTTCAAGCCCAAGAAGAACCCGCTGCTCATCTATGAGTGCCACGTGGGTATGGGTCAGGATGCCGAGAAGGTGGGCACATATACCGAATTCAAGGACAATGTACTGCCGCGTGTCATCAAGGACGGCTATAACTGTATCCAGGTGATGGCTATCCAGGAGCATCCTTACTACGGCTCATTTGGTTACCACGTGTCGAGCTTCTTCGCACCCTCAAGCCGCTTCGGCACACCTGAGGAGCTGAAGGAACTGATTGATACCGCCCATAAGAACGGTATTGCCGTGATTATGGATATCGTGCACTCGCACGCTGTGAAAAACGAGGTGGAGGGGCTGGGCAATCTGGCTGGCGACCCGAATCAGTTCTTCTATCCTGGCGATCGTCACGAGCACCCGGCATGGGATTCGCTCTGCTTTGACTACGGCAAGGACGACGTGCTGCACTTCCTGCTCTCCAACTGCAAGTACTGGCTCGAGGAGTTCAAATTCGATGGTTTCCGCTTCGATGGTGTCACCTCGATGCTCTATTACAGCCACGGACTCGGTGAGGCCTTCGGCGGCTACGGCGACTACTTCAACGGTCATGAGGACGATAACGCCATCTGCTATCTGACACTGGCCAACAAGCTGATCCACGAGGTGAACCCCGATGCCATCACGATTGCCGAGGAGGTTTCGGGTATGCCGGGTCT
>JAFVEE010000131.1 GCA_017478085.1 Prevotella sp. | reverse complement strand
CTTTGCATCGTCAAAAGGTTAATAGATTGTTTTAGGTTAGTAGTAATATTTATAGTTTTAGGTTTTTAGTTATTGGTAAAAGAAAGTTTTCAACTGTAGGATAACAGGTGGTCGCTGTGAAGCTCCCATTTAAACTTTCAAATTTTTGGTAACAATTTTAGTGCGATTCCCATCAACTGCTTGTCAAGAGCGACAGCAGCGGGAGTCGGAACTAAAAAGCCAAGAGTTTGTTAAACTGAAAAAGGATTTTTAGTTAAACATAGGCTTGTGGTGCCGCTGCTCGTGAGGGTAGCGGCACTCGTTTTTTTGCTCATTCGTACTTTTAACGCCCCGATTGCATCAGGTTTGCAGAAAAATTTGTACCTTTGTCCCCGTTATAACACTTTAATGCGCAACATTATGGCAACAACGACATCAATATCAAATCCGGCTCAGATGATTATCACGCTGGATGACAATGCGCTCGTGGCCGACATCAAGCGGGCGTTGAAAATGATTCGCGGTGTGGCATCGGTGCGTATGGCCACCATCAACGACGACAACACCATCACCCCCGCCATGCGGCGCTCCATCAACAAGGCCCGCCGCGAATATGCCAACGGCGAAACCATCTCATGCAGCACCCCCGAGGAGATGCAGCGTTATTTCGACAGTCTATGACCTACACGATTGACTATTCCAAGGAAGCTGACCGTACGCTGCGCAAGTGGAAGAAGTCGAACCCGAACCTCTTCAAGAAGGCGACGAAGATTCTGATGGACATTATGCAGCATCCCCGCACCGGCTTGGGTCATCCCGAGGCACTCGTCGGTGGCAGTGATGTGACCTATTCACGCCACATCACTGCCCACGACCGCATTATCTACGACATCTATGACGACCGCGTCACGGTGCTTGTCGTTCAAGCCGAGGAACATTACAACGACAAATAGCCCACTCCCCCGGGTTCCGCCGCGAAAAAAGAGGCGGGTATGTCGAGGAGTGGGTGCTTATTTCTTGGAAATATGATAAAAAACAATTAATCCAAATCGGTCGTTAGACCGAAAAAAAGTTGTACGTGTTGTAGAAGTTGTTAAGGTTGTCTTATAAAGCAACAAATCAGCTTTGTAGTTTAAGACAACACAGACAACAAAAACAACTTTATCGGTCTAACGACCAACTATTTCACCACCACCTTATGGCCCTCCACGATGTTGATGCCCCGTTGGGGAGCGGCGAGGCGGTGACCCTGAAGGTTGTAGACGGACTGGGTGGTCTGGGCGGGGGAGACATTCGTGCCTGACAGACCCAGCGTGGTGGGGTTGGTGTAGTCGATGCTGCGCAGGTTGACGGTGGTGGCAGGACCGGGGGTGACGCGGAACACGAAGCGGGCCACGGCATACTTGCCGCCACTCTTGCGGTAGCGCAGGGCCTGACTGATGGTGTAGGTCCTTCCCTCGACCAGACGGCCTGGGTACTGGCCTATGCTGAAGGCGAGCGAGCCGGGGGCGAACTGGGAATAGAGGTAACCCGAACCCCACTCGGTCACGGTGCCCGAGGCGTTGAACCAATGGCCGTAGTCATTGGCGGTGTAGCCGCTGCTGGCCAGCGAGCCGTTGGGATTGACGGCATAGAACATGATGCGGTTGTTGCCGGGGCCCTGCTCGGTCCATGCCTGCATCTTGGTGGCTATCGACGCGTTGTCGACCTGGAAGGCGGTGCCCAGCGTGGCGGCAGCCTGTCCGGAGATGTTGACCGTGGTGCCCGAGTAGTACTGGGCATCGCAGGGGAAGGTGACGTCGTAGGTGAAGGTGGCATCGGAAATGTCGCGGCCATCGAGCGTGGGCGTGGCATAGACCATGGCCGAGCCGCCTATGTCGGTGCCCTCGAAGTGCACCTGGTAGGGCCACATGTCGTCTTTCTCAATGCTCTCGTCCCACTTGTGCATCTGGTAGGTCTTCAGTGCGGGCGAGACGACGAGCCACAGCTGGCTGACACCCTCGGGGAGCGTCATCGAGTAGGCCTCGGTCTTGGCGAGCGTGCCCTGGCAGTAGACGCTGTCTTCAGAGAAGTAGCGGCGCGTGCCGTCGTTCATCAGTGCCACGTAGCCCATGCGGAAGCCGCGTGCGGCGCGTGCACCACCGTTCACGTAGTTGCGGCGCTCAGCCTGCACATAGCGCGAGTCGCCGTTGTAGTACTCGCCGGGATCGGCATCGAGCAGGGCGGCACCCACGGAGAGGCCCGTGAGCTGGGTGGTAATCTGGGTGCCGGCCTGGGGCACCTGCAGCGGTATGACGTTGAAGCCCGTGCCCTGCGGACAGCTGGCCAGGGCCACCTGGTAGCCACCATCGTCGGTGAGCACGCAGCGGTACTCGAAGTTGCCAACGTAGGGGGTGCGATAGGGGGCGCAGGCGTCGAGGTCCCAGGTGACGCAGCGGCAGGCATAGTCGAAGTAGAGCTGGTAGAGGTCGCGCACCGAGAGTCCCTTCAGGGCCATGAGAGCCATGCTGAAGTCGGAGCCGTCGCCCTGCTTCTGGTTCTTCATGGGCTGCTTCCAAACCTGAGCCACGGTGGTGATGTCGTTGTAGTGCTGGCAGATGAAGTAGTGGAACCAGTATGACTGGTAGCGGTGCCACTCGTGAGAGAAGGCGTAGTTGTGGGTGTAGCGGAAGATGTTGTAGCTCTGCGAGAACATGAGCTCGGGGTAGGCCTGGTTGGCCTGCCACTGGGCGGTCTGCTCCCAGATGGCCTGTCCGTTGCCGCAGTTCAGGTGGAAGCCCGTGTTGTCGGTCTGCGACGAGGTGCGGTTGTAGTTGGTGGCCTCGGCATAGCACATGTAGTGGAACGAGTGTCCCACCTCGTGGGCCAGCGAGTGGCCTGCGGGCTTCACCGTGGCGGGGTTCAGCCAGAGGGCGCTGCACGTAAAGTCGTAGCCGCCGCCATAGCACGTCCACGTGGTGGTGTAGTTCATCAGGATGATGATCTTATACTTATTGAGCATGTTGCTGCATGAGAAGCCCAGCTTGCCCACGTTCAGCGCGTAGCACTCCTCGGCCACCTTCAGCACGGCATCGACGTTGAAGGTCATGTCGGTACCGTTGATGCTGGGCGCACTGCCGGGGTCGCTGCCAAAGCCTTTCTGCCAGAAGATGATGCAGTTGTCGGTCTGCTTGCTGCGATTGAACGACCACTGCAGGTCGCTGTTGCCGCCCTCGGTGTACTCCTGGGTAGCGGCGTTGTAGGACCACGTAGAGGGAATGTAGACGGTCTTTTCCGCCACAGCGTGGCTAAATGCTGAAATAATCAATAATAAACTGACCAGAATTTTCTTCATAATTGTACGCTTTTTTATAGTTTTTGGTTGCTATGGGGCTTACCACCAGTCGCCGTAGCTGATGGTGAAGTTTACTTTGACATTGACTTTGAGCAGGGTGCCCTCGTGGGGATACTGGTACTGCATGGTGACGGTGTGCTCGTCGTCGTAGCAGTTCCACTGGTAGAGGCCGCAGTTCCAGTTCCACAGGTCCTGGAACACCTCGATGTAGACGTGGCCCTGGGCGTAGGCTCCGGGATTGCCGTCCTCGTCGAACCATCCGCCGAACACGCCGTTGGTGCCGTTTGAACCCTCGGCACCGTTGGTGAAGAGGGGCACTATCTGCACGTCTGCCTCGCTGAACTCGCTCTCCTTCAGCCCCATGAGGCTCAGCACGCGGTCCTTGCTGACGCGCACCTGGTTGGTCTGGGCATAGCCTTTGTCCCAGTCCATGCTGACGTTGGTGGTGATGGTGCCGCACAGCTTGCCGTCGGTGACGGGCGGCTCGTCGCTGGGCAGGGGAATGTTCTCGATGAGCTGGGTCATGAAGTCGCGGCGGTTCAGCAGCCACTGGTGCATCTTCCCGAGCTCGGTCTCGAAGTTCTTGCCGGGCAGCGTCCAGCGGCGGTCCTCGCGCTCCAGGGTGCCCCGCCGCAGGTTCTCTGCATACTTCATGCACTCGGCCCAGTTGCGCTCTACGATGCTGTCCTTGACCTGTGCCCACTGGGCCTTGTAGGCCTCGACAAACTCGCGGCAGCCGAAGAGGTCGGTGAAGAACTGCGGCACGTAGTTGTACTGGCCGTTGCGCTTCAGCGGGTTGGTGCCCATGACTGTCTCGCGATAGTCGGTGAAGAAGGTGTGGCCGGTGTACATGTTGCCCCAGTCGAAGTCGTAGCCGGCATCGAAGTCCCAGAGCGGGCCCATGACCCACGGGCCGTCGCCGTCCTTATGGAGGTAGATGGAACGGGGAGCCGAGAGCTCGACGTTGTAGACGAACTCCTGTATTTGCAGGTACTTGATGAATGAGGGAATGTCGAGCAGCTGCTGCACCAGAGGGTAGTCGCGGTCCTTGATGGCCTGCTCCAGACGGGCAAACTCTTTCCGCACAGAGTCGCGGGTGTTGCTGGTGAAGTACTCGTCGTCGGGGAATTTCACGGCGGCGGGCATGCGATAGACCTGCGACCAGAAGTTGTCCTGGGCTCCGGGCTGCTCCTCGGGCCCGTCGTCGACATCGAGCGTGAGCAGGATGCCCCGCTCGTTGCTCACGGCCACGCGGTTCTTGTTCTGCTGCACCTGCTCGGTGAGCTGGTACAGGCCCCGGTAGTCGCCGTTGAGGAACACCTCAACGTAGCGGGTGTGGTTGGTATAGGGCAGGCCCAGCCAGTGGCCCATCTCGAAGACGAAGGTGTTCATCATGTCGGTCACGTCGCGGTAGTTGGCCAGCAGCACCCAGCTCTTGGCCTTATCGAGTCCCAGCATCTTGTGCTTCTCGTTCAGCTTGATGCGGTAGGGCTTCTTGTCGTACCACAGGAACGACGAGTTGCCACGCCCGCGAATCTGGGCGTTGGCCGAGAACGAGGTGTAGGCCCCCTTGGCATTGAGCATCAGGTGGCAGTCCTTGTACTGCTCCTTTGAGGTGACGTCCTTGCCGTCGTTGGTGGTGATGTAGAGCTGGAACACCTGGTACTTGTCTTTCGTTTCGACGGCAGGCTCGTCGGCAAAGGTCAGGCTGTCGATGCTGGTCAGGGTGAAGGGCACGGCGGCCCTGCCCGTCACGTTGAACTGCAGACGGCTCTGCTTGTTGGTCACTTCGAAGTCGGCGATGCTGTCGATGACCAGGGGAAAGTCCCAGTGGGCACCGCGGTCGGTGGTGTGAATGTGCAGTCGCTGCTGGGCCGTGGCCGTCAGGGCGGTCAGGGCCAGCAGCAGGCTGAGTATGATCTTGCTTGCTTTCATGCTATCTTATTTCGTAGCCTTCGAAGTAGCCCACGTGCTTCTTGCCGTCGGCACTCAGGGGCTGACCATGGTTCACCTTCCATTCCAGCACGCCGCCCGACTGCCCTTTTCGCAGCTGGGCCACGATCTTCAGCTCCTGGGTGGTCACGGGCTTGAAGTCGACGCTGTTGTAGCAGTCCTTGCTCACGGTGAAGGGCGAGTGCTGTTCAACCTCGCGCCACTGCCCGTCCTGGGCCTTGTAGTAGAGCACCCACGATTCGGGCGTGCGGAAGTCGCCGTCGTAGTGGTCGAAGTCGAGCCAGTAGACCTGCACGTTGCTCACCTCATACTCCTTGTCGAACTTATACGATATGCTCTCCTTGGTGCCACGCTTCAGCCACCAGTAGTGGTAGGGCTTGCTCGTGTCGGAAGAGCGGCGGGGCTCCCACAGGTCGTTCACGCCGCCAGCCCACGAGTCGGTGAGTGCCGTCTCGGGTGCGTCGTTCTGTATGGGGCCACGGTTGCTGAACGTCTGGGCGCGGCTGGCAATGGTCTCAAGCGGCATGGGCACGGCAGCCGTGGGCATCGAGGCGATCCACACCTCCATGGCCTGCGGGCCGCGGTTGTTCCAGGTAGAGTAGGGGATGGCACGCAGCTTCACCTGGCTTACCTCGCCGTTCTGCCCCACCTTCATGGCCTGGCCGTCGAGCACGATGACACCCCCCAGCAGACTGCTTTCGAAGTGCTGGCTCAGCTGGTTGGTGGCGAGCAGATACTTGTCGAAGATGGTGTGGTCGGGCTGGTCGGCTGCCTCGATGCAGAAGACGATGGGGCCGCGCTCCAAGGCCACCTTCTGCCGCAGGTCTTCGGCATTGTCGTTGGCCACGATGCGGCGCACGTCCATGGGCAGGCTTAGGCTGATCACGTCGCCCTTCTTCCACTGGCGCTCAATGGTAATATAGTCGATATTCTCAGGGTAGAGGGGCTGGCCGTTGACGCTGACGCTGTAGTTGGCGGCTTTGTCGGCGTAGGCATAGAGGTTGTTGTTGGTGGGCGAGGCCTTCAGCCACGACGGGATGCGCAGCTTGATGGCGAAGCGGCCACTGCCCTTGGCCACCTTGATGCTCACGTTGCCGTCCCACGGATATTCGGTGGTCTGCTCCAGCTCGATGTTGCCAATCCTGGCCTTGCCCTGGGCGTAGAGGTTCACGTAGATGTCCTTGCCCTGCTGGGCGTACATATACCCTGGCACCGAGGCGATGAAGCGGGTCACGTTGCCCGGGCAGCAGGCGCAGCCGAACCACCGCTGGCGCTCGTGCTCGCCGTCGCTCTCCAGGGGGTTGTCGTAGAAGAAACGGTCGCCAGAGAGGCTTACGCCGCTTAACACATTATTATATAAGGCACGCTCTACCACGTCCATATACTTCGACTGCCCCGTGGCCAGGAACATACGGTAGTTCCAGTACACGTTGGCAATGGCGGCACAGGTCTCGCAGTAGGCCGTGTGGCTGTTCAGCTCGTAGTTGGGGCCGAAGCCCTCGCCCTGCGCGCGGCTGCCAATGCCGCCGGTGATGAAGAGCTTCTTCGACGACATATTCTGCCAGATGCGCTCCAGGGCCTCCTGATAGGCCTTGTCGCCCGTCAGTGCTGCCACGTCGGCCACACCGCTGTAGAGGTAGCCGGCACGCACGGCGTGGCCCACGATCTCGTCTTGCTGCAAGATGGGCTTATGGTCTTGCGAGTACTCGCTGGGATGGTGGCCGTCGGTGCAGCGCCCCGTCTCCTCGACGAAGTAGCGGGCTCCCTCCAGATACTTCCTGTTGCCCGTCACCTTGTAGAGCTTGCACAGGGCCATCTCGATGATGGGGTGGCCGCCGGGGCGGTGTATCTGGCCTTCGTTGGGGCCGAACGTGCGGCACACCAGGTCGGCATTCTTGATGGCCACGTTCAGGAAGGTCTTCTTGCCCGTGGCGCGGTAGTGGGCCACGGCACTCTCAATGAGGTGGCCCGAGTTGTAAAGCTCGTGCGAATTGATCTTCTCCCACTTGTGCGTGCCCCACCAGCCAGAGAGCCGCGTGCAGTTGTTGGTCACGCAGGTGGTCAGGTAGCCGTCGGGCTCCTGGGCCAGGGCGATGATGTTGATCACCGAGTCGAGGTAGTGGTCCAGCTGCTTGTCGTAGTTCACTGCCAGCGAGTAGGAGGCTCCCTCAATGACTTTGTAGGGGTCGGTATCGTCGAACGAGAAGTCGCCCCGGTGCTCCTTCACGTCGTAATGGGCGTGCCCCAGTCGGGTGGCGGCCAGTGCAAAGTTGTCGAAGCGGCCATTGGCCTCGCACTCACGGAATGCCGAGGGGATGGATATGGTGCGGTTGGTCTCGATGCGGGGCGTCCAGAATACATCGTTCAGGTGTACCTGGGTGAAGGGAACCTCGCTGATGATGGCTTGCTTTGCGCCATCGGCAGCCTGAGCCGTCGTGCTCCAAGCTGCTATGGCCATGAGAATCCAAGTCTTGTTCATACGATTGGTGGTGTAATATTTGTGGTTCTTATTTGTAGTTTCTGCAAAAGTACGAAAAATATGGCAAGTGAACATATAAAGATTATCCAATTAAATACAAAAAATATCTAAAACAGCGCCAGATTGGCCGTTTTTGGCCTATATTTCCACGGATATTGGACTTTTGTTGTACTCTCTATGAAAAATAATGTGTAACTTTGCCGATGATTAGAAACCGCTACGATGAAACGTTTATTACCTTATGTGCTGACCATAACCATGGCAGTACTGGCAAGCCTGCCATCTTCAGTTGCCATTGGCGCGCAGCCCAAGAACTATGAGGTGCTGTCGCCTAATGGGAAAATCAAGGTCACCGCTACTGGCACGACCGATGTGACGCTGCGTGTGGAACTCAACGGCCAGCTGCTGACCGAGGCCGTCGCCCTTTCGCTTGACGACAAGACCCGTGGCATTCGCTCGGCACGGTTGTCGAAGGTCAGCGAGACCATCACTGCCCCCTTCTACCGTCAGGCACGCCTGCAGATGGCTGCCAACCAGCTCGACCTGCAACTGGCCAAGGGCTACGGTATGCAGGTGCGAGTGTACGACGAGGGCATGGCCTATCGCTTCTACACCACCGTGAAAGGCGCTACCGTGATTACCCATGAGAACGCCACCTATCGCTTCCCCGAGGAGTCGGCAGCATGGCTGTCGTACACCACCAATGCCGAGAAGCCCTTCGCCATGGCATTTCAGAACACCTACCACAAGACGCTCATACGCGATGCCCGGCCACTGCCCGCCTTCCTGCCGGCCACGGTCGATGTGGGACCGGCCAAGGTCACCCTGCTCGAGAGCGACCTGCGCAGCTATCCCGGCATGTTCCTCACTGCCGATGGCGATCAGCTAAAGGCGGTCTTCGCCCCTTACCCCAAGCGGATGGACTACTACAAGTGGCGCGGCATGAACTATGTGGCCGAGGCCGAGGACTATATGGCCAAGAGCACAGGGCCGCGCAGCTATCCCTGGCGCGTGATGGCCATCACCACCGACGACACGCAGATGCCTACGAACAATCTGGTCTATGCGCTGGCCACCCCCAACCAGATAGGCGACACCTCGTGGCTGAAGCCCGGCAAGGTGGCCTGGGACTGGTGGAACGACTGGAATCTGAAGGGGGTAGACTTTGTGGCTGGCATCAACACCCAGACCTACCTTTATTATATAGACTTCGCCGCCAAGTACGGGCTGCCCTACGTGGTGCTCGACGAGGGCTGGTACGACTCGTCGAAGGGCGACATTATGCATCCCGTCAAGGACATCGACTTGCAGCGGCTGCTCGACTATGGCAGGCAGAAAAAGGTCGACATTGTGCTCTGGACGGTGTTCAACGTGCTGGATGAGCATCTTGATGAGGCCTGCCGGAAATATACTGCGATGGGCGTGAAGGGCTTCAAGGTAGACTTTATGGACCGCAACGACCAGACTGCCGTCGAGATGGCCGAACGCATCGCCAAGACGTGTGCCGCCCACAAGCTGATGCTCGACTATCACGGCTATTTTGCTCCTACGGGCATGAGCCGTACCTACCCCAACATCATGAACTACGAGGGTGTCTTCGGTATGGAGGAGTGCCGCTGGGCGAAGAAAGAAACCGATATGCCGCTCTACGATGTCACCTTCCCCTTCATCCGCATGATGGCCGGTAGCGTCGACTTCACCCCCGGTGCCATGCGCAACGGAACGCGCCATAACTGGGTGGAGTGCTATCAGAACCCCGTGTCGATGGGCACGCGCTGTCACCAGGCCGCCTGCTACGTGGTGCACGACACGCCCTTTACCATGCTCTGCGACACGCCCACGAGCTATGAGCAGGAGCCTGACTACACGACTTTCATCGCCGCCATTCCCGACGAGTGGGACGAGACCCGCGTGCTGCAGGGACGGGTGGGGGAGTATATCGTTACGGCCCGCCGCAAGGGCAACACCTGGTACGTGGGCGGGCAGACCAACTGGGACGAGCGCACCGTCACGTTGCCGCTGAGCTTCCTCGGCGAAGGCTCCTATTTCGTTGACCTCCTCACCGACGGCATCAACGCCAACCACAATGCCGAGGACTACCGCTTATACCGCCAGACCCGCCACAATGGCGAGACGCTGACGCTGAAGATGGCCTCCGGCGGCGGCTTCGTCTTGAAACTCGGGAAAGTAAACATTGTCAATCATCTATAAAACAGCAATATGAAAAAGACACTTTTAGGTTTATCTGTTATCGTTTGTTCTTTATCATTTAGCCCTGCAAGGGCGCAGAAGGGAGGCTATCCCATCACCCCCGTACCCTTCACCCAGGTGAAGGTGACTCCCGGCACGTTCTGGGGACAGCGCCTGCAGGCCAGTCGTGAGGTCACCGTGCCCCTGGCTTTCTCGAAATGCGAGAGCGAGGGCCGCTACACCAACTTCACCAATGCTGCCCAGCACCTGAAGGATCCCTCGAAGGTGTTCAAGGTGAACGGCGTGGGCTACTCGTTCGACGACACCGACCCCTACAAGACGCTTGAGGGAGCGGCCTACATCCTGCAGACTTACCCCGACAAAAAGCTGGAGGCTTACTGCGACAGCGTGATCGACATCATTGCCACCGCGCAGGAGCCTGACGGCTACCTCTACACCGCTCGCACGCAAAACCCCGCCAATCCCCACCACTGGGCGGGCGACCGTCGCTGGGTGAAGGAGGAAGACCTTTCGCACGAGCTCTACAACCTGGGCCACATGGTCGAGGGGGCTGTCGCCTACTGGCAGGCCACGGGCAAGCGCAAGTTCCTCGACATAGCCTGCCGCTATGCCGACGTGGCCTGCAAGGAAGTGGGCCTCAACCCCGGGCAGATGTGCGTCGTGCCTGGTCATCAGATTGCTGAGATGGCTATGTCGCGCCTCTACTTAGCCACGGGTCAGAAGAGGTATCTCGACTTTGCCAAGTTCCTGCTCGACTACCGTGGCAAGACTGAAATCAAGAGCGAATACTCGCAGAGCCACAAGCCCGTGGTTGAGCAGGATGAGGCCGTGGGCCACGCCGTGCGTGCCGCCTATATGTATGCCGGCATGGCCGATGTGGCTGCGCTGACGGGCGATTCGGCCTACATTCGTGCCATCGACCGCATCTGGAGCAACATCGTCGAGAAGAAGCTCTACATCACTGGCGGCATTGGTGCCACGGCCAGTGGCGAGGCTTTCGGCCAGAACTACGAACTGCCCAATATGAGTGCCTACTGCGAGACCTGTGCCGCCATCGGCAATGTCTACGTGAACTACCGCCTGTTCCTGCTGCACGGCCAGTCGAAGTACTACGATGTGCTGGAGCGCACGCTCTACAACGGTCTCATCAGTGGTGTGTCGCTGCAGGGCGACGGCTTCTTCTATCCCAACCCCTTGGAATCGATGGGCCAGCACCAGCGTCAGGCGTGGTTTGGCTGTGCCTGCTGCCCCTCAAACATCTGCCGCTTCATTCCCTCGCTGCCCGGCTACGTCTATGCCGTGAGAGACCGCAATGTCTACGTGAACCTGTTCCTCGGCAATAAGTCTTCACTCATCGTGGGCGGCAAGAAGGTGGAGCTGAGCCAGACCACGAACTATCCTTGGGACGGCGACGTCACCATCAGCGTCGACAAGAGCCAGGCTGGCCAGTTTGCCATGAAAATACGCATACCAGGCTGGGTGCGCGGCCAGGTGGTGCCCAGCAACCTCTATCAGTTCACCGACAACAAGCGCCTCGGCTATACTGTCAGCGTGAATGGAGAGGCGGTAGCCTCCTCTCACCTCACCGACGACGGCTACCTCACCTTTGACAGCAAGTGGAAGAAGGGCGACCGCATTGTGCTGCACTTCGACATGGAGCCCCGCACCGTGCGTGCCAACAACCGGGTGGAGGCCGACCGCGGCATGATCTCGGTGGAGCGTGGACCGCTGGTCTACTGTGCCGAGCACCCCGACAACCAGTTCGACATTATGGGCACGCTGATGAACCAGGAACCGCAGTTCCGCATAGGCAAGGCCGAGATTGCCGGAACGCCTGTGCAGACGCTGGTGACCGATGCCCAGACGCTCGACTTCAACAAGCAGGGCAAGCTGACAACGAAAGACCAGACGCTGACGCTCATTCCCTACTACGCCTGGTGCCATCGTGGCAGCGGCAAGATGCGCGTGTGGCTGCCGCAGGACTTGAAGGCCACCAACCCCTCGCAGCCCGCCACGCTGGCTTCTGAGAGCAAGCTGAGCACCTCGATGCAGGTGCCCGCCCTCTCGTCGATCAACGACCGACTGGTGCCGAAGGACGAGAACGACCGTTCCATTCCTTATACCCACTGGTGGCCCAAGCAGGCCTCTACCGAGTGGCTGGGCTACGACTTCCCGCAGGAGGCCACCGTGCAGAGCTGCACCGTCTATTGGTTCGACGATGCTCCTTGGGGCGGTTGCCGTGTGCCCCGTGCGTGGCGCATTCTCTATCAGGACGGGCAGGGCCAGTGGCAGCCCGTGAGTGGTGCCGATGGCTATCCCGTGGAGAAGGGAGCCCCCTGCACCGTGAACTTCAACCCCGTGAAGACCCGTGCCCTGCGCTTGGAGGTCACCCTGCCCGAGAAACATTCGGCCGGTGTGTTCGAGTGGATAGTGAGGTAATCGGCTCAGTCTAATGAGCTTCTGACATTATATTATAGCGCCACGCCGTGAATTTTTTGCGTTGTCGTTTCTTAAACGAGGGAGCGGGACAAAGCCCGCTCCCTCGTTTTGATTGTTATTGATTCTTGCGTTTGATAGTCACCTTATTACCTTTATGGATATAGACACCAGGCTGCGTAGGCTTGCGGCCAATCTTGAAGCCTTGCAGGGTGTACCAGTCGGAGGCATCGTCAACGGCAAAACCGTTGACCACAGTGATGGCGGTGGCGGTGCTCAGGCTCAGGATGTAAGGCTCGTCGAGGGTGCCGTAGGCGGCATCGCTGACGAAGCGCTTGTCGTTCTCTACGACGTACTCCTGGCCGTCGTGCCATACGCGCAGCTCGATGGTCTTGTCCTGGTCGTCGACCGATGAACCCATGATGGTCAGGAAGTAGTAGCCGTTTTTGCAGGCCACTGCGCCACGGCACTCGGTGCCGATGAAGGCGGCTACTTCGGCGTTCTCGACGGCAGAACCGTCAAGAACAGTCACGGCTATCATGATCATATTGTCGGGGTAGTCGCTGTCGTCGACAGGCTGGAAGTGAGAGAGTGTAGAGCTTGCTACCGCGCGAGAAGCCGAGACGCTGCTATTCGTTCTGGGATAGTGGAAGGTCTTGGTCGTGGCGGCCTTAGACTGGTAGACGTAGCCCTCGCCGGGGACGATGCTCTCCAGTGTGCCTTCCCACGTGCCTCGAGTGCCGAACATGGCGTAGGCACGGCGGCTCTTCACCATGTCGCCCACCTCGGGCTGCAGGTCGGCGAAGGCCTCGTCGGGCGACATGGCGCTGCCCGCCAGCGTGCCTATCCAGTTGTAGCCCTTCTTGATGGTCTGTGCCTGCTGCGTCACGTCGATGGCCTTGCCATAGATGTTGAGCGTCGTGGCGCCCGACACCTGCACCTTGTACATCTGGCCGGGCTGCATCTCTTCCAACGAGCCGTTGAGGGCCACCTTTCCGTCGCTGCCCTTATAGGCCGAGGCAAAGGCGGTCTTGCTCTTCACATACTGGTACTTCTGCAGGTCGGAGGCCTTCTTGGGCAGGATGTCCTCGATGGCCGTCGACTCCGGCTGCACGTACATCGACATCCACGTCCATCCACGAGGCAGCGAGACGGTCTGCAGCCGGTCGTCGGTGGCGCGGAACTCCACGGGCTGGTCGTAGCTGCCTATCAGCGCATCGGGCGTATAGGTCAGCTCATGCTGCTTGGTGCCGTCAGGCAGGGTCAGCTCTACCAAGGGCTTCACGCTGCCCGTCGAGGCATCGTACATCTGGAACGTCACACGGCTCTCGCCCGTGCTCAGCTCTGTGGCCGAGCCGCCGTAGACAATCATGTCGACGAAGTAGGCGTCGCGGGTCGATACATAGCGGGGCTTGGCCACGCCTACGCACTGATTCATATCGTCGAAGGCGGCCACCATCGACTCGGTATGCTCACAGATTTTGTCGTCTATGTAGAGCTGTCCCGTCAGGGTCATGTTGCTCTCGTAGAGGTTGGGGTTCACGGCCCAGTCGGGCACGTCGCCATTCACCGTGACGTTCACCTGCAGCACGCGGCGTATGCCCAGCCGGTCGGTCAGGTAGATGTACTCGGTGTGCTGGCCGATGGGCGCATTCTGGCTGACGGTGAAGTTTACGATTTGCAGCTCGCCGGTGACGGTGCCCGTGGGCTTGTCAACGGTCATCCACGTGGGCAGTCCGCTGATCTCGTAGTACTGCGAAGTGCCCGTGTTGTTGTAGATGATCTTCGACAGGGTGGCGGTCTCGTCCCACTGCTTCTCTACGCTGGCCGTTATCACGCCGAGGCTCAGCCAGCTGACAGCTGCGAAGTCGGTGTGGAACTTCCACGTCACGCTCTCCGAGTTGTTGCCGTGCTCGTCCTTGATGTAGTTCACCGAGGCCACGAAGTCGTTGTCGTCCATGAGCGGCAGCACGTTGTCGGGGAAGGAGAAGTAGATCTCATCGGCCGAGGCGGTGAAGCCATACTGCGATTCGGCGAGGCGCATCTTCGTGCTGCCAGGCTTCAGGGCCGGGGCGTTTAGCGCTTCGCTAACGAATAGTGAAGAGTTATTAGTTTCAATCTTCAGCTGTGATGTGCTCTCACCGAAGTTGTCAAGAGAGAAGTCGGTGACGACGGTGCCCTGCTGGTTGCGGTGAATCTCTTCCATGGGGAAGTAGCCCACGAGGCCGGGATAACTGTTGTCCATACGCTCGTACATGCGGTCGGCGATGAGCTGGCCGTCGAGGGCCGCGCTCCAGATGCGGATCTCGTCGACGTCGCCCGTGAAACGGTTGGCGGTCACGTTGTCGCTCCTCAGTTCACCACCCACGGTGAGGTAATGCGATGTGATGCCCGGCACGTTGACCTCGGGCAGCACCTTCACAGCCTCGCCGTCGACGTAGACCACGGCGCTGGTGCCGCGACGCACGTTGAAGGCCAGATGGTGCCAGTTGCCGTCGAGATAGTTCTTCTCGCTGAGGGTGATGTTGCTCTTTTCCGCATATGTTGCACTGCTGTTCTCGAACATTATAGAATTGTCCCAATAACTCAAATTCCGTGTTCTGTTGTCTTCAAGTAGCATGAGTTTCAGTTTGCCATCTTCGAAGCCAATGGCTGTATGATGGGCAGTCTCATTAATAGTTTTGCTATATGTCCAATGGCCGGGTTGCCAATAGACCATAGACCCTACATAAGTGGAGTCTGTTGTTGTTTCGGTCTTCGTACTGCCATTGCTCACGAACATCAGCGTGGCCAGACTATCGTTTTCAGCCTCGTCACCCCGGAACCACATCTCGTAGGCGAAGTTGTCGGTCTTGGTGGGATTGAAGGTCTGGATGTTCACCTTCAGCGGACTGTTCTCGCTGCCGTCGAGGTGTGCGGCGCGGTTCTCGTTGTTGATGTACCACGACTCGCTGTCCATGTGGAAATGGCGCGAGCGGGCACGGTCGGTGATCTGCGTGCCGTGGCCCTCGTCCATCTGCCAGTAGCCCACGAGGCCCGGCGTGTAGGAT
>JAFVEE010000130.1 GCA_017478085.1 Prevotella sp. | reverse complement strand
ATCCTGCTGGGCATCGGCGGTGCCCTGACGCTGAAGAAACTGGGCATCAAGAAAGAGATATACCACTGCAACGAGGGTCACGCAGCACTCGTCAACCTGCAGCGCCTCTGCGACTACATCGAGGAGGGTCTGTCGTTCAACCAGGCCATGGAGCTGGTGCGTGCCAGCGGTCTATACACCGTTCACACTCCCGTGCCCGCCGGTCACGACTACTTTGACGAGGGTCTCTTCGGCAAGTACATGGGCGGCTATCCTCAGAAGTTAGGCATTTCTTGGGACGAGTTCATCGGTATGGGCCGTACCAACCCCGATGATCACGGCGAGAAGTTCTGTATGTCAACCTTCGCCTGCAACACCTGTCAGGAAGTCAACGGCGTGTCGAAGCTGCACGGCTGGGTTTCGCAGAAGATGTTTGCCGGTATCTGGAACGGCTACTTCCCCGAGGAAAACCATGTGGGCTATGTGACCAATGGTGTGCACTTCCCCACCTGGGCCGCTACCGAGTGGCGCAAGCTCTACGCCAAGTACTTCGACAAGGCCTTCATGGGCGACCAGTCGAACCAGAAGATCTGGGAGGCCATCTACAACGTGCCCGACGAGGAAATCTGGGCTACCCGCATGGCCCTGAAGCAGAAGCTCTTCGACTACATCAAGGAGCAGTTCCGCGAGACATGGCTTAAGAACCAGGGCGACCCCTCGCGCGTGGTCTCTCTGCTCGAGAAGATGAACCCCAATGCACTCGTCATTGGCTTCTGCCGTCGCTTCGCCACCTACAAGCGTGCCCACCTGCTGTTCACCGACGAGGCTCGTCTGTCAAAGATTGTCAACGACCCCGAGCATCCCGTCATCTTCCTCTTCGCCGGTAAGGCCCACCCTGCCGATGGTGCCGGTCAGGGTCTCATCAAGCGCATCTACGAGATTTCTCAGCGTCCTGAGTTCCTGGGCAAGATCATCTTCCTCGAGGACTACGACTTCCTGCTGGCTCGCCGCCTTGTCAGCGGTGTCGACATCTGGATGAACACCCCCACCCGTCCGCTCGAGGCATCGGGTACCAGCGGCGAGAAGGCCGAGATGAACGGTGTGGTCAACCTCTCCGTGAAAGATGGCTGGTGGCTTGAGGGCTATCGCGAAGGTGCCGGATGGGCACTCACCGAGAAGCGCACCTACCAGAACCAGGGCTATCAGGATCAGCTCGATGCTGCCACCATCTACTCGCTGCTCGAGAACGAGATTATTCCTCTCTATTATAAGAAGAACAAGAAGGGCATCAGTGAGGGCTGGATCAAGGTGATCAAGAACTCGATTGCCCAGATTGCCCCGCACTACACGATGAAGCGCCAGCTGGACGACTACTACTCGAAGTTCTACGAGAAGGAGGCCAAGCGCTTCAAGGAGGTGTCGAAGAACAACTACCAGCTGGCCAAGGATATTGCCCAGTGGAAGGAGACCGTGGCCGAGCGCTGGGATGCCATCAGCGTGGTGAACGCCGAGTGGGACTTCCCCGCAGGTGGCGCACTCACTGGTGCCAAGTACACGCTGCGCTATGTCATCAACGAGCAGGGTCTCGACGATGCCATCGGCCTGGAGAAGGTCAACGTGTTCATTAACAAGGAAGGCGAGGAGCGCATCTACAGCGTTGAGCCGCTGAAGTTGGTGAGCCGCGAGGGCAATAACTACACCTTCGAGGCCACGCTGGCTCCCCAGCAGGCCGGCGAGTACAAGAGCGCCGTGCGTATGTATCCTAAGAACAAGAACCTGCCCCACCGTCAGGACTTCTGCTATGTGAAGTGGCTGGAGCTGCCCCAGGGCATCTAAACTCTACCTGTTATACACAAAAAACGGAGGGAAACGAGCTCGCTTCCCTCCGTTTTTGTGTGTGGTATATCCTATTGCAACTCGGCTTTCAGGAATCTGGGGGTATAGCCTAAAGTGCTTTCGGCTACCTCTTCTGGTGTTCCTTCCGAGAGAACGGTGCCCCCGTTGCGACCTCCTTCTGGCCCTATGTCGATGATATGGTCGGCCAGTTTGATGACATCGAGGTTGTGCTCGATGATGACGACCGTGTTGCCCCGGTCTACCAGCCGCTGCAGCACCTGCATCAGAATGCGGATGTCCTCGAAGTGCAGACCCGTGGTGGGCTCGTCCAGGATGTAGAGCGTGCGCCCCGTGTCGCGCTTCGACAGCTCGGTGGCCAGTTTTACACGCTGACTCTCGCCGCCGCTCAGTGTGGTCGAAGGCTGTCCCAGCTTGATGTAGCCCAGGCCCACGTCTTGTATAGTCTTAATCTTGCGCAGGATGTCGGGCACATTCTCGAAGAACTCCACCGCCTGGTTGATAGTCATGTCGAGCACGTCGGCAATCGACTTTCCCTTATAGCGCACTTCGAGCGTCTCGCGGTTGTAGCGCTTGCCGTGACATTCCTCGCAGGGCACCTGTATGTCGGGCAGGAAGTTCATCTCAATGGTCTTGTAGCCGTTGCCACCGCAGGTCTCGCAGCGCCCCCCCTTCACATTGAACGAGAAACGGCCCGGCTTGTAGCCGCGTATCTTGGCTTCGGGCAGGTTGACGAAGAGCGAGCGAATATCGCTGAACACCCCCGTATAGGTGGCAGGGTTGGAGCGCGGCGTGCGCCCGATGGGCGACTGGTCTACGTTCACCACCTTGTCTATATTTTCCAGCCCCTCCACCTTGTCGTAGGGCATAGGCCGCTTAAGCGAACGGTAGAAGTGCTGCGACAGGATGGGCTGCAGCGTCTCGTTGATGAGCGTTGACTTGCCGCTGCCGCTCACGCCTGTCACCACGATGAGCTTGCCCAGCGGAAAACTGACGTCTACGTGCTTCAGGTTGTTGCCCGATGCTCCGTGTATCGTGATGGCCTTGCCGTTGCCCTCTCTTCGCTTTGCAGGCACCTCAATCTTCAAGTCGCCGTTCAGGTAGTCGGCAGTGATGGTATGCTTTTTCAGCATCTGTTTAGGCGTGCCCTGGAACACCACTTCGCCACCCTTGCGACCAGCCTTCGGGCCAATGTCAACGATATAGTCGGCGGCCAGCATCATATCCTTGTCGTGCTCCACCACGATGACCGTGTTGCCCAGGTCGCGCAGCTCCTTCAGCGAGTGTATCAGCCGTTCGTTGTCGCGCTGGTGCAGACCGATGGAAGGCTCATCGAGAATATAGAGCACATTGACCAGCTGCGAGCCTATCTGCGTGGCCAGTCGGATGCGCTGGCTCTCGCCACCCGACAGCGAGGCCGACTGGCGGTTCAGGGCCAGGTAGTCGAGGCCCACGTCGAGCAGGAAGTCCAGTCGGGTGCGTATCTCCTTCAGAATCTCGGTGGCTATCTGTCGTTGCTGATTGTCCAAGTGGCCTTCAGCTTCGTCGAGCCATTCGCGCAGCTCGGCAATATCCATCGAAGCCAGCTCGGCAATGTTCTTGTCCCAAATCTTATAAGAGCGGGCCTCGCGGTTCAGCCGCTGGCCGTGACACTCCGGGCACTCGCACTCGGCCAGGAACTGGTCAGCCCACTTCTGTCCGCTGGCCGACTCGTCGTTCTCCATCACGTCGCGCAGGTACTTGATGATGCCGTCGAAGCTCACGTAGTAGTCGCTCGATGTGTGAACGATGTCCTTGTCTATGCGCACGTTTTCGAGCGATCCATACAGGATTTCTGTCATAGCCTCCTCGGGAATGTCGGTCACGGGGGCCTTGATGTCGAGGTCGTACTTCTTCAGGATGGCATCAATCTGCCAGAAGATCATCTGGTTCTTGTACTTGCCCAGGGGCACGATGGACCCCTGATAGATGCTCAGCCCCCGGTCGGGAATCACCTTCTGTAGGTCAATCTCATTGACCACGCCCAGTCCTTTGCATCGCGGGCAGGCACCTTGTGGCGAGTTGAACGAAAAGTTGTTGGGCGCGGGGTCGCTGTAGGAGATGCCCGTAGTGGGGCACATCAGTCGCTTCGAAAAGTATTTCAGTGCACCCGTTTCCTTGTCGAGAATCATGATCAGGCCCTCGCCCAGCTTCATGGCAATCTGCACGCTTTTCTTCAGACGGTCGTCGGCACCTTCGCTTTTTGCCTGAATCTTGTCGATCACCACCTCAATGTCGTGGTTCTTGTAGCGGTCTACCTTCATGCCGCGCGTTATCTCGACAATCTCGCCGTCAACACGCATGGTGAGGTAGCCCTTGCGGCGCATCGATTCGAACAGCTCGCGGTAGTGACCCTTACGGCTGCGCACCAGTGGGGCCAGGATGAAGATCTTGCGGCCGGCATAGTCGTGCTGAATCATCTCGATGACCTTCTCTTCGGTGTATTTCACTATCGGTTCGCCCGTGGCATAGCTGTAGGCCTTGCCGGCGCGGGCAAAGAGCAGACGCATGTAGTCGTAGACTTCAGTGGTGGTGCCCACCGTGGAGCGTGGATTCTTGTTGGTGGTCTTCTGCTCGATGCTGATTACAGGCGACAGACCCGTTATCTTGTCGACATCGGGCCGCTCCATGCCTCCCAGGAAGTTTCGCGCATAGGCCGAGAAGGTCTCGATGTAGCGCCGCTGTCCCTCGGCGAAGATGGTGTCGAAGGCCAGCGATGACTTGCCGCTGCCACTCAGTCCGGTAATCACGGTGAGCGAGCCCCGTGGAATCTCAACGTCGATGTTCTTCAGATTATGAACCCGCGCACCGTAGACATTGATTTTTTCGTCTTCCCTATTCATTGGTAGTAGTGCTGTTGCCTTCCTTGCTGGTGAATCCTCTCAGCAGGTTCACGTCCTTGCGTATCTTGTAGTCCTTGCCGTCGGCACCCTTGGCCTCGACCAGTGCAAAGTAGACGCCCTGCTTCACGTCGTGGCCATTGTGCTTGCCGTCCCATCCCTCGGCGGGATCGTTCCACTCATAGAGCTTCTGGCCCCAGCGGTTCAGAATGATGGCTCTGAACGACACGATGCTCTTGTACTCCTTGGCCCGGTATATGTCATTCTTCCCGTCGCCATTGGGCGAGAAGGCGTTGGGGAACACCAGCTTGCTCTCGGCAATAACCACGGTGACGGTCTGCGAGTCGAGTTCCGACTCGAACTCATCGCTATGCAGGAAGGTCTTCAGCACCACGTTGTAGGTGCCCGACTCGGTGAACGTGTACTCCGTGTTCTCCTCATAGCGCACGAAGAGGTCGCCGTCGACCCCCACTTTGCGGAAGTGCCACTCGAACGAGGGCGTCCAGATGCCCATATCCTCGGGGTTGGCACGGAAGCTCACGGTGAGCGGGGCCTCGCCATCGTCGATGCTGTTAGACTCTTGCTGTTCGCCTTCGCTGTCGGTATAGTAGCCCATGGCGGTCACGAAGGGGTCGGTGGTCTGGGCGTGGCTGACAGTCCAGGGCAGCAGCGTGCCTATGGCCATCAGCAGCAGTAGCATTGAAAATCTTCTCATTGTCATAGAAACGGTTGTTTTTGAACTTGCAAAGATAATCATTTTGTTTCGTATTCTTCCTTCTGTCTGCTATATTTAACCAGTTTTCACACAGAATTGCCCCGAAAAGCACTGCTGCCTAAAATCCTTATAAATGTGGATTGCAGGAATGAAGCCTTCGTTGTAACTTTGCACGCCGAAAGAAACAATAATTGAAGCTTAGTATTGATGAAAAGACATCTTATTTATTTGGCCGCACTGCTGGCCGCAGCCCCGGCATTTGCCGAGACCGACACGACGCTAGCCAACGATAGTTCGCGTGTAGTAGACCTTGATGAGGTCATCGTAGTATCACAACCCAAAGAGACCTTCCGCCTGAGGCAGCAGCCTATGAGCAGCACCGTGTTTGGCCAGCAGGAAATGGAGCGGCTGAACATTCGCGACCTGCGACAGCTGTCGGCCTACGTGCCCTCGTTCGCCATGCCCCAGTATGGCTCGCGCCTCACCTCGTCGATGTATATTCGTGGTCTGGGCAGTCGCGTCAGCAATTCGGCCGTGGGTGTCTACTACGACAACATTCCCATCATCTCACCTGCCGCCTTCAACACCCATTACTATATGCTCGACCGTGTCGACGTGCTTCGCGGGCCGCAGGGCACCCTCTATGGGGCCAATACCGAGGGTGGCATTGTGCGCGTCTACTCAAAGAATCCTATGGCCTATCAGGGCACCGATGCCTCGCTGGGCCTGGCCTCAGGCCTCCAGCGCAGGGCCGAGGTGGCTCACTTCCACCGGCCTTCCGAGCAGTTGGCCTTCAGCGTGGCAGGTTTCTATCAGGGCCAGGACGGCTTCTTCCAGAACGAGGCGCTGGGCGAGAAGAACGACAAGGGCGATGAGGCTGGAGCCAAGCTGCGCCTGATGTGGAAGCCCACAGGGCGGCTGACCTTCGACCTGACTGCCGACTACCAGTACACCCGTCAGGATGCCTTCCCCTACGGTATCTACGACGTCGACGATGCCTGGGCCGCACTGCCCAGCACCAACCTGATGTCGGGCTACAAGCGCAATATGCTGAACACCGGCCTGAGCATAGGCTATCGCACCGATGGGCTGTTGCTCTCATCGAACACCAGCTACCAGCTGCTGCGCGACCACATGGATATGGACATTGACTACACTGCTGCCGACAGGCTTGCCTTAGTGCAACTGCAGAAGATGAACGCCGTGACCGAGGAGCTGACGCTGCGCAGCACGGGCGACGGGGCGTGGAAGCACACCACGGGCATCTTCGGTTCGCGCCAGTGGCTGCGCACCGATGCCACTGTGACCTTTGGTCAGGGCCTGCTGGGCCCCATTGCCGGTGCCATCGAGAGCCAAATGCGTGCCAGCATGGAGGCTGCCAAGGCAGGACTGATAGGCCGCTATATGGGGCAGGGCATGTCGCCTGCCGAGGCTGCTGCTGCTGCTCAGGCCATGATCGACGGCGTGACGATGAGTGCCGAGATGGCCGTGCCCAATGTGTTCCACCAGCCACAGACCAACCTGGCTGCCTACCACGAGTCGAATCTTACGCTGGCCGACCGTATAACGGCCACCGTGGGTCTGCGTTATGACTTCACAAAGGCCGAGATTGACTACGACTCCTACGGCTATATGGCCATGACGGGTGGCACACCCAATGCTGTGGCCACCTATACGCTGAGTTCGCACATCGCCAAGAACCACGACACGAGCTTCAGCCAGCTGCTGCCCAAGTTCGGCCTGTCCTATCGCATCGATGACCATAATAGCAACGTCTATGCTACCGTGAGCAAGGGCTATATGGCTGGCGGCTACAACATTCAGCTGTTCTCCGATATTCTGCAAAGCGACCTGAACGATCCCGTTGCCCAGCGGCAGGCTCAGCGTGGCGATGTAGAGATTGAACATACGGAACAAGACTATGCCGACATAGAAGAGGCCATCAGCTACAAGCCCGAAGAGAGCTGGAACTATGAGGCAGGCGCCCATCTGAACCTGTTCGATGGCAAACTGCATGCCGATGTGGCTGGCTTCTATACCCAGTTGCGCAACCAGCAGCTCAGCATCATGGCTCCTAACTTCGGCTTCGGTCGTATGACGGTGAATGCCGGCAAAAGCCTTAGCTATGGTGCCGAACTGGCATTGCGGGGAATGGCCCTCGACAGCAAACTGAGCTGGGCAGCCACCTACAGCTACACCCACGCCACGTTCGAGGAGTATGCCGAGACCGAGACCCTTGCCGACGGCACGCAGCGGGTGCTCGACTATAAGGACAACCGCGTGCCATACGTGCCCGAACACGCCTTCAGCGCACTGGCCGACTATCGCATCGACGTGGCCAACGATGCCGTGCTGCGCTCGGTGGTGCTCGGCCTGAACGTCACGGGGCGTGGCAAGACCTATTGGGACGAGGCCAATGTGGCATCGCAGAAGATGTATGTGCTGCTGGGAGCCCATGCCCGCTTCAATATGGGCTGCGTCGACGTAGACTTCTGGGGCCGCAACCTTACCGATACCAAGTACTGCACCTTTGCCCTGATGACCGACCGCAACACGGGCAAGTATATTGGCCAGCGCGGCCTGCCTCTGCAGTTAGGGGTCGACGTCAGAATGCATTTCTAATCGTTTTTTCGACTGAAAAGTTTGTTGGTTCGGCATAAATTGACTATATTTGCACGCAGAAAACTATTTATTAATTAAAAAGTGTTGTACAAATGAAAAGATTTTTGATGATGGGGCTGCTCGTTGGCGCAGGTCTGATGACAGTCCAGAATGTCGACGCTCAGAGTGTGGTCAAGGTTGAAGATGCCCAGAATATGTCGGCCAAGGAACTGGAGAAGGCTGCCAAGGTGCAGAAGCAGAAGGAGAAGTCTATTCAGGCTGCCGCCAAGGCCCATGCCGATGTGACCAAGGCCGAGAAGAAGGTCTCTGCCGCACAGAAGGCAGCCGAGAAGGCTCAGAAGAAGGCCGAAGATGCCAGCAAAGCAGCCGAGAAGGCCCAGAAGAAGGTGGAAGATGCCCGTAAGGATCTGGAGAAGGCCCAGCGCAAGGCCAACGACGCCCAGAAGGAGGCCGATATGCGCACGGGTTCGCCTATCGCCGAAGAGAAGTAGGACTCTGTGGACCCTCCTGGCGTTAGCGCGTCGGGGCGGTCTCTTCCCTGTAATATTGTTCAAAGGCTCTGCGCAGCAAGGTTGCATCGGCAATCATGCTGCGCAGTTCTTTTAGTTTCTGCTCGTTGGGCGAGTTCGGAATCCACAGCTTGATGTAGCCGTGGTTCGAGTATTTACTGTCTATATGCTCGCGGAAGCGCTGCCACTGCTGCTCAAAGCCCAGCTCAGGGTAGTTGGCCAGGCCATACTGCACCGTGCGGCGCAGCACAATCTCGGGCGAAAGGTCGCGGTCGGCCTCGGCCACGATCTTGCCGTAGATGCTGCGCGGGGCGTGCGAGGCCGATGCACGATGATCCTCGATGGCCTCCTTCATCACCTTGATCTGCTCGGGTGAGAACCACCGCTTCAGCCGGGCATCCTGCTGCAGAATCCTGCCGCCGGTGATGTGGTGAATGGCCCTGGGCCCCGACATACCAATGTCGTGGTAGGCGGCAATGACGTAGACCATATCGATGTCGGCCCCGGTGGTGCGCACCAGTTCCAGCGAACGGCGTATCACTCGGGTCACGTGTTCGAGCGAGTGGGCCTTGTCGAACTGGGCGTACTGTGGCAGAATCTGTGTCTCCACAAATTCCACCAGGTCGAGGCTTGGGGTGTTGCTGAGCATAGCGTTGGGCGTTTTAGGTGATTGCTGGGTGCAAAGGTAAGCATAATTCCTGACATCTGCAAGAATTTGGCTCAGCTATTCTTCCTCTTCGCTCTCTTCGCTCCATACATCGCGCCGTTGGCGGGCGGCAGGGTCGCGGTCGCCCTCCTCGTCCACACCGCCATAGCCTATGTCCTTTTTGTCGCTCTGTACGCCGCTGGCCATAAGCAGCCCGTGCAGGCTCAGTTTCAGTACTTCCGTCGTTGGTTGTATATATGCTTTTTTCATTGTTCCTGTCCTCCTATCTTTATTTTACAACCACTTTCTTGCCGTCCTTGATGTACAGGCCCTTCCTTGTGGCCTTCTCCACGCGGCGGCCCTGCAGGTCGTAGAGCCATTGGGGGTGTTGCGATGGTATCGCAACTTCTTGAACGGCAGATGCCTCGCTATGGTCGAAGTGCAGCACCACGCGGGCACCGAAGTCTGTTTCCTCGTTGAGCACCGCGCCCAGCTCGAACCAGCAGCGGAAGGCTTTCACGTTGGTCTTGCCCGTAGAGTACCAGAACTGGTTGTTGCTCACGAACAGGCCGTTGGCGGGAATCGTGGTCTTCACCAGCGAGCCGGTCAGTCGGCCTGCCAGGTCATAGTCATCGTCGGCATGCTGCTCGTCAGTCACCCCTTCGGTCAGCGTCACGTTGTCCAGCTGAAACTCCGTGATGTCCCTGCTCGTCTTGATGAGCACCGGGGTGCCGCCCTTCAGGTTGCCGCGTGCAGGAATCGTGTAGTCGGCCACCTTGATGACGATTCCCAGCGGCTTGATGTTCTCTTCGTCATCGCCGTAGTCTATCGTGTAGCCATTGTATTTTGCCAGCTGCACATCGTCGCCGAAGGCTGCCTTGGCGTTGGCCTGGGTCAGGTTGAAGGGCAGCACGAGCGTGCTCCATTCACCCGCCTTGATGGTGCGCTGCACCGTCACGTCGGCCTTCTCGCCAGCCGTGTACTGAGGCAGCGCGGTTGCCGTCTCATAGAACTTCAGCCGTCCGTCGTCGGGCTCGCCGATGGTCACGGTGAACTCCACGGCATCGAAGGCCACGCTCTGTGCCTGCACTGTGCCCATGGCAATGTTGCGCAGGGTGCCCTTCAGCACCGTGCCCACGGGCAGTGAGGCATCGGCCTCGAGGGT
>JAFVEE010000129.1 GCA_017478085.1 Prevotella sp. | reverse complement strand
ATACGAAGATTTCAGTGAGGGTGCTCCTGTAATTGGCAGTATAGATCATAAAGGTATGCATGCAGGTGCACAAGCTGATTTAGAGGAGCAGGGAACTGCATATGAAACTTCGACAAATGTTTTCGCTCCTTACTACAGGCAAATGAATTTTGCAACAGTAGTGAAATCAACCGCAGAAGAAAGAAATAAGATTCTTAGCGGCACACCGCTGCAGGATCTCTACGCAGCCCTGGATTACTATTTTGAAAACTACAACGAAGGCCGCCCGTTCATATTGGCAGGGCATTCTCAGGGTTCGCAGATGCTGACCTATATTCTTAGCGAATACATGGGTAAGCACCCAGAGTACCTCAAGCGCATGATAGCTGCCTACGTGATAGGCTATTCGATAACTGATGATTTCCTTGCAAAGAACAAACACCTGAAATTTGCAAAGGGAGCTGATGATACGGGCGTCATCATCTCCTGGAATACGGAGGGGCCGGGAAATAAGAACCAGAAGAACTTCGTGGTTCTGGATGGCGCCATCAGCATCAACCCGCTTAACTGGAAACGGGATGACACCTATGCACCTGCCTCCGAGAATCTCGGTGCGCGGATTATGAACGCCACAACCGGGAAGTATGAGATTATTCCAGAGGCGGCCGACGCAAAGGTTGACGCCGAAAGAGGCGTGGTCGTTACAACGACTAAGGTAATAGAGCCTATAGATGACAGTCTGGGCATGGGTTTTGGGCCGGATAGTTTCCACCACGCAGATTATTCCTTATACTATAACAATATTAAGGCTAATGTCGCTGAAAGATGTGCAGCCTATCAAGGTAGTGTGAAATGAAGGTGTTATACGAATTCTCAAGAAAGAAGATGATGAAAAAGTGTATGATGGCCGCTACCTTCGTTTGCGGCACCACAATGGCGCTTTCTTCATGCAGTAGCAAAGACGACAACCCTCTTCCTTCAGAACCTGAGACTGAGCAGGACGTAATGAACAAGAAGATTACTGATGGCAACTACGACCACTCGCTGGCCGTCAAGTGTATTAACGTCGGAGCTGAAGATTGTTGACTGGAATCGCACTTACTTCCTGACCAATACTTATTTCAACTGACCGCTTTTTTAGAAAAGCTCGGTAAGCCGATGACTAATGGCGCGTCGCGACGGCCAAAAGTTTCTGAAGCCCCATCTTGTCGGCTGGCAGGAAGCCCAAAAGTTTTGAAAGGCGCAAGGTAGCGTGAAATAGAAATAGTCCCCCTTTACAACGGAGGCTCCATTGACGCTCAATGGAGCCTCCGTTGTCTATCAACGAGGCCTCCGTTGACCATCAACGAAGGCCCCGTTGACCATCAATGGAGGCCCCGTTATACTTCAACGGATTGCACGCCGAAAGAAAAAGGCTGTTTTTTTTGGTCATTCCAAATAAAAGTCTTAACTTTGCAGTAGGCTTTAATATGTACTGACTATGAGGCAACTGAAGATCACGAAATCGATCACCAACCGCGAGAGCGAGTCGCTCGACAAATACTTGCAGGAGATAGGCAAGGAGGAAATGATCAGCGTGGAGGAAGAGGTGGAGCTGGCACAACGCATACGCAAAGGCGACCGCAAGGCCATAGAACGGCTGACCAGGGCCAACCTGCGATTCGTGGTGTCGGTGGCCAAGCAATACCAGAACCAGGGCCTCAGCCTGCCCGACCTCATCAACGAGGGCAACCTGGGCCTGCTCAAGGCCGCTGAGCGCTTCGACGAGACCCGCGGGTTCAAGTTCATATCGTACGCCGTGTGGTGGATTCGCCAGAGCATACTGCAGGCGCTCGCCGAGCAGAGCCGCATAGTGAGGCTGCCGCTCAACCAGGTCAGTTCGGTCAACAAGATCAACCGCGTGCTCAGCAAGTTCGAGCAGGAGCACGAGCGGCGACCGTCGGTAGAGGAGATCTCGGAACACCTCGACATGCCTCAGGAAAAAATAGACGAGGCCATCAACGTGAGCGGGCGCCACGTGTCGGTCGACGCACCCTTTGCCGAGGGCGAAGACAACTCGCTGCTCGACATCCTCGTGAACGACAACGCCCCCGCCACCGACCGCGAGCTGGTGCTGGAGTCGCTGCGCGCCGAGATCAACACCGCGCTGAAGACGCTGAAGGAGCGCGAGCGAAGCATCGTTGAGGCCTACTTCGGCATTAACCAGCCAGAGCTGACGCTCGACGAGATAGGCGCCCGCCACGGCCTGACGCGCGAACGCGTGCGCCAGATCAAGGAGAAAGCCATCAGGCACCTGCGCGAGAACACGAACAACAAACTGCTCAAGACCTATTTAGGACAATGAAACATTCATACCATAGACTTCTCATAGTCGCAACCATGCTGCTGGGCGGCCTGCTCGCCCCGAGCTCACTGCAAGCCAAGAAGGTGCAGGCACCCAAGATGTATATGTTCGGCTTTGCCGCCGCCTTCACCGACACCATCGTACACTTCACGGGCGTTCAGGAGCTGGACACCGTGTGGGTAGAGACCAGGAACCACTTCCTGCTGGCCCGCGACACCTACTCGCACCAGCTGCGCGCGCACCTGGCTGGCCAGCAGATGCCGGGGCGCACGTGCGTGGTGTTCTACAACACCAACCGTGCCAAGCTCGAGAAGCAGTTCCTCAAGATGAAGCGGCTCTACACCCAGGGCAAGAACGGGCAGGCGCACTTCGAGGTGCGCTACATTGACGATGCCGCCTTCCGCTTCAAGTCGGCCAACCTTGCTGCCGACGATGAATAGCCACTACTTCTGCATTGGCGGCCACCGCATAGGCATCAGCTTTGCCGACGCCACCCAAGGTGACGGCATGCACTTGCTGCCCTCGTTCGGCGCATTCCGAAGCGAGGAGGGCGGCGAGGAGGGGCTGCTGCTCAGGCTCACCGTAGACCCTGACCTGCGCCCCGCACGGGACCGAAAGCTGGTGCGCAAGTTCGACACCGGCAATGGCGACACCCTCGTCTACCAGCTGCCCGACGGCGGCTACCAGTACATCATTCGCGACACGCACGACCGCGACTGCTGCCTGCTCATCACCAATGCCGACTTCAGCCAGTGCCGGTGCGCCCTCAATGGCGACTGGACCATGCGCTCCTTCGGGCTGAACGACGCGCTGATGCTGGCCTACGCCTTCGCGGGATCGTTCCGGCAGACGCTGCTCGTACACGCCTCGTGCGTCGTGTGCGGCCAGCGGGCCTATCCCTTCATAGCCGCCAGCGGCACGGGCAAGAGCACCCACACCGCCCTCTGGCTGAAGCACATAGAGGGGGCCCAGCTGCTGAACGACGACAACCCCGTGGTTCGCATCGGGGCCGACGGCCAGCCCCGCGTCTACGGTTCGCCCTGGAGCGGCAAGACCCCGTGCTACCGCAACCAGAGTGCCCCCCTGGGGGCCGTGACCCGCATAGAGCGCGCCCCGGCCAACAGCATTGAGCGCCTGGGGCCCGTGGCGGCCTTTGCCTCGCTGCTGCCCGCCTGCTCGTCGATGAAGTGGGACGAGCGCATCTACGACAACCTGTGCCAGACCATCACCCGCATTGTCGAGACGACCCCCGTCTTCACCCTGCACTGCCTGCCCGACGAGGCAGCCGCACGCCTCAGCCACCAAGCCATCGCCGCCCAATGAAGAGTCTCTATCTGCCCAACGAGGAGCTGCTGCCCGTCTTCATAGACCTGCTCCACAAGAACGCCACGGGCACCCTGCCCCTGCGCGGCCGCAGCATGCGGCCCTTCCTGGAAGACGGGCGCGACAAGGCCCTGCTGGCACTGCCACGGGGCAACGAGCGCGTGGGCGATGCCGTGCTGGCCGAGGTGAGCCCTGGCCACTACGTGCTGCACCGCATCGTAGGCATTGGCCCTGGGGGCATCACCCTGCGCGGCGACGGCAACCTGCACGACGAGCACTGCCAGAGGGGCGACATTCGCGCCGTGGCCCTGGGCTTCTACCGCAAGGGCCGCACCAGGCCCGACAGCACCAGCGGACTGAAGTGGCGGGCCTACTCCTGGCTATGGATGCGCCTCTTCCCCCTGCGGCGCTACCTGCTCTTCGCCCTCCACCCGCACATTCCCCATTTCCTTACCAAAAGAAAAAACTCTACAGAATGAAGCACAAGACCGGATTTCGCCTGCGCACCGTGTGCGGCGAACACATCATCGTGGCTGAAGGTATTGCCAACATAGACTTCAGCCGCATTATCAGTATGAACGAAACATCGGCCTACCTCTGGCAAAAAACAGAGGGCCAGGTCTTCACCGAGGAAGACCTGACCCACTATCTGACCGACGAATATGAGGTAGACGCTGCCACCGCCCGTCGCGACGTAGCAGACCTCGTGGCCAAGTGGCTCGAGGCTGGAATCATTGAAAAGGGCTGACCCCCTCTCTCTGTGGGGAAGGGCCAGCCCCCTGCTGCTGCCGCCGAGGGTGGTTAGTCTGCCACTTCTTCGGCAGGCTCTACGTCTTCGGCCTTCAGGTAGTCGCGAAACATCTGTATGGCGCGATTGGTGGCAATGGCCAGGTTGATGTCGCGGCCATGGTCTTCCTCTACCTTGCAGGTCTCTACGTGCCCGGGCGTGCCGCAGGCCAGCCAGATGGTGCCCACGGGTATCTCCTTCGAGCCACCGCCAGGCCCGGCCAGCCCGGTGGCGGCAATGGCATAGTCGGTGCCCAGCGCCTGGCAGGCCCCCTTCACCATCTCGATGGCCACCTCTTCGCACACGGCGGTCTTCTCCTCGAGCAGCTGGTGGCTCACCCCGAGCAGGTTCTCCTTCACCTCGTTCACGTAGCAAATGATGCCACCCTTGAAGTACTTCGACGCTCCGGGCACGGCAATGATCGCCTCGGCTATGCGGCCGCCCGTACAGCTCTCGGCTGTGCTCACGGTCTTCTCTTTCTCCCACAGCAGTTCGCTGATCTCCCTGCTTATGATCTTACTTTCAAAATCCATTTTTCTTACGAGTATTTTTTACTGAAACGTTACTTTCGAGAAGGCGGGGGCGTCGATAGGACAGAACTCGCCATTCAGGTATTTGTAATAGCCCACACTGCCTATCATGGCGGCATTGTCGGTGGTGTAGCTGAACTTGGGTATGTAGACCTTCCAGCCATAGCGGCGGGCGTGGTCGTGGAAGGCGTTGCGCAAGCCGTTGTTGGCACTCACGCCCCCGGCCACGGCCACGTGCTTGATGCCCGTCTGCTTCACGGCCAGGCGCAGCTTCTTCATCAGGATGTCTACGATGGTCCACTCCAACGAGGCTGCCAGGTCTTCCTTATGATGCTCTATGAAGTCGGGATCGTCCTCTATCCACTTGCGCAGGGAGTAGAGGAACGAGGTCTTCAGGCCTGAGAAGCTATAGTCCAGCCCCGGAATGTGGGGCTCGGCAAACTGGTAGGCCCTGGGATTGCCCTGCCGCGCCAGACGGTCGATGATGGGACCACCGGGATAGCCCAGGCCCATCACCTTCGAGCATTTGTCTATGGCCTCGCCAGCGGCATCATCGATGGTCTGGCCCAGCACCTCCATATCGTTGTAGGCACGCACCAGCACAATCTGGGAGTTGCCGCCGGAAACGAGGAGGCAGAGGAAGGGAAGTGGGGGAATGGATGCGTCTGCTTCGGTTGGCGAAAGGGGGGCCTCCCGGATAAAGTGAGCCATCACATGACCTTGCAGATGGTTCACGTCGATGAGGGGAATGCCCAGCGAGCGGGCAAAGCCCTTGGCAAAGTTGACACCCACGAGCAGCGAGCCCATCAGGCCCGGACCACGGGTGAAGGCCACGGCCGACAGCTGTTCTTTGGTGATTCCTGCCCGCTTGATGGCCTGGTCGACCACTGGCACCACGTTCTGCTGGTGGGCTCGGCTGGCCAGTTCGGGCACTACGCCGCCATAGGCCTCATGGACGGCCTGCGAGGCGGTGACGTTTGACAGCAGCACCCCGTCGCAGAGCACGGCTGCCGAGGTATCGTCGCAGCTCGACTCAATGCCAAGAATGTAGGTGGGGCTTTTAGAACTAATAGGGCTTATAGGGCCCATAGGACCCATAGGACTAATAGGACTCATAAGGCTTACAGGAACTAATAGGTTAGTACTTCTACGCCATGCTCGGTCATGAGCAGGGTGTGCTCCCACTGGGCACTGGGCTTCTCGTCTTCGGTAATGACCTCCCAGCCATAGGGGTCGTCGGCATCAACGAACACACGCTTGGTTCCCATATTGATCATTGGCTCGATGGTGAACACCATACCGGGCACCAGCAGCATGCCCGTGCCGCGATGGGCATCGTGGTCTACGTCGGGCTCCTCGTGGAAGGCCAGGCCCACGCCGTGGCCAGCCAGGTCGGTCACTATGCCGTAGCCATACTTCTTGCAATGCTTCTTGATGGCGTGGCCTATGTCGCCCACGAAGCCCCAGGGCTTGGCGGCCTCCATGCCTATCTCCAGACACTCCTTGGCCACACGCACCAGCTGCTCCTTCTCGGGCGAGGTCTTGCCAATGATGAACATGCGCGAAGCATCGGCATAATAGCCATCGAGAATGGTGGTGAAGTCTACGTTGATGATGTCGCCCTCCTCGAGCACGTCTTCCTCCTTGGGAATGCCGTGGCACACCACCTCGTTGATGCTGGTGCACACACTCATGGGGAAGGGCGGCATATCCTCGTCACCGCCATAGTTCAGGCAGGCGGGAATGGCATTGTGCTCCTCGCAGTAGCGACGGCATATCTGGTCTATCTCAAGCGTGTTCATGCCCTCGTGAATGGCAGCGGCCACGGCGTCGAGCACCCCCGTATTGACCACGCCCGCACGGCGTATGCCCTCAATCTGCTCGGGGGTCTTGATCAGCTCTCTCGTGGGCACAAGCTTTCCCTTGTTCTCCCAGTACATAATCTTCTTGTCGAACTCTGTTGGTTCCTGCCCTCTCAGGCAGTGCCATCTGCGCTTCTTTGCTTGCATGATTTCAATAATGTTTTAAAAACAGGTGCAAAGGTACGGCATTTTTTCGGATAATCGCACTAAAATGGCAATTATTTCGTTTAAATAAGAAAACGGCTTATGAAAAAACTGCTACTCCTAATGATGCTGACGGCCCCCTTGATGGCCCAGGCCCGCCACCAGATCCTGGTACCCAACGTGAAGTCGCTGCAAGTCGTGGTCAACGACGACTGGCAGGCGGCCCTGCCCGTTATGCAACTGAACAGCCGCGACGTGCTGCGCGTGGGGTTCGACGAGCTGTCGCACAACTACCACCGTATGGTGGCCCATCTGGAGCATTGCGAGCCCGACTGGAGCACCACCGAGAGCCTGTTTGAGACCGACTGGCTGGAGGGGTTCAACGACCTGCCGATAGAGGACTACGAGAACTCGCTGAACACCACCGTGCTCTTCACGCACTACGAAATGCAGATTCCCAACGAGCACTGCCGGCTGAAGATGAGCGGCAACTACCGACTGCGCATCATCGACGAGGATGACGACCGCACCGAGGTGCTCAGGGCTGAGTTCAGAGTGGTGGAGCCACTGGCCAGCATCAATCTGAACGTAACCACCAACACCGATGCGGGACTGAACACGCGCTACCAACAGGTGGGCTTGGCCGTGAGCTACAACGCCCTGCGCGTGACCAACGAAGACGAGCAGCTGCGCACGTTTGTCCTGCAGAACGGTCGCGAAGACAATATGAAGACCGGCGTGCGCCCCAACTACGTGAACCAGAACGGCCTGAAGTGGGAACACAACCGGGGACTGATATTCGAGGCAGGCAACGAGTATCATAAGTTCGAGGTGCTCGACCCCACCCACACCACGATGGGCCTGGAACGCGTGTGGTGGGACGAGGAGGCCGACCGCTTTCACGCCCAGCCATTAGTCTGCGAGCCACGACCCAACTACCTGTATGAGGAGGATGCCGACGGTGCCTTCCTGGTGCGCAACAGCGAAAACATTGAAATTGACCGCACAAGCGACTACGTGTTCGTGCACTACAAGCTTATGCCAGCCCGCCACTACGACGATTCGAAAATAATTATTGAAGGAAAATGGACGAACGAGCCGCAGAACACCTATGTGATGGAATATGACGAACGAGACCACTCGTACAACGCCACCATCCTGCAGAAGATGGGCTACTACAACTACCAGCTGCTCATGCTCACGCCCGACGGCCTGACACACCGCGTGCCAGAGGAAGGGCTGTTCTTCCAGACGGAGAACAGCTACCAAGCGCTTGTATATTATAAAGGTACGGGCGAGCGCACGTGGAGGCTGGTAGCCTATCACGACACCTCATTCAGGCCTTAGCCCTGTACTCCCTGGGTGTGAGCTTGTACTGATGGAAGAAACTGCCTATGAAGTAGTTGGGCGTGTAGAAGCCACACTCGGCGGCAATCTGCTCTACCGGCTTTTCCGTGCTGCTCAGCAAATGGGCAGCCTTCTCCAAGCGCGACAGCTTCACCAGGCCGGTGGGACTCTTGTAAAGATTGGGGGTCGAGATCTCGTATAGCTTCACCACGTCGATGCCGCCTGCCTGGCTCAGCTTGTGCATCGTGAGTTCCTCGCCTTTGCTGTCCTGCACGTAGGGAATGAGCTTCAGCATCAGCTGCACGAAGTCTGGGTCGAGCCTGTCATCGGCGTTTGCATGGCTGGCAGCATCGGTAGCAGGCGAGAGGGGCGTCTTGCCCAGCGCCTCGCAGCGGTCGACAAACGAGCAGATCTTGCGCACAATGTCGCCCTCCTCGCTGTTGCGACGGGTGCGCATTCGGGTGTTGCGATTGTAGAGGAAGAAATTCACGCCCAGCAAGGCCAGCACGATGAGCGCCAGGAGAATGTAAGAGCCCGTTGACTGCCACCAGGGCTGGTTCACGTGCACCGTCCAGACGTAAGGCTCGCCCGGCCACACATCGGGAAACATCGAGGCCTGCACCTCAATGTCGAACGAGCCCGGCTTCAGGCCTATGAGCGGCAGATGCAGCTTGCCCTGTTCGTCAACGTAACCACTGCCGTTGAAGTAGGAATAAACGTGATAGTCATCGTCGAGCCCCGGCAGCCTCACGCGGTAGTAGGTCTGCAAGGGGCGAAAGTAGTTCAGACCGGAGAAAGTGAGCGACACCGAGTTCTGATCGGCATTCAGGCTGATGTCCTTCGCCCGGGTAATGGCCCGGTCTATGACCACATTGCCGTCGAGCGCCTGGCCTGGCTCCACAAAGTTACCGTTCACCAGCATGCGCACCAGCTTGGGATAGAACAGGAAAGGCTTGCGGTCGTTCACCACATCCAGGTCCTTGGGCTGGAAGGCCACCACATGGTCAAGTGCCTGCATCACGATGGTGCCATCGGCCAGGCAGAGCGCCTTGCAGTTGATGAACGACTCGTTGGGCACGTTGTCTTGCTCGTTGAAACTATTGATGAAGGCCACCTTGTCGCCCTCGAACAAGAGGCACGAGATGCCACACGAAGTGCTCACCCAGATGTTGTGGCGCTTGTCCTCGATCACCGAGTGCACCACGTTGTTCAGCAGTCCCGACTTCTTGTCGAAGAGCACGGGCGCCTCCTTGGGCGAGCGCATCAGATAGAGGCCCGTCGTGGTTCCGTACCACGTCCAGTTGCGGCTGTCTATGTAGACGCAGTTGGCCTGCTTACCGTCGTACTCATAGATGTTCTGCACCAGGTTGTCCATCATGCGACCGTACTCCTGGGCCTCCTTGTCTTCCCACGAGTACACCTTGAAGGGCGACACATAGGGCCTGGCGTAGAGCAGTCCTCGCCGCTCGGTGCCTATCCACATGCCCCCCTGCTTGTCGAAGGCCAGCGTGTTGCAGTCTGTGTTCAGCGGCTGGTCGCTGCCAATGATCTTCAGCGAGCTCACGTGAGTCTGCTCGCCGCTCTTTAGGTCATAGACCCAGTAGCCGTATTCCGAGGCAATGTATAGCTTGCCCTTCTCAATGGCCAGGTTGTTCAGGTGGTAGGTCATCTCCATGAGCTTCGTCCAGCGGTGGGTGGGCACGTCGAAGCGCATCAGCACCGACCCCTGGTCGCCATTCCTGATCTGGTAGAAGCTCTTGCCGTAACGAATCATGGTCGACGAGCTCACGTACTTCTGCGCGTCCACCCAGTCGTAGGCCTTCGTGCGGTGCTCCACACGGCCCGTGGCCAGGTCGATGCCCATCTCCTCGCCATTGTCGTAGAAGGCCAGCAACAGGCTGTCCATCACTTCCAGGTCTTGCAGGTTTCGGTCGCGCAGCACTTGGTACTTTTGCTTTTGGTCGGTACCGTAGAGACCGTCTTCGGTAAGGAGCCACACCTGCCCTGCCCCGTCGACGAACAGGTCGAGCACGGCATCATTGCAGCCCATCTGCCGGATCACGTCTTCTACATCGGGAATGAAGCGCTCCATCGTCATATCAACGCAGGTCACCGAGTGGGTGTTCTTCAGCCAAAGATGGTGACTATGGTCAAAATACAAGTGGTAATTGCCACGGTAATAGGGCAGCTGGTACTGGTATTCCTGATGGGTGTCGATGTGCGAGAAGGAGGAGCCATCGTAAAAGTTCAGGTTGCCAATCGTGGCAATGATAATGCGCCCCGTCTTGGTGCAAGTCACCACCTGTGCGCTGTTGTCGGCCAGGTCGTTGGCGGCATTCAGCACACGGAACTCGCGCTCTACTACGGCGGCACTCAGGCTGACGGCAGAAAGTAGGAGGTAAGCAATAAGAAGTATGGTTCTTGGTCTTGGTATCATAGGAACTTGAGTGTTAATGCTGCAAAATTATACAAAAAATCACAGACCACCAAATTTTATTACGAAAACTTGCAAATTGAACCAGCGTGCAGTTACTATTAGAAAACGGCTACAACAAAACGGCTCGAACTCCATGATTTAACAACCAAGGGTAAAATATCGATAATTATCGACGAAAACGACTTATGTCAAGAATTTGTGCCCCTGCACAAAAAAAATTATTAAAAAAATTCGAAGAAATGTTTGGGCAGTTCAATTTTTTTCACTACCTTTGCAGCGTTATCCTGAAAACAATCTTTTTACCTTAAAAGAACTAATACCTATTGAAGATAGAAGCGATTGGCTGTGAAGCCCGTCGCTTTTGCATTTTTAGGTACTCTGCAAACTTTAGCAAACTAAGAAGATTTCTACCAAGCCTGGTGGTGGCATAAAAAAGACCGCTCGTTCTTGAAGAACCGGCGGTCTCTTTCGTATGAGGTCGAGGTGACAGGACTCGAACCTGCGACATCCTGGTCCCAAACCAGGAACGCTACCAACTGCGCTACACCTCGAAAAATGCGGGTGCAAAGGTACAAAAAAGTTAGGAGTTAGAAGTTAGGAGTGGGGAGATATTTCTTTCTCCTTAATTATTTTTAACTCCTAACTTCTACCTTCTTAACCCTTTATGATTCCTTGCTCAACGAAGATTTTCTTCAATGCCAGCACGGCACGCTCTACCTGCTCCTCGGTATGGGTGGCCATCAGTGCAAAGCGCACCAGCGTATCTTGCGGTGCACAGGCAGGCGGGATGACGGGGTTGATGAACACACCCGAACGGAATGCCAATGCCGTGACGAGGAATGTCTTGTCGGTGTCGCGCACATAGAGCGGAATGATGGGGCTCTCGGTCTCGCCTATCTCGAAGCCCTCCTCGCGGAAGCGCTTCAGGGCGTAGCGCGTCACCTTCCACAGGGCTTCTATGCGCTCGGGCTCCTGCTGAATGATGTGCAGGGCCTCCATGGCAGCAGCGGTGGCGGCGGGGGTGTTGGATGCCGAGAAGATATAGGTACGGCAGGTGTGACGCAGGAAGTTAATGGTATCGGCATCAGAAGCAATAAAGCCACCAATGCTGGCCAGCGACTTCGAGAAGGTGCCCATGATCAGGTCGACCTCGTCGGTCAGCCCGAAGTGGTCGCAGACGCCACGTCCCTGACGGCCAAAGACACCAATGCCGTGGGCCTCGTCGACCATCACCGAGCAGTTGTACTTGTGCTTCAGCTCGATAATCTCGGGCAGCTTGGCCAGGTCGCCCTCCATCGAGAACACGCCGTCGACCACGATCAGCTTCACGGCCTCATGGGGCAACTTCTGCAGCACGCGCTCCAGGTCGTCCATATCGTTGTGCTTGTAGTGCAGCTGCTTGGCGAAGGAGAGCCGGCGCCCATCTACGATGGAAGCATGGTCGCGGTCGTCGCAGATGATGTAGTCATCCTTGCCCACCACCATGGCCAGCACACCTTGATTAACACTAAATCCCGTGGAGAAGCAAAGGCAATCGTCTTTGCCAATGAATTGTGAGATTTCTTTTTCTAACTGTACGTGCAGGTCGAGCGTTCCGTTGAGGAAGCGGCTTCCCGCACATCCTGAGCCATACTTGTCGAGTGCCGCCTTGGCTTTGTCGATAATGCGCTGGTCGCCCGTCAGCCCCGTATAGGCATTCGAACCGAACATCAGCACCTTCTGGCCTCCCATGTCGACTTCAGTACCCTGCTTGCCCGAGATGGCACGGAAATAAGGATATACTCCTGCCTCCATAAACTTCTGCGGCAAGCGATACTGCTGGTATCTTTCTTGTAACTGTCCCATATAAGAGTTTATAGGTGTTTCTTTTCTTACAGGCTGCAAAGTTACACAAAAATCTTCAAACCGTGCGTTTTTTTTTAATAAATGTATGTTTTAGGCAATTTTAGCTATCTTTTCTGCCAAAATTCGCACATTTATCGTAATTTTGCATCATGATGACAACCCAAAAAGCAAGTATCACGTTTGTTGTGAACCCCATCTCGGGCACTCACAGCAAGGATGAAATACCCGCACTGATAGCTTCGGGCCTGGACAAGGAGCGGTTCGAGTACGACATTGTGTTTACTGAATATGCAGGCCATGCTGCCGAGATTGCCCGCACCTGTGCCGAGCAGGGTGCCGATATTTGCGTGGCCGTGGGAGGCGACGGCACGGTGAACGAGGTGGCCCGCTCGCTGGTTCACACGCAGACGGCCCTGGGCATCGTGCCCTGTGGCAGCGGCAACGGCCTGGCCCGCCACCTCTGTCTGCCTATGGACTCGAAGAAGGCCATCGACATCATCAACCATGCGCAGATAGAGGATTTCGACTATGGCATCATCAACGGCCTGCCCTTCTTCTGCACCTGCGGTATGGGGTTCGACGCCTTCATCTCGCTGAAGTTTGCCGAGGCTGGCAAGCGCGGCCCCATCACCTACGTGGAGAACGTGCTGAAGGAAGGGCTGAAGTACAAGCCCGAGACCTACCTGGTAGAGGACGAGACGGGCACCCACCGCTACAAGGCCTTCCTCATAGCCTGTGCCAATGCTGCCCAGTATGGCAACAATGCCTACATAGCACCGGGGGCCTCGATGAAGGACGGCGTGATGGACGTGATCATCATGGAGCCCTTCGACGTGCTCGATGCCCCCACCATCGCCCTCGACCTGTTCTCGAAGACCCTCACCCAGAACTCGAAGATCAAGACCTTCCGTGCCAAGAGCATCCACGTGCACCGCTCCGAACCGGGAGCCATTCACTACGACGGCGACCCCATCATGACCGATGCCGACATCGACGTGGTGATGCAGCCCTCAGGCATTCGCATCGTGGTGAACCCTGACGCCATTGAGGACAACTCGCAGCCCAACCCCATGCTGAACGCCTTCAGCGACTTCTTTAATAATATAAATAATGTACGCGAGGACATTGCCCGCCGTCATCGTCGCATACAGGCACTCAACAAGCTGATGCTCAAGAAACTTTCGAAGCTATGACCGACAACGCTCAAGAACTATTCCCCATCGTCGATGCCGAGGGCCGCACGCTCGGCTCCATTACCCGTGGCGAGGCCCATAGCGGCTCGCGTGTGCTGCACCCCGTAGTCCATCTGCACCTGTTCAATAGCCGTGGCCAGCTCTACCTGCAGCGCCGCCCCCTGTGGAAAGACATCCAGCCAGGCCGGTGGGACACTGCCTGCGGGGGCCACGTGGCCTACGGCGAGACGCCCGAAGAGGCCCTTCGGCGCGAGGTTGAAGAAGAGCTGGGCATCACCGACTACACCCCTACCCCACTGGGCAGCTATGTGTTCGACAGCCAGCGTGAGCGTGAGCTGGTCTACGTGAACAGCACCACTTACGACGGCCCCGTGCGCCCCAGTGCCGAGGAGCTCGACGGCGGCCGCTTCTGGTCGCGGCAGGAGTTGCTCGATGCCATAGGCAAGGGGGTGCTCACGCCCAACTTCGAGCAGGAATACCTTCAGTTCTTCGGTTAGGAGGGAGGAGAAAAATGGTGCAGCAACTCCTCGTTCTCCTGCTCATTGCCCTGAGCGCCGGCTATGCCTGCTGGCGCATCTACCAGGCTTTCCATCGTGCCAATGACCCCTGTGCCGGTTGCGCTGGATGCGCCCTGAAGGGGAAAATCAAGGAAAAAAGCCAGTGCAGGGAGAAAAAGTAGCAAAAAAATTTGGCAGAACAGAAAAAACATATTACCTTTGCACACGCAAAACGACAAGGTGCCTTGGATGAGTGGCTTAGTCAACGGTCTGCAAAACCGTCTACAGCAGTTCGAATCTGCTAGGCACCTCGCAAGAAGAGAGAATCGGGAGCTTCCCCATAGGTGGAAGCCCCCGATTTTCCTTTTCATACGAAAATTCCGTGGAAAAGCTACTCGTTGTCGAATATTTTCATTATCTTTGCAACGTAAAACTATAAATATGATGGAAGAACTTCGCATTCAATCAGTAATCAAGGTGTGCCAGATGGACGAACTGGAGGCCAGCGACCGCCAGATTGTAGAGCTGGCCATCAGCTCGACCCGCAACTCCTACTCTCCTTATTCCCATTTCAGTGTGGGTGCTGCCGTTAGGCTGGCCAGCGGCGTGGTGCTGCCTGGTTGCAACCAGGAGAACGCAGCCTTTCCCGCTGGCCTGTGTGCCGAGCGTTCTGCCATCTTCGCTGCCGGTGCCCAGTACCCCGACCAGCCCGTCGTCGCCCTGGCCATTGCCGCCCGGGGCACCGACGGCCAGCTGACGGAGGAGCCCGTGTCGCCCTGCGGCACCTGCAGGCAGGTGATGATCGAGACCGAGACGCGCTTTGGCCGTCCCATACGCATCCTGCTGTATGGCCGCAAAAGCATCTACGTAGTCGAGGGCATCAAGCAGCTCATGCCCCTCTCGTTTACGGAGTTCTGATCCTGGGGGATAGGGAAGCGTGCCTTTAGGTACGCGATAACCCTCTGCTTCAGTCGCGTACCTAAAGGCACGCAGGCTACCGCCGCCTATTTACCAGCCATTTCGCCGTACCTACGGCACGGCTGTATGGCTGGCTACCACTATCTGATGCCTACGGCATCGGCTGACAAGGATGGGGGGCTTTGCCCTCCTGCTCGTGTACAATGGCACGCAGTGCCACAATCCTTAAATCCTAAAATCCTTAGAACAACTTGATTCCACCCAGCTCCTTAGCGGTAGCAGCCCAGCCCCTGTGCCGTGGAGAGCGAATCGAGGTGGAAGTCGTACTTCAGGTTCTGCTCGTCGACGAGCACGAAGTGCTTCTTGCCCTGGATGGAGTCACTGGGCGACTCCCACAGGATCCTGACGTAGCTCACGGTATCGTCTTCTACCACCGGCGTGCGCAGCAGCGAGTTCTCGAACAGGAAGACGAAGGGCGTTATGCTGTCACCCTGCAGCGTGCCGCCCATCACCACATCGTCGGCATAGCCCGTGACGATGCTGTTCGAGCACTTGAAGTACTCCAGCGCGCAAGGCGCCTCGCCCTTGTAGTTGCAAAGGCGCAGCGCCACCCCCCTGTCGGCCGAGAAGGGATAGAACTGGGCCAGCGTGCATCCCTGCATCACGACGATGCCGCCATAGACGGCCAGGCAGTCGCCCAGCGTGTTGCTGAACTGGCAGTCGAGCAGCCCCACATACGAGCTGTTGACCTCGAGCCCCGCCCCCTTACTATTGTGAATGACGCACCGCTCCATATAGAGCCGCTGGCGGTCGGCGCTGAGGGCAGCCGAATCGCACACCAGGGCGTTCTCAGCATTTCGTATCTCGGTGGCTACCAGCTCGTTGTGGAAAGACGATGAATGAATGGTGACGCCCCGCCACTGCCCGCTCACGCGGTCGTAGGGCAGATAGTCGAACATGTGGTCCAGCCGGTCGCCTCGCATCAGCACGCTGTCGGTGAGCAGCGTGCCATAGACATCGATGCCCGCCTGGTCGTGGAAGTAGAGCGTGGTGTGGCGAATGGTGACGGTGGCGGCGCTGTCGATGCGCAGCCCGCCATAGACGATGATGGGCTTGCTGCTCTCTATGACCGTGTCGCGGCGCAGCACCTTGCCCGTCCACTGAATGGCATCCCAGGCACAGGCCTCGAGGTGCACCCTCTGCACCACGCCGCTCTCCAGCTGGAACAGCAGGTCGTCTTCCACCAGCTGTGCCTCCTGCTGCATGTTCTCGGGGGCCGTCAGCTCCACGAACACCCGCAGGCTGTCGCCGCCGCGCACCTCCAGGCCTACGGCCACGGCCCCCGTGCTGTTGTCCAGGTAAGAGCCGTCCACGTTCACCCTGAAGCCCGTCTGGTTGCCCTGGCCCAGCCTCACGCTTTGCAGCCTGATGCCATCGTCGCCCTGGTTGTACACCCAGAAGGTGTAGGTCGACGAGCCGATGGTCGAGAACACGGTGTCCATCTTCACCGTGTCGGCCGAGAAGGTGAGGCGTGCCGAGGTACTGGTGGTGAACGAGTCGTTATCGCTACAGGCGGCGATGGCCGCAGCCATGAGCAGAAAAAGGAAAATCCGTTTCATCATATATAGACAAAACGGACTTTTCCTGTATTTATTGTATTCAGCACCAGCCATATTACTTGCCGAAGTAGCGCTTCAGCAGCCCGGCGAAGCCAGCACCGTGGCGGGCCTCGTCCTTGGCCATCTCGTGCACGGTGTCGTGAATGGCGTCGAAGCCTGCGGCCTTGGCGTTCTTGGCTATGCGGAACTTATCCTCGCAGGCACCGGCCTCGGCGGCGGCACGCTTCTCCAGGTTGGTCTTCGTGTCCCACACGCACTCGCCCAGCAGCTCGGCAAAGCGGCTGGCGTGGTCGGCCTCCTCGAAGGCATAGCGCCTGAAGGCCTCGGCAATCTCGGGATAGCCCTCGCGGTCGGCCTGGCGGGCCATGGCCAGATACATGCCCACCTCGCCACACTCTCCGTTGAAGTGGCAGCGCAGGTCTTCGATCATCTCATCGCTCACGCCCTCGGGCTTGCCGTCGCCAATCTTATGCTCGGTGGCGTAGGCCATCTCTTCCTTCAGGCGCGAGAACTTCGAGGCAGGAGCCTTGCAGATGGGGCACTTCTCGGGGGCAGCATCGCCTTCGTAGATATATCCACAAACGGCGCAGATAAACTTTTTCTTCATAAAATACTTACTTTAGTTTTTGTTAATAATAGGGTTGATAAAAAATATATACAGACGATTGTCCTGATCTGCCGCCAGGGGGGGCCTCACACGCACTCATAGACCCCCGAGGGCATGGTGCGCTTCAGCACGTCGAGCGCGAAGTCCTTGCCCGCCACCACGCCGTAGGAGCGCAGCACGGCCTCCACCGTCTTGCGGGCCAGCTCCGGGTGGTTGTTCTCCTCCGACAGGTGGCACAGCCACACGTGCCTCAGCTGCTCGCCCATGTTGCGGGCAACGGCCTCGCCGCAGTCGGCGTTGCTCAGGTGGCCCGTGCGGCTCTGTATGCGCACCTTCAGGTGCTGGGGGTAGGGCCCCTGCTGCAGCATCTCGCGGTCGTGGTTGGCCTCGATCACCAGGTACTGGGCCCGGCCTATGTAGCGGGCCATCTCGTCGGTCACGCAGCCCGCGTCGGTGATGATGCAGAAGGCGGCGCCCCCGGCCTCTATGAAGTAGCCCACGTTGTCGCTGCTGTCGTGGGGCACGGCGAAGGGGGTCACCACGAAGTCGCCCAGCCGCACGGCCTGCCCGGGCTCCACCCTGTGGCGGCGCTCGGCCACCACCTTGCGCTGCACGCAGTAGTTGCGGTCTATGCCCTTGTGCACCTCGGCGGTGGCATAGACGGGCAGCCCGTACTCATGGCTGATGCTGCCCACCGACTTGATGTGGTCGGCATGGTCGTGGGTGATGAGCACCCTGCGCACCTGCTGCAGGCTCAGCCCGTAGTCCTTGAAGTGCTTCTTCAGGGTGCGTATGCCTACGCCCACGTCTATCAGCATGCCGTCGGTGTCGGTGTACAGGAAGTAGCAGTTTCCGCTGCTTCCGCTGCCAAACGATATGAATCTGAGCATTGCTTTTTCTGAATTTTCGTGCAAAGGTAGTAAATTATTCATAATTCATCGTTCGTAATTCATAATTATTTTCTACCTTTGCGCATATTTTTTGAAACATTAATGATTCCGATGAAAAAGATTCTCTGCCTCACAGCCCTTGCCAGCGCCCTCGCGGCGTGCCTGGGCGGCAGCCAGCAAGACGGCGAGGCCCAGGCCGCCGACGTGGCCCGGCAGTTTGCCGAGGCCTACGTGCAGCTCGACCTGCACCGCGCCAGCAGCCTGTGCACCCCCGAGAGCCGCTGGTGGATGAGCTTCCTGGCATCGAACCTCACGCAGGCCGACCTCGATGTCTACAACGCCCAGCCCCAGGCCGCCACCGCCCAGGCCGAGGGCCTCACGATGCTCAGCGACACCACGGCGCGGGCCAGCCTGTCCGTCAGCGGCTGCCTGCTCTTAGACAGCCTGGGGCACAGCGCCCGCGTGGCCGGACAGGCCCGCCTCACGCTCACGCTGGTCAGGCGCGACGCCCGCTGGCTGGTCAGCCTGCAGGGCCTGCCGCGGCCGCAGTAATGACAGCTGCCAGGCGGGGGTGGGCATCACCGCTGACGACGCACTTCCGATGGCAAGATGCCGAACTCTTTCTTGAACGTTTCGCGGAAGTGGGCCATCTGGTTGAAGCCCGTCATCATGGCCGCCTCAGTCACGTTATAGTCACCGCTCTCCAGCAGCGTGTAGCAGTGGCGCAGCCGCATCTTCCGCACATACTCCTTGGCCGTGAGCCCTGTCAGCGCTTTCACCTTTCTGTAGAAAGTGCTGTGGCTCATGGCCATTTTGTCAGTCAGGAAGGCCATATCGATGTCCGTCAGCATAATGTTCTCCTTGATCACCTTGTTCAGCCGCTCCATAAACTCACGGTCAAGCCTGCCAAGCTCCGGCTCCGTGGGGGCGTCTTTCCCCGGCAGGGTGGCCACCGCCTCGCCCAGTCCAAGCTGTTCGGCCAGCCTGCGGCGGGCCACCAGCAGGTTTCTGATGCGGCTGGCCAGCAGGCGGGCCGTGAAGGGCTTGGTCAGATACGAGTCGGCACCGCTCTCGTAGCCCTGCTCCTTGTCGTGATCGGCATCCTTGGCCGTGAGCAGCACAATGGGTATGTGGCTGGTGCGTATGTCGTTCTTCAGCCTGCGGGTCATCTCTATTCCGTCCATCCTGGGCATCATGATGTCGCTCACAATGATGTCGGGCATCTGCTCCAAGGCCGTGCTGCAGCCCTCTTCGCCATTGGCAGCCTGCAGAATGGTGTAGTCGTAGCCCAGCGAGTCGGCTATGTACTGGCGAATGTCGCCATTGTCCTCTACGACGAGCAGCACAGGCCGCCGCTCGTCGTGCCCGTCGTGCGAGGGGGGCGGCGTGCCCGGCACCGTGTCTTCCTTGTGCAAGGCATCCGGGTAGTCGTTGGCCACGCCCAGCGAGAAGGTGAACCGGCTGCCCTTGCCCAGTGTGCTCTCCACGCCCACGCGGCCTTCGTGCAGGTCGGCCAGCGACTTCACCAGTGCCAGCCCTATGCCGGTGCCCGAAGCCTGATGGCTGCCCTTGGCCTGATAGTAGCGCTCGAAGATATGAGGCAGGGCATCGGCAGCAATGCCATAGCCCGTGTCGGCCACGCTGATGTCGATCCACTGGCCGTCGGTGGTACCCACAGATACGGTAATGCTTCCCTGCTCGGTATATTTCACGGCATTCGAGAGCAGGTTGGTCACCACGGTGGTCACCACCTCCGAATCGAAGTACACCGCCGGAAGCCCGGCAGCGATGTCGGCCCTGATGGCCACGTGCGGGTTGCGGTTCAGCCCGTCGTAGTTCAGCACCATCTCCCTGACGAACTGCCCCAGGTCGCCCCGTGCCACGGTCAGCCGGCGGTTCTGCGTCTCGGTCTTGCGGAACTCCATAATCTGTCCTATGAGGCTGCGCAGCCGCTCCGCATTCTGATGGATGAGCCTCAGCGTGTTCAGCGAAGTGCGTGGAGCAGCCGTTCCGCTCTCCACGTCGTGCAGCAAATCCTCAAGCGGGCCTATGATGAGCGTGAGCGGGGTGCGCAGCTCGTGGGCAATGTTGGTGAAGAAGCGCAGGCGCTCCTCGTTCAGCGCCTGCTTCTGCTGGCTCTCGCGCCGGGCCATCTCGAGCGAGGTCTGCATGGCCAGGCGGCGCTTGTACTGCCTGAACACGCCCCAGAGCAGCGCCGCTACGAGCAAGGCGTAGAGGCAGCGCGCCCACCACGAAAGCCAGAGGGGCGGCTCTATGCGCAGCCGCAGCCGCGTGGTGGTGGCCGCGCCCCAGTCCTGGCTCTTCAGCCTGGCCCTCAGGGTGAAGGTGTAGGTGCCCGGCGGCAGACTGCGAAACATCACGTCGGGGTCGGTGCCGTTGTAGTACCACTTGCTGCTCAGGCCCGTCATCAGGTATGAGTATTCCACCTCGTCCACCTGCGCATAGTCGGCCACGGCGTAGGCTATGCGCAGCGTGTTCTGCTGGTGGCTCAGCGTGATGAGGCCGCTGCTGTCGGGGTAGCAATACTTCACGATGTTGCCTTCGTCGGCAGGGCTGAAGGCCTCGCACAGCGTGATGCGCACGGGCGACACGCTGGGGTGGGCCTCGGTCTCTGAAGGCTGCAGGCAGAACGCGCCGCCCGGCGAGCCGAACACGAGGCTGCCGTCAGCAGCCGTACCCACGGCCCCCTCGGTGAAGCCGCCTATCCTGAGCCCTGCCTGCTGGGTGTAGTTGTGAAAGCGGCGGCCCGCGGGGTCGAAGCAGGCTATGCCGCTGAAGGTGCTCACCCAGATGCGCCCCTGGCCGTCTTGCCTCACGGCGCGCACCTGGTGGTCGGCCAGTCCCTCGCCCGCGCCGAACACCATGAAGCTGTCAGGCCGGTCGGCATCGGCCATCCTGACCAGTCCCTCGCTGGTGGCCAGCCATACGCCTCGCTGGCCGTCGGCCAGGGCTTGCGATATGTTGTCGGAGGGCAGGCCGTCGGCCTTGGTCAGCCTCCTTGCCTGCATCGTCCGCGTGTCGGCCAGCACCACGCCGCCGCCCTGCGTGGTGAGCAGCAGCCGCCCCGTGGCCGTACGCACGAAGCTGGTCACGGGGGCACGCCTGGTCGCGCTGTCCAGCAGCGTGGCGTGGCCCATGCGGCCCTGACTGTAGTGGCAGATGCCATACTCGGTGCCTATCCACACGCTGCCGTCGGCATCTTCGAAGAAGGAGTGCACGTCGCTCACGTCGTAGCCCGTGTCGATGGTCTCGAAGCGGTGGGTGCGCAGGTCGAAGCGCACCACGCCCTCGTCTTCCATTCCCAGCCACACGTGGCCCTGCCCGTCGGCCATAAGGCAGCGCGCAAAGCTGTGGGCGCGGTGCTTCATGCCCGTGATGGGCCACTGGCCGTCGCAGCGCAGCGTACCGTCACGTGTGGTCCATAGGCTCAGCTCGTCTTCGGTGCTCATCCAGATGCGGCCCTGCCCGTCGCTGGTCACGCCGTAGATGCGCCTTGGCCGGTGGCTGGCATCCTGATAGTCTACCACGCTGAGCAGCGGCTTCCTGCCAGGTATGAAGTCAATGCCCGTGCTGTGGTTGCCTATCCAGATGTTGTGGTAGTCGTCTTGCAGCAGGCAGCGGGTGTTCATCGACGACACCCCTACCTGCTCGCCCGTGCTGGTCAGCAGGCCGCCCACGTCGGTGGCCACCCACAGGTGGCCGCCGGCCAGCTGCAGCAGGTCGTACACATTATTATAATATAGGGGGGAGCTGAAGGCGGCTATGGGGGGTGCACGGAAAGCTTCGGTGAGCGCATCGAACAGGGCCACGCCGTGGTCGGTGCCCACCCAGATGCGCCCCTCGCGATCTTTCACGATGCAGCGCACGTTGTTGCCAGGCAGACTGCCGGGCCGCCCCGCCTCGTGCCGGTAGTGCCTCACGCTGGCGGGATGCCTCACGCTCACGATGCTCAGTCCCTCCTTGCCATGGCCTATGTAGAGGTGGCCCTGCCCATCGTCCATGGCCGAGCGTATGCCGGGCAGCTGCGTGGTCAGTGTGGTCACCTCGCCGCTCTTGCCGTCCAGGTGCTGCACGGTGCCATTGGCGTAGGCCAGCCACGTGCCCCCGTCGTGGTCGTCGGCCAGACAGGTGAGGCTCTGCTCCAGCAGGGGCTCGCCCCGGGTGCCGGGGGCGAACGACCCCGTGCGCGGGTTGTAGGCGAGCAGCCCCCGCTCGGTGCCTATGAGCATCTGGTCGGCGTAGCGGTTGTAGCAGAGCGACAGAATCTTGTCGTTGCTGCTGCCCAGCTGCTCGCGGTAGTACACGCTCACCGTGCGCCCGGCTATGCGGTTCAGTCCCGCCTCGGTGCCCACCCACACGTTGCCCTGCCCGTCGAGGGCCATCGACAGCACGAAGTCATTAGTCAGCCCGTCGGCCTGGCCTATATGGCGTATGGCGGCCACGGGGCGGGCGGCCATGGGGCGTGACGGCAGCAGCAGTAGCAGAACAAGAAATGTTCCTATGATGTTCTTCATAGACAAAAAGCGTGAAAAGATTTGTTTGTCTTTAGGTTGTCTTGCTGCTGCAAATGTAATAATAAAAGATGAGAAACGGGCACTTTTTCGGCAAAATCTCTCGCTTTTGACGAGAAAGTGCGCCCTTTTTGACCATTTCGTGTACCCAGGGAGCTACGGTCACAGCGGAACGGAGCCTCCATTCAATCAGTACGAAGGCTCCGTACAAACAGAACGAAGGCTCCGTACTGGCAGTACGAGGGCTCCGTACTAACCCTGCTTGCGCCGCATTGACGAAGAACCGTACGATAATTGGCAGAAAAACGTATGTACCTATTCGACGAAAAGTGCTAATTTTGCATCATGAAATTCTACTTCCTATACAATTAACTAAATCTAAAACAACATGAAAAAAGGAAAAACGACCATTTTGAAGAGCAGCCACGAAGCGTGGCGGCGGCTTCTGTTTTTGGCCCTGATGGCAGTGTGCTCGGTGGGTGCACTGGCCCAAAGCAAAGTGTCGGGTAAGGTTGTCGACGCCACAGGCGAACCTATTATAGGTGCCAGCGTTGTGGTGAAAGGCACATCGACCGGCACCGTGACCGACCTCGACGGCAACTTCACCCTGCCCAGCGTGCAGCAGAAGGCCAGTCTGGTCATCTCCTACCTGGGCTACACGTCGCAGACGGTACCCGTGGCAGGCAATAACATACTGAGCATCACGATGCAGGAAGACCGCCAGCAGCTCGACGAGGTGGTGGTCGTGGGCTACGGCGTTCAGAAGAAGAGCGACGTAACGGGCTCTATGGCCAGCGTGAGCGGCGACGAGCTGAACAGCCGCCCCGTGAGCAACGCCCTGGAGGCCATGCAGGGCCGCGCCGCCGGTGTAGACATTACCACCAACGAGCGACCGGGCGAGCTGGGCAGCATCATGATTCGCGGCCAGCGCTCCATCACCGCCAGCAGCGCACCTCTATATGTAGTTGACGGCGTGCCCCTGATGTCGGCCTCGGCCATCGAGACGCTGAACCCTCGCGACATTGAGAGCATAGACATTCTGAAGGACGCATCGGCCACGGCCATCTATGGCTCGCGCGGTGCCAATGGCGTGGTGCTCGTAACCACCAAGCAGGGCAAGAAGGGCCGAATGAGCATTGACTATACGGGCACGCTCACGGTGTCGAACATCGTTGACCGCTCGCCCTCAATGAGCGCCGCCGACATGGTGCAGTTCCGCCGCTGGGCTGCCTACAACCAGGATCCCGAACAGTTTGCCCATCCCAACTCGCCTACGATGGCCAACGACGAGAAGCTGTTCGACACCTCTGAAGACAACCACACCTCGTGGAACAACATTAAACAGGGCTGGGCCAGCGGCACGTGGGATCCCTCGCAGGTGACCAATACCGACTGGACGGACTTCGTGACGCAGACGGCCCTCTCGCATGAGCACACGCTGGCCGTGAGCGGCGGCAGCGAGGACATGAACGCCTACGCCTCGTTCGGCTACCTGAGCAACAAGGGCACGCAGAAGGGCCAGTGGTACGACCGCTACACGGGCAAGGTGAGCGTGAACATCAAGCCCACGAAGTGGTTCTCGGTGCAGGCCAGCATCAACGGCACGTGGGCCGAGCGCGACTATGGCATGTCGACCCTGGGAGGCCGTTCGGGCTCGGTGCCCGATGCCATCTACGGCACGGCCAAGACCATCTATAACTTTGCCGTGCCCTACGACGAGGACGGCAGCGTGGTGACCCACCCGGGCGGCGAGACCACCGTCTACTCTATTATGGACGAATGGAACCACACGCAGCAAAAGTCGCAGACCTTCCGCGCGCTGGGCAACTTCTCGGCCACGGTGGACTTCGGCGAAATCTTCAAGCCCGTAGAGGGCCTGCGCTATAAGCTGAACTTCGGCCCCGACTTCCGCCACTGGCGCGAGGGCGTCTACATCGACGGATTCTCGTCGCACAAGATCGACCAGAAGGGCAACGAGGGCGTGAACTTCTCGCGCCTGCAGAACCGCCGCGACTTCTCGTGGACCATCGACAATATGATCATGTTCGACCGCACCTTCGCCCAGAAGCACAAGGTGGGCGTGACGCTGCTGCAGACGGCCTCGAAGTGGAACGTGGAGAACTCGAGCCTGCAGGGCGAGGCACTGGAGAACGACTCGTATCTCTGGAACGCCATGGGCACGCTCGACGTGACCGACGCCACGAAGAAGGTGCGCATAGGATCGGGGCTGGAAGACCGCCAGCTGGAGTCGTACATGATTCGACTGAACTATGGTTTCCTTGAGCGCTACTTGCTCACCGTGAGCGGACGATGGGACGGCGCATCGCAGCTGGCCGACGGCCATAAGTGGGACTTCTTCCCCTCGGCTGCACTGGCCTGGCGCATAGGCGAGGAGGAGTTTATGAAACCGCTCGACTGGGTGAGCAACCTGAAGCTGCGCCTCGGCGTGGGCGTCACCGGCAACAGCGCCGTGGATCCCTATAACACCAAGGGCGACATCACGGGCATATACCTGCCCTTCAACGCTGCCGACGGCAAGCTATGGAACGTGCAGGGCTACACCACCAACGAGCCCTACTACTCGGGCACGCAGCTGACGATGGCCAACCCGAACCTGGGATGGGAGAAGACCACGCAGTGGAACATTGGCCTGGACTACGGCTTCCTGAACAGCCGCATCTTCGGTAGCATCGACCTGTACTGGTCGCGCACCAACGACCTGATCATGTCGACCACCATTCCCACGCTGACGGGCTTCCCCAGCACGCTGTCTAACATCGGCAAGACGAAGAACCACGGCATAGAGTTCACGCTGAACGCCATTCCCGTGCAGGTGAACGACTTCGAGTGGGAGACCGACTTCAACATTGCCTACCAGAAGGACGAGATCGTAGAGCTGGCCTACGGCAAGAACGATATGGTGGACAACGGCTGGTTCATCGGCGAGAGCATCGCCGTGTTCTACGGCTATGATACCGACGGCCTGTGGCAAGACACCCCTGAGGACCAGGCCGAGATGGCCAAGTGGGCCGAGAAGGGCACCAAGTTCAGCCCGGGCATGGTGAAGCCTGTTGACCAGAACGGCGACTACGAGATGAAGGCCAACGACGACCGCGTGATTCTGGGCCGCCGCAACCCCACCACCACGATGGGCTGGACCAACCGCTTCTCGTGGAAGGGCATTGAGCTGGGCATCCAGATGTTTGGCCGCATGGGCTATATGTTCAACACAGGCGGCGAGGCCGAGACGGCTCACAACAACCAGCGCGAGATAGACTACTGGACACCCGACAACACCGGCGCCGAATATCAGAAGCCCATCCTGGCCCAGGCCACCTCGGGCTCGCAAGACCTCTTCTCCGGCGCACTGGGCATCAAGAAGGCTTCGTTCATCAAGGTGCGCAACATTTCGCTGGGCTACACCCTGCCCAAGCAGCTGCTGAGGCACGCCTCGCTCCAGCACGCCAAGGTCTATGCCCAGATTCAGAATCCCTTCAGCCTGAAGCAGAGCATCGATGGCTTCGACCTGGACACCGGCCGCACCTACTACAACCGCAGCTTCGTGTTCGGACTGGAGATAGGGTTCTAATATAAAATACACCGACACCACTTTCATTCATCATAATAAAATAAAGAAGAGATATGAAAAAGCATATTCTGTCATATATCGTTTACGCGGCTGCAGCCCTCCCCCTGGGGGGAGTGGGAGGAGGACTCCTCTCCTCGTGCTCGAGCGACTTCCTTGACGAGGAACAGACCACGAAGTTTTCAACCGACTATTTCAACACCCCTGAGGGCGTTGAGGCCCTGGCCGTATCGCTCTACGGCAATATTCGCTGGCACTTCGGCTACGAGTGGGCCTACGGCATCACACTCTATGGCACCGACGAGTTTACCAGCGGCAACGACCTCACGTCGGACGCCTGGAACGAGTACGACACCCGCTTCGGCCCCTCCATTCAGGGCACCAACCGCAACTGCCCGCAGCCTGCCGACCTGTGGAACGAACTGTACTACGGCATAGCATCGTGCAACACCGTTATTGCCAAGGCCGACGTCATCAGCGACGAGGCCACCCGCAACCGCTGCCTGGCCCAGGCCTACTTCCTGCGCGGCTACAACTACTACCGCCTCACGGCCCAGTATGGCGGCGTGGTGCTGCAGCTCGTGCCCGTGAACGACGTGGTGCGAAACTTCACCCGCTCTACCGAGCAGGAGTGCTGGGCACAGGTCATCAGCGACCTGCGGCAGGCCTACCAGCTGTTCAAGGGCGAGGAGTTTACCTACGGCAAGGGCATCACCTGGACCAAGGCCACGGCGGCCCACTTCCTGGCCAAGGCCCTGCTGTTCCGCGCATCGGAGCGTTGCGATGCCTTCAATGCCGATACCAAGGAGGCCGACCTGAGGGAGGCTATAGAGTGCTGCAACTATGCCATCGGCGCACGCTCGCTGGCCCCCAACTACAGCGACCTCTATGCCAACTGGACGGGCGTGGACTGCCCCACTGAGCAGCTCGACGAGATACTCATGGCTGCAGGCTTCAACAACAGCAGCTCGACCATTGGCCGCTACGGCAACCGCACCTACAACTACTTCTGCCCGCAGTTCTCGAACTTCAGCAACGGATGGGTGAAGCGCGGCGTGTGGATAGGCGACATGGACTTCCAGCGCTGCCGACCCACTGAGTACACCTATGCTGCATACGACCACGTGAACGATGCCCGCCTCTGGAAGACGTTCAAGACCGTCTACGGCATCAACAACATGGCCGATGCCAGCAAGGGCGTGGCACTGGGCGACCCCGGCATCGTGATGATCCTGAACACCAAGGACGACCATACCTACGATGGCTACACCTTCGGTGCCAACAAGCAGGGCCCCACCTTCAAGGACGATGCTGGCCGACTGCCCGAATGGCACGACGGCAAGCGCCAGACGCCCACCAGCGGCGACCTGACCGCCACGCCGGGACAATGGGTGCCCAATGCATCGGTGCTCTACCAGAACGGCCAATATGTGGCTCCGGGCTTCATGACCCCCGGCTATAAGTACAGCAACTTCTTCGCAGGCATCAACAAGACCGTCGACGGCACCCGCCAGGCCGAAAAGGGCGACTCGTTCCGCGACGTGACGATGGCCCGACTGGGCGAGACCTACCTGCTGCGCGCCGAGTGCTATGCCCGCCTGGGCGACTATGCCGCCGCCAAGAAAGACATCGACGTGATTCGCGCCCGCGCTCAGTGGAAGGAGGGCGAGAACCGCTCGTACTACGTCGACGGCTCGAAGGCTTTCGAGGGTAACGGCCTGAACACGGGCAACGCCGCCACGATGTACAAGAACTCGAACCTCTGGATGAACACCTACTACCTGTCGAACCCCACGCAGCCCGTAACCACCGCTGCCAGCAACCTGACCAACTGGACGTGGGACAACCTGCCAGCCGAAGACGAGGCCATACTGAACCGCCTGGGCGTCACAGGGCAGAAGGAGCGCGCGCTGCAGTTCATCCTCAACGAGCGCACCCGCGAGCTCATAGGCGAGTGGCAGCGCTGGGAGACCCTCTCGCGCACCAAGACCCTCGTGCAGCGTGCCAAGGCCTTCAACACCGAGGCACAGGCTGTGCAGGCCCGTCATCTGTACCGCCCCATCCCGCAGGCGTTTATCGACGGCCTGAAGAACGACGATGGCAGCGACCTGACCGACGAGCAGAAGAAAGCCTGGCAGAACGAAGGATATTAATTAAGTTAGTATTGTTAGTATATAGTTATTTTGGTAGTTAGCTTTTCATAGCAACAATAGCAGTAGTCTTGATGGGGTAAAAAAGATTGTTTTCAGGTAACACTTTAGAGAATTTTTTTGATAACTTTGCACCCGAAAGAGGCAACAACAACTAAATTTTATCGCTACACACATAACGTTATGAACAAGACATGGCTACAACTATGGGGCGCACTGCTGCTACTGCCCGCCGCGGCAGCCGCCCAGCCCGCCACCGCCGCCGCTGGTGCCGCCGACAGCGTGAGCACCAGCCTGGCACGTCACGACTTCTTCTATGCAGGGCAGAGCAAGCAGCGACGCATGTTCATCGTAAAAGACGGACAGCTGAGCTGGAGCTATGACGACCAGCTGAAGCGAGGCGAGATAAGCGACGCCATACTGATGACCGACGGCCACATACTCGTGGCACACCAGTATGGCGTGGCCGAGACCGACGAGAACGGACGCACGCTCTGGCACTACGAGGCCCCTGAGGGCACCGAGATTCACACCGTGCAGCCCATAGGCCGGCACCACGTGGTGTTCGTGCAGAACGGACATCCGGCCAAGGTGGTGGTGATGGAGATACCGGCAGCGAAGACCGTGGGCGAGTTCCTGCTGCCCACGGCGGGCCAGAAGGGGTCGGTACACGGGCAGTTCCGCAACGCCCGGCTCACCTCGCGGGGCACGCTGCTGGTGGCCAACATGGGGCTGGGCTGCATTCACGAGTACACCAGCGACGGCAGGGAGGTAGACCGCTGGCAGGGCGTGCTGCCCTGGTCGGTGCAGGAGCTGCCCAAGACGGGCCACCTGCTCATCACCGGACGCAAGGGCCTCATTCAGGAGATAGACCGCCAGGGCCACACCGTGTGGCAGCTGAACGCGACCGACTATGGCATCACGCAGCCACAGAAGACGGTGAGGCTGAAAGACGGCGGCCACATCATCAACAACTGGTACAACGAGTGGAGCAAGACGCCCATGGACACGCTGAACGCCCCGCCCCAGGCCATCGAGGTCGACAAGGACGGACGGGTGGTGTGGCAGCTCAGGGCGTGGAGGAACCCCGACCTGGGCCCGTCGACCACCATACAGCTGCTCAGCGAGGCCACAGACCGCGACCGCCTGTTCTTCGGCCACTATGGTAGGCAGCCACGGCCACGGCTGTGCGCAAGCCCGGGCCAGCCCATAGGCCAGGGCAGGGGCATTCATCCGGGCCGCGTGGCCTGGGTGCACGCTCCGGGCGTGGCCCAGTGGGACGGCAAGAGCGGCCTCTGGGTGGAAGACCGCTGGAACGACCAGCAGAAGGCCGACCTGATGGTGAGCGAGGCCATCTGCCAGCTGACGGGCGAGCCCAGCGCCAGGCGGGCCTGGCGGGCCCTGTTCGGCCACTTCAACAAGACCCATGGCCGCGGCGGCCGTGGCTACCGGCGGGGCGAGACGATTGCCGTGAAGCTGAACATGAACAACGCGCTGACCCACCACGACACGATCGAGCTGAACTCGTCGCCCTTCACCACGCTGGCTCTGGTGCGCTCGCTCGTGGGCAGCGGCGGCGTGCGGCAGCAGGACATCGTGCTGTGCGAGCCCAGCCGCGCCATTACCGACAGCATTTATAATAAGGTGCACCGCGAGTTCCCGCTGGTGCGCTTCGTCGACAACACGGGCGGCGACGGGTGCGAGAAGTGCGAGTACTACCCGGAACAGATCGACTACTCAGCCGACAACGGCAAAATGGCACGCGGACTGGCCAGGTGCATCGTCGATGCCGACTACCTCATCAACACCGCCCTGCTCAAGACCCACAACGGGCCCGGCGTCACGCTCACCGCGAAAAACTGGTATGGGGCCACCGACATCAGCCTGCTCTGGCGGCAGAACGCCCATAACAACATCTCTCAGGACAAGCGAAGCGGCAAGCCGCAGTATAAGACGTTCGTAGACTGGATGGCCCACAAGGACTTGGGGCAGAAGACGCTGCTCTTCCTCATTGACGGCACCTACGGCTCGCGCGACGTGAACGGCGCGCCCAACCCCAAGTGGATGAAGGAGCCCTTCCTGGGCGACTGGGCCTGCTCGCTCATTGCCAGCCAGGACGGGGTGGCCTGCGATGCCGTGGCCATGGACATCATCATAGCCGAGTGGCCGGAGTTCGGCAGCCTGAACTACTGCGACGAATACCTGCGCGAGGCGGCATCGATACCCCACACGCCCAGCGGTACCGTCTACAGGCAGCAGGGCAAGGCGCTCACAGAGCCGCTGGGGCTCTTCGAGCACTGCGACGGCAATCGCCGGTACAGCAAGATAGAACTGAAATACAAGCGGCTATAGCACCATAGGGGCCACGGCTCAGAAGGGCAGGCCCACGGCGAAGTGGAAGGCATAGTCGCGGCTGAAGCGGGGGTGCAGGAGGGGGAAGTGGTCTTCCTCCTCTTCGCGGTAGGCGGGGTTGACGGCCTTCATGCCCAGGTCGAAGCGCAGGATGAAGTAGTCGAAGTTGAAGCGGATGCCCGCGCCGTAGCTCACGGCCAGCTGCTCCCAGAACTCGTCGAAGCGGAACTGGCCCCCGGGCTGCACGTCGCTGTAGTCGCGAAGCGTCCACACATTGCCCGCATCGACGAAGAGGGCGCCGCCCAGTTTCCAGAACAGGTGGGTGCGGTACTCGGCATTCAGGTCGAGCTTCATGTCGCCCGTCTGGTTGATGAAGTTGATGCGCCCGTCGCGCTCCATATAGCGGCCAGGGCCCAGGGAGCGCACACTCCACCCACGCACGCTGTTGGCACCGCCCGAGAAGTAGCGCTTCTCGAAGGGCAGCACGCGGCTGTTGCCGTAGGGGTAGGCTATGCCCAGCCCGGCATGCAGCACCAGCTGGTTGCCCAGGTCGATGGGCAGCGAGCGCGTCAGGTCGACGTCGAACTTCACATACTGGGCAAAGGCAATGTTGAACAGCCGGTACTGGCCGCGATCGTCCTGGGCGGCATGGAAGAGGCGGGCCCCCAGGGCCAGCACGTTGCCCGAGGTCTCTACGTTGGTCTTCACGGCCACGTTCTTATGGCTGTAGGAATAGCCGAAGCCGGTCTTGGTGATGAAAAGGTCTTCGTAGTTATAGCGCAGAATGGCACCCCGCGAGCTGTCGTCGCCCAGATAGTCGCGACGGAAGGTCTCTGAGATCCAGGGCATGAACACGTAGTTCAGGTCGAGCACGTCGAGCTGGTAGCGGTCGTGGCGATGGGCGAAGCTCCACTTGTAGCGCCACGAGGCCGAGAGCACCCGGCGCTGGAACTCGGGCCGCCGCTGGGCATCGTAGAGCAGCGACACCTGGCTGGTGGCACTCACCGTGCGCCGCACGCTGCGCCCCACGAAGGGGGTGATGAAGCGGGGAAACGACAGCCGCGCCTCGGCCGAATACTCCAAGAAGTCCTGGTTGGAATAGCCCTCTAGGCCGCGTATGGCCTCGTAGGCACCGCGCAGCTCCAGGCTGAGCACCTCGCTGCCGCGAAACAGGTTGCGGTTCTGGTAGGTGAGCGAGGCGGCGGCACCCAGGTCGCCCGCGGTGTTGGTGCCCTCGGGCTGGAAGCTCAGCGTCGAGGGCTTGTTGGTCTGCAGCTGTATGTTGCAGTCGAGCAGGGTGGTGTCGGGCACCTGGCGAAGGGAGATGTTGGTGTACTTCACGGCCTGCATGCGCCCGAAGTGGTTGTAGGTCTGCTGCAGGGCGGTGGCCGAATAGGGGGCGCCCTCCTTCAGGTGGGTGCACTCCTCGAGCACGTGGCGGCGCAGGTGTATCTGCCCGTCGTCGCCCGTGCCCTGGTAGGCTATGCGGCGTATGCCGAACTGCTGGTGCAGCGTGTCGGGCAGCTCGTCGCGACGGTTCTGCGAGAGGCGCAGCGTCATGTCGATGAGCCGCGAGCCCGCCAGGGTATCGGCCACGTAGGTGATGAACTCCTTGTGGAACCTGAAGTAGCCATGGTCGGCGAGCACCGAGGCCAGGCGCTTGCGCTCGGCATCGAGCCGCCCGGCATCGAACTTCATGCCCTCGCGCAGCAGGCGGCGGGTGCTGTCGCCCGTGGCCTCGAGCAGCTTCACGATCTGCGAGTCGGCAATCTCGTAGCGCAGGTGGTGTATGAAGTAGTAGTCGGCTGGATGCAGCAGGTAGGTCACGTCGGCCTTCTTGCCGTGCTTCCTGACCTTGAGCGCTACCTGCGCCCTGAGGTAGCCCTCGTTCTGCAACTGCTGCTGCAGGTCGGCACACGAGCGCAGGGCCTGCACGCTGTCGTAGAGCACGGGGGGCTCGCCCATGGAGCGCAGCGTGCGGTTCAGCCACTTGGTGGTGTCGCGCCCCGAGAGCGAGTAGGTGGCCAGCGGCAGCCGGTAGAGCGAGAACCAGCGGGCGTTGGCCGACTGGCGCACGTAGCTGCGCAGCTGGCTGGTGTTGATGTCGGGGTATTTGCCGTCGGCTTTCACGCGCACATTGTTCAGCAGGTACTGCCCGTCGGGCACGTATCGGGTGGTCGAGCATGATGCCAGCAGGGCCGTCATGCCAACGAGAAGTGCGCGTAAAAACAATTCTTTTCGCATAATTTGTTGCAAAGATAAATATTTATTTCTATCTTTGTGCCACAATTACGTACTTTTTTTTAAGTTATGATAGGCAAAAACCAAATAAAACTCGTGAAACAGCTGGAGATGAAGAAGCATCGCCAGCGCGAAGGACTATTCGTGGCCGAAGGCCCCAAAGTGGTGGGCGACCTGCTGAAGTGCGGGCTCATGCCGAAGACCGTCTATGCCACCGAGGGCTGGAGCGGCTGTGACGGCACCATCCTGGTGACCGACGAGGAGCTGCGCAAGCTGAGCTTCCTGCAGCACCCGCAGCAGGTGCTGGCCGTGTTTCCCATCCCCCACCCTGCCACGGCACTGCCCACGACGAAGAAGCTCTACCTGGCACTCGACGGGGTGCAAGACCCCGGCAACCTGGGCACCATCGTGCGCATTGCCGACTGGTTCGGCATCGACACCATCTTCTGCTCGCCCGACACGGCCGACGTGTGGAACCCGAAGGTGGTGCAGGCCACGATGGGCAGCATAGCCCGCGTCGGCGTGGTCTATACCGACCTGCCGTCGCTGCTCGCCGAAGTGGCGCTGCCCGTGTTTGGCACGCTGCTCGATGGCGACGACATCTACCGCCATGAGCTGCCCGCCAAGGGCATCATCGTCATGGGAAATGAAGGCAATGGCATTTCAGCCCCTGTCAGGGAGCTCGTCACGCACAGGCTGCTCATACCTGCCTTTCGCCAGGGCGACTCGGCCGAGAGCCTGAACGTGGCCATTGCCACTGCCATCACTTGCTCAGAGTTCCGCAGAAGGGAGCGGTCTTAGCACTTCTCTATAATCTTTCCACCCTCCTCGAGTGCCTGCATGTTCAGGGGTATCAGGTCGTGATGACGCTCGGGAAGGGTCTTCTTCAGGGCTTTCTCCACGCCGCCGGTGCCCACCACGGGAGCCACCTTGAGCAGGCCGCCCAGCACGATCATGTTGAAGATCTTGCCGTTCTTCATCTCGGCGGCCTTGTCCATGGCATCAATCTTGTAGACGGTGATGTCCTGGCGCGTAGGCGGGTTGATGATGCCGTAGCTGTCGTAGATGAGGATGCCGCCGGGCTTCAGCTTCGGCTCGAACTTCTCGAGCGATGGCTGGTTGAGCACAATGGCGATGTCGTACTTCGAGAGGATGGGCGACGAGATGCGCTCGTCGCTCACGATCACGGTGACGTTGGCCGTGCCGCCGCGCTGCTCGGGGCCGTAGGCGGGCATCCACGTCACTTCCTTGTCTTCCATCAGTCCTGAGTAGGCCAGAATCTTACCCATCGAGAGCACGCCCTGACCACCAAATCCTGCTATAATGATTTCCTTCTTCAAAGCCCCACCCCCGGCCACTCCCGCGGGGGGGAGGGGAGTAGATACTTGTGCTGTTTGATTATTGTTCATAACTATCTTCAATTATTATCAGTTCTTCTTTGACATTTATATATCACACCGCTCGTGCCAGTGTTTACTTCTTCATGGCTGAAACGCACGCCCTTTGCCTGCGTTCCATGGGAGGAGAACTATTTACTCCCCTCCCCACTGCGGGAGGGGCTGGGGGTGGGGCTGATGGTATCCTTCAAGTCACCCTTGGGATAGAAGGGGAACATATTCTCCTTCATCCACTCATTTGCTTTCACCGGCGAGAGCTTCCAGCCACTGTTACAGGTGCTTACAAACTCCACCAGGCTCGAGCCCTTGCCGTCCATCGAGGCCTGGAATGCCTTCTTCAGTGCCTTCTTGGCCTTCAGGATCGAGGCCACCGACTCTACCGACTGGCGGGTCACATAGCACGTGCCCTCCAGCCCGGCGGCTATGTCGGCCATCTTCAGCGGGTAGCCGTGCAGCTTGGGGTCGCGGCCATAGGGGCAGGTGGCCGTCTTCTGGCCAATGAGGGTGGTGGGAGCCATCTGGCCGCCCGTCATGCCGTAGATGGCATTGTTCACGAAGATGATGACGATGTTCTCGCCACGGTTCAGCGCGTGTATGGTCTCGCAGGTGCCTATGCAGGCCAGGTCGCCGTCGCCCTGATAGGTGAACACCAGGCGGTCGGGCCAGCAGCGCTTGATGCCCGTGGCCAGTGCGGGGGCACGACCGTGGGCAGCCTCCTGCCAGTCAATGTCTATATAATTGTAGGCGAAGACGGCGCAACCCACGGGGCTCACGCCCACGGCCTTCTCCTCCAGGCCCATCTCCTCGATCACCTCGGCAATGAGCTTGTGCACCACGCCGTGCGAGCAGCCCGGGCAATAGTGCATATTGTTGTCGTTGAGCAAAGAGGGCTTCTTGTAAACACAGGTGTAGCCCTCAAAAGCCCCACCCCCGGCCCCTCCCGCGGGGGGGAGGGGGGTAGATACTTGTGCTGTTTGATTATTGTTCATAACTATCTTCGATTTTTATTAGTTCTTCTTTAATTCTGCTTATCACGCCTCTCGTGTCGGTGTTTACTTCTTCATTCGTGAAACGAAGCACCCTGTAGTTTTTGCTTTCCAGGAACTCTGTGCGCCACACATCTTCAATCCGCTGCTGTGGGTCGTTATGATAACCGCCATCAACCTCGATAACAAGTTTCCTCGTCAGGCAAAGAAAGTCAGCAATATAGTCACCAATTGGGTGCTGCCTGCGAAACTTTATACCCCCGAACTCTTTTCGTAAGGCTGCCCAAAGGGTCTGTTCGCTCTCGGTCATCTCGTGTCTGTTATGCCTTGCATAGGCTTTCAGCAAGTCATACCTATCAGGTGCAGCTGTCTCATGCCTCCGTTCCATAAATAATGAAGCGCTTCAGTCACAAGGGAAAAAACTATTTACTCCCCTCCCCACCGCGGGAGGGGTCGGGGGTGGGGCTTTGTAGTCTCTTCAATGCTTCCACGATTTCCTCCGGGTCGGGCACGATGCCACCCAGGCGGCCGAACTGCTCTACGGGCACGGCACCGTTGATGCTGAGGCGCACGTCCTGCACCATCTGGCCGGCGTTGATCTCGGCCACGAGCACACCCTTCTTCCCCTGGGCCACCCGGGCAATCTCCTTCGTGGGGAAGGGCCACAGGGTGATGGGACGGAAGAGGCCCACCTTGATGCCCTCGGCACGGGCTATCTCGACGCTCTTCTCGGCGATGCGGGCGGCAGAGCCGAAGGCCACGATCACATACTCGGCATCGTCGCAGTGCTGCATCTCGTAGCGCACCTCGTTCTCGCGAATCTGGCGATACTTCTCCTGCAGGTGCAGGTTGCGCTGCTCCATGATCTCGGGCTTCAGCTCGAGCGAGGTGATGACGTTGCGCTCACGGTTCTTCGTCTTGCCCGTCGAGGCCCAGGGGCACTGGGCGATCACCTCCTCGTCGGTGCGGCGGCGCTTGAACGGCGGCAGCACCACCTTCTCCATCATCTGGCCAATCACGCCGTCAGAGAGAATCATGGCGGGGTTGCGGTACTTGAAGGCCAGCTCGAAAGCCAGGTCTACGAAGTCGGCCATCTCCTGCACCGAGGCAGGGGCCAGCACAATCACGTTGTAGTCGCCATTGCCACCGCCACGGGTAGCCTGGAAATAGTCGCCCTGCGAGGGCTGAATGGTGCCCAGGCCGGGGCCGCCACGCTGCACGTTGACGATGAGTGCAGGCAGCTCGGCACCAGCCAGGTAGGTGATGCCCTCCTGCATCAGCGCCACGCCGGGACTCGACGACGAGGTCATGGCCTTCTTGCCGGCACCGGCGGCTCCATAGAGCATATACACCGAGGCCAGCTCGCTCTCGGCCTGCACCACCTGCATGCCCGTGGTCTCCCAGGGCTTCAGCTCGGCCAGTGTCTCAATTACTTCACTCTGCGGGGTGATGGGGTATCCAAAGTACCCGTCGACGCCGCAACGAATGGCAGCACGGGCTATCGCCTCGTTGCCTTTCATCAATACAACCTCTTTCTCTTCTGCCATAGCTTATGCCTCCACTCGTTTACGATAAACCGTTATACACCCGTCGGGGCAGACGATGCCGCACGACGCACAGCCGATGCAGGCTTCCTGCCGCACGGCCTCAACATAGGGATAGCCATGCACATTGACCTTCCCCGCCAGCTCGATGACGTTCTGCGGACAAGCCTGCACGCAGAGCACGCATCCCTTGCAGCGGGTGGTGTCGATGACGATGGCGCCTTTCATTTTTGCCATAGTATTTGTTTGTTTTGTATAAGATTCCTTTATTGGAGGGCAAAGTTAGCAATTATTGCCGAATTGGCAAAACAAAACGGCAAAAATGTTAGCCTACTTGCCACTCTTGGCCTTGCTGCGGTAGATAAGCACACCGGCGATGACCAGAATTACGACTGCTGCTATGTCGAGCCAATTGTCCATACGTTGATACGATGATGATGGGTTACACATGAGGGGAAAAAGAGTGGTCACTGCTCCACGGGCTCCAGCTTGATGGCAAAGAGGTTTACCGACTTGTCCTTGGTCAGCTCGTGAGCCCCGGCTGCCAGCGTGGTGGCATAGGTGCTTGAGGTGCCCGTAATCTTCTCGCCGTCTATCTTGATGCTGGCCGTCTCAGTGTCACCAAAATAGAGCGTCATGCGCATAGACTGGGCAAGGGTGAACTTGACGCTGGTCGAAGACTCCATCTTCAGGCAGGTGTCGTAGGTCTGGCCATCGACGGTGGCAGTGCCCTTCGTGTTCGAGCCATTGCCACTCACGGTGAAGAACGAGCTACTGGGCGTGCCGCTCTTGTCGAAGGTGCACAGGATGGTACCCTCGACCACAGGCGTATCGGGCTTTGTGGTGGTCGTGTCGGCAGGCTCACCGCCCCCACCCTGCTGGGCACTCTCCTGACCGAAGATGCCCACCAGCGACGACTGGTAGTTCTGCACGGCGGTGCTCAGGGCGGCTATCACAGCATAGTTGGCATCCTCGGTGGCGTTGCTGAACGACCACTGGAAGTCGCCGTGGCCCATACGCCCGGCTCCCAGCCACCCCGTCACAATGGCGGGCACCTGGGCGGCATCGTCGGCCTGGTAGCTGTACATCAGCTGAGGGTCGGTGTCGAAGTTGTTGTAGCTGTTGGCCCCGGCCTTCGACTTCACCTCAGCAGGCACCGGCGTGGCGGGATCGGTCACCTCGTAGGCATCGAACTCCACGGCATTGTCCTGATAGGTGGCATAGCGGAAGTTCGACGATTTCTCGGCAAAGACATTGCCGTAGCTCTTAATCATACCGCCGTCCTCGCCCGAGAAGGTGGGTGCATCCTTCAGGTCGGTGCCCATCTTGGTGTCGGTGCCCTGCAGAGAGATCATCATGGGCTTGTTGGTATTGCGGAAGTAGTTGCGATCCATAAACACACTGCTGCCCGTGGTGGCTCCGGCGCCATACTTGGCCACGCCGTCGTAGTAGTTGTTGAACACGTGGACGGTCATCGTCCTGACACGTGGATGGCGCGAGTCGCTGTGGTCGAACCAGTTGTGGTGGTAGGTAATGTAGTTGGGGCCCGACTCGCTCTTCATGCCGCAGAGCGAGGTCTTGCCGCTATCCCAGAAGTGATTGTAGGCAAAGGTCATGTACTTCGAGTCGCTCTTCACGTCGAGCGAGCCGTCGCCCTTGGCCTGGTCGCCACCCTTGTTGCGGCCATAGAAGAAGTCGATGTGGTGGGCCCAGCAGTGCAGGTTGTCGGTGTCGAACGACAGGCCATCGTCCATGCAGTAGAGGATGCCCAGGTTGCGCACTTCCACGCTCTGGGCGTTGCGAACCAGGAAGCCCATATTCTTCACCGTGGCATCGTCGCCCACACCCTCGATGGTGATGTTCAGCGGCGTGCTGTTGTTCTTGCCCTTCACCTGTATGCCCTCGGCCGAACTGCCCAGGGCATCCATATCGGCAGCCGACACACAGCCCACGATGCGCACGGCCAGCGGCGTGGTGACGTTGCCCTTCTCGTAGGCCGACAGGATGGCCTGCAGACCGGTGAACTCGCCGCTCGACAGCCGGGCCGTCACGGTCTTGGCCGTCTGGGCGGTCACATAGACCACCACAGCCCCCTGCTTCAGCGTGCCGTCGTTGTTGTAGGCGCCCACACCACTATTATAATTAAAGTGGGCAAAGCCCTGACGATCGTAGGCACTTACGTTCATTTTCTCAGTCACAACAGCTGCCGAAGCTATCTCGGTGCCCTCGGCATCGGTGGGAACAATCTTCAGCTGGTAATCAGCCCCGGCAGACAGTCCCAGCACGTCGGCCCGGCCATAGCTGCCGTAGTTGCGCACCAGCTGGGCGTCAATCTTCGTATAGTCGGTATGGCTGCCGCCCTTCACGTAGACGTTATAGCCCGAGGCACCGGGGTAGAGGGAAAACTTGGCGTAGGCCGACTCGAGCCATCCCTTGCTCTCCAGCACTTTCGTCTGGCCGAAGGCCACGAGCACATCGGCCTTGGCGGCCCTCTCATGCTGTTCTGCCGAGAACGCCATGCTGACGCTGTCGCCCTGCAGGCTCATCTCGGTGAGCGTCTTGTCGATGACCTTACCTTTTACAAAAGGCACCTGTGCGCCAGCCGCAAACACGGCGGCCAGTGTCGTCACGGCAAGCAGTAGTAGTTTGTTCTTCATATTGTGCGTGTGTAGTGTAATTTCTTCTTATTCCCTGGTAGAGTGGAAGCCCTCCAGGTTCTCGTATTTGCGGGCCATCATTCGCTGATAGACATTGCGCAGCCACAGGGGGTGCAGCAGTGTGAACACCAGGCCCACGCAGGCCACGATGACGTAGGCCACGGTCTCGCCAAAGATGAGCATCAGTATGGCCACCAGGGCAATGGGGGCCAGCATGCCCACCAGCTCCAGTGCCAGCTGCAGACCGTTCTCCACGTTGTTCTTTCCCGTTATTTTCTGGTTCAGGGGCAGCGTCTGCTTGTTGTAGACGGCCAGCTGGAAGAGCAGGAAGTACAGCAGCCCCGAGCACAGCAGCATGTAGGCCACCATCATAAGCATAGAGAACTTGCCCTCGGCCACGGCGGGCAGCATGACCAGGAAGGGCACCACGAGTATGACGCAATGGAAGTAGTACTTGGCGCGCAGCAGCGACAGGATATTCTCGCGGTGCACCATCAGCAGGTCGATATAGTTGCCCTCGGGCCCCATCACCTTGACCAGCGTGGTCATGCCATAGAGGCCGAAGCAGTAGTAGCACCAGAAGCTGAGCATCATAGCCCCGTCGTAGATGGGTGTATAGGCAATGAGGGACGAGAGTACGACGATGAGCGAGAGACTCATAATGACCCTTGAGCGGATGGCTTTGTTGCGCAGGATGCTCTTCAGTTCCAGCTTCAGGTACTCGCCCACCTCGCCGAAGCGCTCCAGGAACCTGAACTGCCACACGCTCTTCAGGTTGGCCTCCTTCTTCTCCTGCTTCGAAATCTCCTCATAGACAAAGGCAAACTGCATCTTGCGGTTGGCCCAGAAGAGAATTGCCATCAAGCCCACGCAGACCAGGGGCAGCCAGGGCGTGACGCCAAAGTCGGTCAGACCATCGGCGGCAGCCTCGAAGGCCTTGCCCTTCTTGTCGACCAGCAGCAGAGCCCAGTAGCCGCCATAGACCACGATGGGCAGCGCCCACCACAGCACATTGCGGGCCACGAGCGTGCGCACCATCAGGTAGAACTGACTATTGATCATGATGAGCAGCATGCCGCACACCAGCAGCGACAGGGCCAGCCACCAGCCGCAGCCGCCAGCCAGCACAATCACGATGTAGGGCAGGAAGAAGGCCAGCCACAGCCAGTTGTAGGTGCTGATGACCGACGACACAAGGAAGTGGTCGATGACGCTGTTGCGCGGCAGAGGCAGCAGCATATAGGGCTTCATGAGCATAGCGGGTGTCTGCTGCACCATAAAGCGCAGTCCGAAGTCTATGACCAGCATCAGGGGCATCAGCCCGTAGATCATGGTAGGCTCGTCCTCGCCTGTGGCTATCGAGGCAAACATCACGCCGTAGCCTATCAGGTAGAACACGAAGAACACGGCACCCAGCACCATAAGCACCTTGGCCACCATGCTCTGCTCGAAGGCAGGCGAACGGCGGTAGCCCAGCTTGTTGTTGCGGCGGATGATACGGAATAGTTGCAGTCGGCTCAGCATGGCTATCGCAGGTCAATGACTTCGGCCGAGGGGAAGTCTTTCGAGTTAAACTTGAACTCAGCATCGGCCAGTGCGGCCTTCTTCAGGTTGCTGATGGTAAAGGTGGTCCACTTCGAGTCCTGCAGCAGCTTCACCTCGGTGGGTACGTAGCTGCCCTTGCTTACGTTGATGAACATTTCCTGCACCTTGCGCTTAGGGTCGGTGGCCGTGAGGTGCACCTTGTAGCCGCCCGTCGTGGTGGTCATGGTGTACTTGAACCCCTTCTTGTACATATTAATAAAGTTGTAGGGATTCAGAGCCTGCAGCTGGGCCTCGGTGGGGTTAGTCACGCTCACCTCGTCGTTCTTCTTCAGGTAGGTCCACTGCGTCTTGCCGTCGAACCACATCGTGGCCATATCGGTATGTGCACGGAACTTCTGCCCCTTCACGGCAATGGTACCGCTTACGCTCTTGTACTGGGCGCTCTGCATCGAGAACGATGCCGTGACGCCATTCTTGTCGCTCACCACGGCGGCACACTTGTCGAGTACCTCCTTTGCTGTCTGAGCACTGGCGCTGCCTGACAGGGCAAGCAGCATGACTGTCAATAGCAAATATACTTTCTTCATTTTCTCAGTGTACTTAATAGTTGTTCCAGACTAAGTTCATCCTGTATAAGCACCTCGCGGGGCTTCGAGCCGTGGGCCTGGCCCACCACGCCTGCCTTCTCCATCATGTCCATCAGTCGGCCTGCACGGTTGTAGCCAATCGAGAACTGGCGCTGAATAAGGCTGGTGCTGCCCGACTGCTTGGCCACGATGAGACGTGCGGCATCCTCGAACATCGGGTCCAGGTGGCTCAGGTCTACATCGTCGGCCCCGCTGCCGCCGCCACCTTCGCCCTCGATGATAGGCTCGGGCAGTTCGAAGGGCTCCAGATAGCCCTGCTGGGCTGCAATGTAGTTGTTGATGTCGACCACCTCTGGTGTGTCCACAAAGGCACACTGCACGCGGATGGGGTCGTTGCCCTGCAAATAGAGCATATCGCCACGGCCTATGAGCTGCTGAGCTCCCATACGGTCGAGGATGGTCTTCGAGTCGATGCCCTGGCTCACCTTAAAGGCAATGCGGGGAGGGAAGTGGGCCTTGATGGTACCCGTGATGATGTTGGTGGTGGGTCGCTGCGTGGCAATAATCATGTGTATGCCCACGGCGCGGGCCTTCTGGGCTATGCGGGCAATGGGCAGCTCAATTTCCTTGCCAGCCGTCATAATCAGGTCGCCATACTCGTCGATCACCACCACGATGTAGGGCATGAACTTATGGCCGTTCTCGGGGTTTAGCTTGCGACTGGTGAACTTGGCGTTGTAGTCCTTGATGTTGCGCTCGCCGGCCTTCATCAGCAGTTCGTAGCGGGCATCCATCTCCACGCAGAGGCTCTGCAGCGTGCGAATGACCTTGCTGGTGTCGGTAATGATGGGGTTGTCGGCCTCCTCGGGCAGTGCAGCCAGGAAGTGCTTGTCGATGGTGCGGTAGATGCTGAACTCCACCATCTTCGGGTCGACCAGCACAATCTTCAGTTCGGCGGGGTGCTTCTTATATAATAAAGAGGTGAGGATGGCGTTCAGGCCCACCGACTTACCCTGGCCCGTAGCACCGGCCACCAGCAGGTGGGGCGACTTGGCCAGGTCGAACATAAACACCTCGTTGGTAATGGTCTTGCCCATAGCGCAGGGCAGCTCCATCTTGGTTTCCTGGAACTTCTTCGAGTTCAGCACACTCTCCATCGACACGATGTTGGCCTTGGCGTTAGGCACCTCGATACCAATGGTACCCTTGCCAGGAATAGGAGCTATAATGCGTATGCCTAATGCCTTCAGGCTCAAAGCAATATCATCCTCCAGCGTACGGATTTTCGAGATGCGCACACCCTGTGCCGGGGTAATCTCGTAGAGCGTGATGGTGGGGCCCACGGTGGCCTTGATCGATGTGATTTCGATGCCAAAGTTGCGCAGCACCTCCACAATGCGATTCTTGTTGGCCGTCTGCTCGGCCATGTCAATGTAGGGCTTGCCGTCGGTCTCGTAGGCCTTCAGCAGGTCGAGCGTAGGATAGTGGTAGTTCTCCAGGTCGCGCTTGGGGTCGTAGGGCTCCAGCTCCTTGTCGCCCACCTGCACCAGGTCGCCGCCCTTGGCTGCCTCTTCCTCGGTGGCCACCTCCACGTCGAGGCCCACCTCATCGGGACTCTTCTTACCGCTATCGGCGGCGGGGGCGACACTGCTGATGATTGCAGCAGCCGCTGCGGCAGCATCCTTCCCGTCGGCAGGCTCATGGTCGAAGTCGATGGTCTCGGTTTGCGGGTCATCGAACACGGTAGGATCATCCAGCTGCGCGTCTATCTTCGTCTCGTAGCTGTCGGCGGGGTCTACCTCTTCCTTCGAGGTGTCAACCACATTAAACTTAATCTTGTCGAAGATCTTCGAGGGGTTCAGCATCTTGCGTATCATATAGATGGTCTCGGTGCTCACGTAGGTGAGGAAGGCCAAGGCCACCAAGGCCAGAATGGCCGTGAGACCCGGAGCGCCCACGAAGCCCTCGATCCACTGGCAGGCGGCCAGACCATGGTCGCCGCCCGGACAGAAGTGGCTGTCGATAAACAGCGGGGTGAGGAACTTGGCAAAGGTCACCGAGAGCCACACCATGAGCACCATCGTGCCGAAGAACCACTTCAGCAGGTTCACGCGGTAGGCCTGCATCAGCCTCAGCGACACCAGGAACAGGAAGGCGGGTATGAGGAAGGCAGGCAGGCCGAAGCACTGCTTGATGAAAAAGTAGGCGGTGAACGCACCCAGCGAACCGCAGTAGTTGCCAAACTTGCCACCCTCGTTCTTCAGTTCGCCCTCGCGCAGGTTCTCAATGAGGCTCTGGTCGGCCTGACCTGTGGTGAAGAACGATACGAACGAGAGCAGAAAGTAAAAGGCCAGCGCAAACAGGAGCAGGCCCAGGAAGAAGTTCAGCTTTTCGTTCTGGAATATATTGTTCAGCCCTATCGACTCGGCAAACGAGGGCCGTGGCTCTGTCTTTTTCTTCTTTTTCTTTGTCATTCTGTCACTCTTTTATCGAAACTTTCTGCAAAAGTAGGAAATAAATATGAAATAAGCATTATGAATTATGTTTTATTTTGTAAAATACATCGTATTTTTGACTTGAACAACGTACACACAATAAAGCCTCCCTTCCATCGAAAGGAGGCCTTTATTGGTTTTATGCTTCAGTTTTAGAACACCACCTTGCGGCTCTGGGTGTGGCCATTGGCAGCGGTGGTGCGCACGATGTAGAGGCCACGGCCGGGGGTGGCGACGCGCTCGCCCGATGCCGTGAAGTAGTCGATGCGCACGGAGCTACCGCCCTGGCCCATGGTGCTGATGCCCGAAGGGTCGCTGCCGATGTAGTACTCAATGTAAATGATGACGCACTGCTGCTCGCCGGTGTTGGTGAAGGTGAAGTTGTCGGGCACACTCTTCAGCGTGAACGACACGGCGTTGGGATTGTCGCGCGGGGCGTCGAGGTCGAGCACCGTGGTCGTGGTCTCGGTGTAGGCCTGGCCAGCCACCTCCTTCCAGTAGCTGGTGCGGTTGCTGCTGTTGGTGCCGGTAATGCTGTAGAGGGTCACCTTGGTGGCCTTGGCGCCCTCGGGCATGAACACGGTGTTCTGCGCGCCGTTCGACAGCTTGATGGCCGTGCGCTCCAGCAGCTCGTCCTTGTAGGGAATCTTCAGCTTGGGCGTGCCAGCCGAGCTGTAGGCCTTGGTCAGGTTGCCGGTGCACACAAGACGGAAGCCCTGTGCCTCGTCGTTGGCCGCACCTTCCATCATATTGTTCACGCCACTGCCGTCATAGCTCTTGGCCACCATGTTGCCCCAGGCCAGCAGGGCCGTCTTCGTATCGCCCACAGGGTCGGGGCCGGGCTCAGGGTTGTCGTCATTGGGCTTGGCCTCGCCGCCCACCACCTTCAGGATGCCCTTGCTGTAGAGCTCGCTGGCATCCCACGTCTGGCCCTCGCCGGGCGTGGCGGGCTGAATCTCGCTGAACGTACCGGCGATGGTGCCGCCTGAGAGGTTGAAGATCTTGTATTCGGTCTTGTCGTAGGGTGCCTCGCTGAAGAGTTCACCCTCGTTCAGCTGCAGCACGGTCTCGCTGCCCAGGGTGGTGACGCCCTTCAGGGTGATGGTGTTGCTCTTGGTGCGGTCAGCCAGCACATTGAGCGTGGCCGTGCCGTTCAGCTTCAGCGTGCTGTTGAAGGTCAGTCCGCGACCGTTCACCAGTGTATCGCCGGCCTGCAGCGTGCCGCCCGTGTTGATGGTGGTGGCAGCGGCCAGCGTGCCTGTTCCAGCCAGCGTGGCACCGGTGCGCACAGTCACGGCTCCGGTGCCCGAGTGGGTGCCGTTCACAATGAGGCGACCCTTGGTCACGGTGGTGGTGCCGCTATATACGTTGTTGCCCGTCAGTCGCCAATCGCCCGAGCCTTGCTTCTCGATGGTGGTGGTGCCGGGGTGAGAGCCGGCCTGGTCGTTGTTGTTGATTACGCCACGGAAGGTCTCGTCGGTATTGGCACCGCCCACAATCCAGGTGCCGCTGCCCTTGGCCTTCACGTTGAAGCCAGCCAGATAGGAACCCGACTCGCCGGAAAGGCCACCCAGGTAGTAGGTCGACTCGTTCTTGGCACCATTGATGGCGGTGCCGCTCTTCAGCTCGATAGTGGCGTTCTTCACGCCCACGCCGTTGCGAATGGCAAACTGGCGGTTGGTGCCGTTGTTGCCGAAAGGCTTCACCACCAGGTGGCCGGTGAAGCCATCCCAGTTGCCCTCGATATACTCGCGCAGGTAGGTGACGCCCCACTCCAGGGTACCCTGCCCAGTGACGGTACACTTGTTGGTGTTCCAGAGGTCGAAGTTCACGGCCGAGGTAGTGCCCTCAGTGGCCTCGATGGGGAAGTTGTAGGTGACGCTCGACTCGTTCTTGCCCACGGTGGTCAGCGTGCCACCCTGCATCACGAGCTTCGAGGCTTTGCCGATGCCGGCATCGGAGACGTCCTTGGAGTTCAGCTTCAGCGTGCCACCCTTCATCACGAGGTTGCCGTCGAAGCGGAAGAAGTTGGGCGTGTTCACGGTGACCTGGCCCTGACCTCCAATCTCGAGGTTGCCCGAGCCCTCAATGCCACCGTTCATCGTGACGACGGCAGCGCTGTTGGCGATGTTGAACTCGGTATTATCGTAGAGTGTGGCCGAGCGGTCAGTGGTGGTCGAGGCACCAGTGTACTTGTACACGCCGCCGTCCATCACCCAGTTCTGGGCGAACTCCTGGCTCTTGCCCAAGCCGCTGGCTACACCGCCGTTCTTCAGCGTCGAGAACTCGTAGATACCCTTGTGCAGCACGGTGGCTCCCTCATACTGCTGGTCGCTGGCAATGGTCAGCGTGCCCTGGCCCGTCTTGTTGAGCGAGGCCGTGCCGCTGATGTAGCCCGTGCCGCCTATGGTGACGTTGGCATCAGAGTGCACCACCACAGCCGTCTTGGGCGTGGCCTCGGTGAGCGTGATGGTCTCGTCCTCGGCAGGAGCGATGAGCCACTCGCCGTCGCCCGTGCCCTGGAAGGTCTCAGCATCGATGATGTCGGTCTGCTCGGGACGGGTCTTCACGGTGATCTCGGGAGTATAGTCCGACCGCTTGTCGCCTAAGTAGGAGCAGATGCGCACCTGATAGGCCGTGGCAGGCTTCAGCGTCTCGTCCTCTATGGTGAACTGGTTGCCCTTAGTGCGGCCCACCTCGACGAACTGGCCGTTCTTCTGCATCTCAATGATGAAGCCTTCCTCGTTGTCGGTGAAGTCATACCACGACAGCGTCAGGCTGCTGGGTGTGGCGCTTGCCAGCTCAGGCAGCAGCGGGGCGCGCAGGAAGAACTGGCGGTCGTCGCGGGTGATGCTGTTGATGTAGTTCTCAATGTTAGTATAGCCATTGTCGCGCAACACCATGGCATCGTCTTTCTGTGGGTCGGTAGCGTTGTCAATCTCCCACTCATCGGGCATGCCGTCGCCATCGGTGTCCTTCAGTTTCTCGCCCTTGAACCAGCTCCAGGTGGTGGGCACGCCGATGGGCAGCTCGTTCTCGTTGGTGATGAGCTTGCCCTTCTTGCCGAAGGATAGCACCTCGTCGACCATATAGCAGTCGGCCAGGTCGCGGTAGGGCAGCGAGGCTCCCACGTCGGGCAACAGCTTCTCTATGAGCGCGTTGCCGGCCCACTTCTCCAGTTCGGGGTAGGCGTAGGGCGTGGCCTGACGGTCGCCGCCGCCATCGCCAGTGAAGAGCGAGGGGTTGTACTGGCCGTCGCGGTTGCTGTCCTGCCAGTTGTCGTTGCCATAGAAGTGGAAGTCGCTGTTGCCACCCGTCAGGCCGTTGCCACCCACGGCGGGGCCGTTGATGAAGAGGTTGTTCTCGATGTTCACGTAGGAGGTGCCCTGCGAGTCGCCACCCATATTGTAGGCGGCATTCTTCCAGTTATACACCAGGTTGTTCACGTACTGGTTGACACCCTTCACCTTGAAGTTACGGGTGGAGTTGTCGACCAGCAGAATGCGGTAGAGGGTGATGTTGTCGGCCTGCATCAGTCCGCCGGCCGAGTGGGTCATCAGGCCCTGGCCCACGATGCTGTTCATAAGCGTGATGTTCTGGGGGGCCGTGCCCTTGTTGTCCCAGTTAATGGAGAAGTTCTCGTCCTGTCCCCAGGAGAAGGAGCAGTGGTCAAAGATCATGTTCTGACCGTTGGCAATGCCTGCGGCATCCTTGTCCTTGGTGCCCACGGCACCCATGCGGAAACGCATGTAGCGCACGATGATGTTGTCGGCAGACGAGAAGCTCACGCCGTCGCCATACACGGTAATGCCCTCGCCGGGAGCCGTCTGTCCGGCCACGTAGAGGTTCTTGGAGAAGACGATGCGCGAGTTGATGCGGATGACACCGCTCACATCGAACACCACGATGCGGTTAGGCTGGCTCACGGCATCGCGCAGCGAGCCGGTGCCAGAGTCGTTCAGATTGGTCACGTGGTACACCTTGCCCGTGCGGCCGCCGGTGGCAAAGCGTCCCCAGCCCTGGGCCTCGGGGAAGGCCAGCTGCTGAGCGCAAAGAGAGGCACTGCCCATAAGCAGGGCCATGGCGAATAGTAGTTTAGTAGCTTTCATATTCTCTAAGTATTTGTTGTTGCAAGAGTGTTTTCTACATTTCCCTGTCGAGCCGACCGCGCCAAAGGTACTTGCGCGTTTCGTGGACAAGGATGCCGCTCAGCGCGAGCAGCGAGACGAGGTTGGGTATGGCCATCAGGGCGTTCATGCAGTCGGCCAGGTTCCACACGATGGTCAGGTTGGCTATGCTGCCCACAAACACGGCCACGATATAGAGCACGCGGTAGGCCAGCACCCAGCGGCGGCCACGCAGATACTCCACGGCACGCTCGCCGTAGTAGCACCACCCCAGAATTGTGCTGAAGGCAAAGGTGAGCAGACCGAACGTAAGCAGGGGCGTGCCCACGACGGGAATCTTGGCGAAGGCCATCTTGGTGAGCACGGCACCGTTGTCGAAGGTAATGTCGGGATAGGCCAGCACACTGCTGACGATGACGAGGCCAGTAAGGGCGCAGATGACCACTGTGTCCCAGAAGGTGCCGCTGCTCGAAACGAGCGCCTGGCGCACGGGGTTGCGGGTCTGGGCGGCAGCGGCCACGATGGGGGCCGAGCCCATGCCTGACTCGTTGCTGAACAGGCCACGGGCTATGCCGTAGCGGGCGGCCATCATCACCGTGGTGCCCACAAAGCCGCCACCAGCCGCCTGCGGCGAGAAGGCCGAGTGGACGATGAGCTGGAGGGCAGGCCAGAGATAATCGACATTGACACAGAGGATATAGAGGCAGCCCAGCACGTAGAAGAAGGCCATAAAAGGTACGAGCAGACTGCACACGCGGGCTATGCTCTTGACACCACCCAGCACCACGGCACCCGTGAGCAGACAGACGAAGGCACCCGTGAGCCACGGGGCTATGTCGTAGGTCTCGCTGGCCAGCGTGGCAATGGCGTTGGCCTGCACGGTGTTGCCGATGCCGAAGGAGGCAATGGCGGTGAACACGGCAAAGAGCACGGCCAGCCACTTCCACCCCAGTCCCCGCTCCAGGGCATACATCGGGCCGCCCAACATCTTGCCCTCGGGAGTCTTCACCCGGTACTTGATGGCCAGCAGGCCCTCGGCATACTTGGTGGAGATGCCAAACACACCCGTGAGCCAGCACCACAGCACGGCACCAGGGCCACCCAGGGCAATGGCCGTAGCCACACCGATAATATTGCCCGTGCCGATGGTGGCGGCCAGGGCGGTGGCCAGGGAGGCAAACTGCGACACGTCGCCCCGGGCATCGGGGTCGCGCCGCACGGAGAGCCTGATGGCCGTAAAAATCCAGCGTTGCGGAAAGCGCAACACCACCGTGAGGTAGAGGTGCGTTCCCAGCAACAGGATAATCATAGGCCATCCCCAAAGGAATGAGCTAAACAGGGTCAGGAAGTCGTTAAGTCCGTTCATTTCCGGGTGGAAAGGTGAGAGGGTGGAAGGTGGAGGGATGGAAGGTGGAAAGAGGTCAGCTGTTCAGCAGCACGGCGGTGCGCACGCGGCTGAGCGTCTCGGGCGTCATCTGCAGGTAGCTGGCAATGTAGACGAGCGGGGCGCGCAGCACCAGTTGGGGCGCACTCTTCACCAGCTTCTGGTAGCGATCCTGCGCACTCTCGAAGCGCAGCATATCGGCCCGCTGCTGACTGATGATGAGCGACTCTTCCAGAATCTTGCGGTAGAGTATCTGAATGTTCACGCTGCGCATGGCCACGGCCTCCAGCTCGGCCTTGGGCAGCGCGTAGATAAGCGTGGGCTCAAGCGCCTGTATGATCTGCTGCGAGGGCTTCTCCTTGAACAGGCTCTCGATGCTCATCATAATGGAGTTCTCGACCGCCATATACTCGGTGAGCTCCTTGTTGTTCTTGTAGTAGAACTGGCGCACCAGTCCCTTCACAATCCAGTAGATGTTGCGGCAGGTGTCGCCCTCGTTCAGGATTCTCTCACCCTTCGCAAATTTCATAGGCACCAGCACACCCTCGAGCATGTCGAGCTCGTCGTGGGTCATTGTGCTGTATCGTCGGGCCAGTTCGCGGGCCACGTCGCGTTTCGTTAAACTTAGGGTCGGCATCGGTTGAAAGGATTTTATGATGATGATGTACTATAATTAATCGAGCTTCAGCACAGCGAGGAAGGCTTTCTGTGGCACCTCCACATTGCCTATCTGCTTCATGCGCTTCTTGCCTCGCTTCTGCTTTTCGAGTAGCTTGCGCTTGCGACTCACGTCGCCGCCGTAGCACTTGGCCAGCACGTCCTTGCGCACCTGCTTCACCGTTTCGCGGGCAATGATCTTGGCACCGATGGCGGCCTGGATGGCAATGTCGAACTGCTGGCGGGGAATGAGTTCCTTCAGCTTCTCGCACATACGGCGACCTAAGGTCACGGCATTGTCCTGGTGGGTCAGCGTCGAGAGGGCATCGACGGGCTCGCCGTTGAGCAGGATGTCGAGCTTGATGAGCTTGGAGGGCCGGAACGAGTCGACGTGGTAGTCGAACGAGGCATAGCCCTTCGATATGCTCTTCAGCTTGTCATAGAAATCGATGACGATTTCGCCTAAAGGAAGCATAAAGTGAAGCTCCACACGGTTGCCGCTAATATACTGCTGGTCAAGCAGTTCACCACGCTTGTCGAGGCAAAGCGTCATAATGGGACCGATGAAGTCGGCCGTTGTGATGATTGAGGAGCGTATGTAGGGTTCCTCAATGTGGTCTATCATCACCTGGTCGGGCAGTCCGCTGGGGTTGTGCACCTCCTTCACCTCGCCCTGCTTGGTGTAGCACATATAGGTGACGTTGGGCACGGTGGTGATGACGTCCATATTGAACTCGCGGTCCAGTCGCTCCTGAACAATCTCCATGTGCAGCAAGCCCAGGAAGCCACAACGGAAGCCGAAGCCCAGGGCCACCGAGGTCTCGGGCGTGAAGGTGAGCGAGGCATCGTTCAGCTGCAGCTTCTCGAGTGAGGCACGCAGGTTCTCATAGTCGGTGGGGTCGATGGGATAGACACCGGCGAAGACCATAGGCTTCACCTCCTGGAACCCCGCAATGGCGGCATCGCAGGGGCGGTCTACGTGGGTGATGGTGTCGCCCTCCTTCACCTCCTTGGCATCCTTGATGCCGCTGATGATGTAGCCCACCTCGCCAGTGCCCAGCTCACGGCGGGGAATCATGTCCATCTTGAGCACGCCCACCTCGTCGGCATCATACTCCATGCCGGTGTTGAAGAACTTCACCTTGT
>JAFVEE010000016.1 GCA_017478085.1 Prevotella sp. | reverse complement strand
CATCGGTGTGAATGAACAAAACGTATATCTGCACATCCGAGGCCACAATCTATTCGACCTTGTTGCTTACATCGGTAGCCTCCTCTGCCATGATACGACAGTGTCGTTCAAGAAAGATATTTTGATGAGCGACTTGCCTCCACAAAACTATTGGCAAATAGAGAAAGTTGCGGAAGACATTTCTTTTATAGTATAAGCCGGTAGCGGGGCTATTTTGTTCCGTTATTCCTTCAAACCGAAAGTTCTCCGTTTTTGCCCTATACATTATTATTACAGATTCTCTTTCTGTAATGTCTCCACAAACTCTTTCAGTATGAGCACCAGCAGTTGGGGGAAAGTGATGTCGCGGAGGACGTTGAAGCGCGAATCGTCCGACAGGATATGCTTCACCGTACTTCGATATGGATACCAGCAGGCAATTCGTGTCAAGGACTATCTTGTTACTTGGCATATTTGTATGGTGTTCGAAGATGTGTTCTCATCATTTCCTCGTCTTTCTCTGAAAAGTATAGGCACCCGCATGTAAATTCGTCGCAAAATGCAACATTTGTAGCATTGCGGTTGCAATGTCCTGAAATTAGGCACATTCCTTTCATCTTTCGCCACAGGCGTTGACGAGGAGTGTGCCGTTTTTTGGGTAATTTTGCAGACAGAATTTCCGATAAACATTAGTAACTCAAAACAATTTAAGCGTATGAAACACTCTACATTTATTATGGCAATGGCTCTCGGTACGGCGCTGTCGGCCCAGGCACAGTCGTTCAAGCAGGTAGAGCAGGAGAAGAACCAGGAGAAGTTCATGCCCCTGCACCGCGGTATCGTGTCGTTCGTCGACCTCGACGGCGATGGTCGACTCGACGTGGTCTACGGCGGACAGTATCGTCCCGACAACGGCACTGACGGTTCGGGCGACGTGACCTTCGAAACCGATGCCGACGGTAACATCGTGACCGATGCCGACGGCAACAATATCGTGAAGTCGCACACCAAGTGGGCTGTACAGGGCGACAAGGAAAATCCCAACTCGTGGTTCTCGCTCAGCTGGGCCTGCACGGCTAACATCTTCCTGAATCAGGGCGGCGGCAACTACACGCACGAGGTGGCCAGTTCGTGGCACCACTGGGGCGAAGGGTCGCGCACCAGCACCGAGGCTCGTGGACTGCTGCCCACGACGTGGGGTGGCTACTACTTCTTCGATGCCAACAACGACGGCCGCCTCGATGCCTACATCTACGGCCAGGACGAGTGGGGCTGGAAGTTCTCGGAATATAGCGGCCAGAAAGTGGGCGACGACAACCAGTATGTAGCTTTCCAACTGCAGAATGCCGACGGCCTCTTCGAACTGCAGCCCAACACCTTCCCCAAGGGCTGGAACGAGAACACCAACTCATTAGGCAACCGCGCCAATTCGAGCGTTGCCTTCGGCGACTACGACCACGACGGCTTCACCGATGTGCTCATCCAGTGCTATCACAAGTGGATGGAAGAAGAGGAAGAGTGTGGCGAACGCCTTGTTGGCCTCTACCACAACAACGGCGACGGCACCTTCCAGCAGGTGAACGTCTTCAAGCCTATCCCCTTTGCCGAGAACCTGAAGCCCGCCGACCTGTTCGAGGCCGACATAGAGAGTGGCGACATGGTGCCCACGATGAAGGCAAAGCCCATGAGCCACGGTGCCATCGCCTTTGGCGACCTGAATGGCGACGGATGGCTCGACATCATCTCCACCGGTTGGAGCAACGACGACCAGGCCCTCTCATTCTACATCTATCAGAACATGCAGGACGGCACCTTCCAGGAACTCGACCTCTCGGGCAAGAGCTTCCTGCCCGTCTACGAGAGCGAAATCCAGGTGGCCGACATGAATAACGACGGCTGGCTCGACATCGTGGTCTTCGGCACCCAGGACGGTAGCGACATGCCCAAGGTGGGCGATGTCTACCTGAACGATGGCGACGGCGAGTTCAACTTCACCCGCAGTTCCGTCGAGCAGGGCAACGGCCTCTTCGGAGCCAGTGCTGCCTACGCCAAGCTCGTCGACATCAACCACGATGGACTCACCGATGTGTTCTCCTACGGCTGGAGCGATGTGGACGGTCGCGGCTGGGGTGCTCGCATCCACACGCAGAACACCGACGGCACCTTCACACTCGACACCGACTTCGGCGACCCCAACACAGCCCATCTGGCCCTCGGTGACGTGAATGGCGACGGCGCCCTCGACGTGTCGGGCGACTACTGGTTCGACTTCGGCATCTGGGAAAGCCAGCTCACCGATGGCATTGAGGCTCCTGAGGCTCCCACCAACGTGAAAGCCGAGCAGAAAGAGGACGGACGTCTCACCATCAGCTGGACGGGCGACGAATTGAATCCCGGCTACGCCTATAATCTCTACATCAAGAGCAAGGCCACAGGTGCCATCTCGCAGCTCATTCCTGCCAGCATCGAGACCGGCGCCCTGCGCACAACTCAGAACCTGGGCGTGGCCTTGCGCAGCGACGATCCTTCAGCTATGAGCTACACCCTCAAGGTTGCTGACGGCGACTATGAGGTAGGCGTGCAGACCCTGAAGAACGACTGGACCACCAGCACCTTCACAAAAGCCGAAGTCAGCATCAGCAGCGGCATCCAGAGCACCAAGACCCTTCCGACCACTGTAACCCGCATCTATGATGCAGGTGGCCGTTACATGGGCAGCAATCCAGACAATCTCGGCCATGGCCTCTTTGTGGTGGAAAAAGGCGGAATCATCACTAAAGTCGCAAAGTAAAAACTCATATCCTAATTCCATTGGGGGCGTACTTGAGAAATCAAGCACGTCCCTTTTTCTTATCAAATACTTGCACTTGCAAATTGAATTCACGGTGACAACTACAGGCTCTCTGCGGCAACGGTGGCACCTGGCTGAACCCCACCGAGAGTGACCAGACCAACTACGTGCTTGGCAAGAAAAACGGAGTAACCGCCGTTCCCGATGGGGCGATGACAGCTGGTAAGGCTGTTGAAAAACGCCTGACACCCTCTGTCTCCAGCTGCGGATGATCGCGGCTGGAGCGGATTATTAACGCAGATTAACAAAGCTTTTCCTACCAAAGGACGGTATATGGGAGATTTTTCGTGATTTTGCGCCATCTAATTTTTGATGGTATATTTAAAAATGAAGCAAATTATGAAGAAACTGATGATGATGACTGCAACAGCAGCCTTGCTACTGACGGGCTGCGCACAGAGCAAGAAGGCCCAGCAGACGGGCGAAGCAGTGGATAACGACAGCACGGCAACGGTGCTGCTGACCCGCGAGATTTCGCCGGATGCCCTGGTGAAGATCTACAAGGCACTGGGCGTGGAGGCCACGGGCCGCGTGGCCGTGAAGATGAGCACCGGCGAGGGCTCGAACCCCAACTTCCTGAAGCCGGAACTCATCAAGGGGCTGATTGCCGAGGTGGACGGCACCATCGTGGAGTGTAACACCGCCTATGGCAACGCGCCTAAAGACAAGCAGGACGAGCGCACCACGTCGGAGAACCACTGGCGGGTGATTGAGCGCCACGGCTTTACACCCACGTTCCGGGTGGACATTATGGACGAGGAGGGCGATATGAAGATTCCCGTGCAGGACTCGACGCACCTGAAGTACGACATCGTGGGCACGCACATGCAGAACTATGACTTCATGATTGCACTGAACCACTTCAAGGGTCACCCTATGGGCGGCTACGGCGGTGCGCTGAAGAACCTCTCCATAGGCTGCGGCTCGCAGAACGGCAAGGCCTACATCCACTCGGCCGGCAAGATGGAAGTGCTCGATATGAGCAAGCTGTGGACGCCTAAGTACATAGGCGACCAGGACGGCTTCCTCGAGTCGATGGCTGCCGCTGCACAGGCCGTGGTGAACTACTTCGAGAAGAAGAACGGCATCATCTACATCTCGGTGATGAACAACATGTCGATTGACTGCGACTGCGTAGACCATCCCGAGCCCGTGAAGCTGGAGGACTACGGCATCCTGGCCTCGACCGACCCCGTGGCACTCGACCAGGCCTGTATCGACATCATCAACCAGCAGAAGGTGACAGCCACCAACGATCCCACCGACCTGTTGAACCGCATCGACAAGCAGCACGGCGTCCACACCATTGAGCACGCCGCCAAGATTGGTCTGGGCAAGCGTAAGTACACACTCGTAGAAATCGACAAGTAAAAAACAACACAACGAAAACTAAACTATTCTTTTCTGTGGCTATCGCTCTGGTCAGTACCAAAGCCGTAGCGCAGACCGACTCACTCTCGTTACAGGAAGTAGTGGTCACGGGAACGCGCAACGCCGTAGACGTGCGCCATCTGCCCTATACGGTAGACGTTATCAACCGCCAGACGCTGACCGAGCAGCAGCAGACCAACGTGCTGCCGACGGTGATGCAGCAGGTGCCGGGCCTGATGGTGACCTCTCGCTCGATGATGGGCTACGGCGTATCGACAGGAGCTGCTGGCGGCATCAGCCTTCGCGGCCTGGCGGGCGGCGCAGGGCAGATGCTGGTGCTCATCGACGGACACCCGCAGTACAACGGCGTGTACGGGCACCCCATCAGCGATAGCTATCAGACGCTGATGGCCGAGCGCGTGGAAGTGCTGCGCGGCCCGGCCTCGGTGCTCTATGGCAGCAACGCCATGGGCGGGGTGCTGAACATCGTGACCCGAGGTCTGGTAGGTCGCGATCATATCGCGACACACATAAACGTTGGCGCAGGCAGCTACGGCACGGTACAGACGGAAGCCTCGAACCAGGTGCGTAGCGGTCGCTTCAGCAGTACCGTCGCCATGCAGTACAGTCGCACCGACAACCACCGTCCGCACACGGGCTTCGAGCAGTATGGCGGCTACGTGAAACTGGGCTACGACCTGAGCGACCACTGGAATGCCTCAGCAGATTTAGACCTGACCCACTGGAATGCCTCGAACCCCGGCACCGTAACGCAGCCAAAACTGGAGAACGACCAATGGATTACGCGTGGTGCAGCCAGCTTGGTCATCGAGAACCATTATAACAAGACCAGCGGCGCACTGAGCATCTACGACAACTTTGGCCGACACAAGATCAACGACGGTTACAACGAGGATGGCGGCACGCCGCAGACCGACCTCTTCCGCTCGAAGGATGCCGTGGCGGGCGTGTCGTGGTATCAGAGTGCGCAGTTGTTTGAAGGCAACCACCTGACCGTTGGCCTGGACTACCAGCACATCTACGGACGGGCCTGGTACACCGACCGCGAAACGGGTGCAACCGTCACCACGGAGCGGCGACTGATGCAAAGCGCTCACTCGCACGAGAACGAGGTGGCGGGCTATGTAGATTTCCGTCAGGAGCTGACCGACTTCCTGACCATCGATGCCGGCCTGCGCTACGACCACCACTCCACGGCGGGCGGCGAATGGGTGCCGCAGGCGGGCATCGTCTACCGCCCTGTCGAGACGGGCGCACTGAAAGCCTCCGTCAGCAAGGGCTTCCGCAACCCCAACACCCGCGAGATGTACATGTACGGCACGGCCAACCACGACTCCCTGCGCGCAGAGCGCCTGTGGAACTACGAGCTGTCGTGGCGGCAGCGGCTCGGCCAGCTGACCTACGGTGCCAACCTCTTTTATATAAAGGGTGACAACCTGATTCAAACCGTGGCAGGCCACAACGTAAACACGGGTGAGATTAAAAACTACGGCATGGAACTGGAAGCGCAGTATCGCATCGACAGCCACTGGACTTTGAGCACCAACCACTCACTGCTCCACATGGAGAACCCCGTCGTGGCAGTGCCTACCTACAAGGGCTTCCTCGGTGCCAACTTCAACTACCAGAAGTGGAGCATCATTGCTGGTCTGCAATACATCAATGGCCTCTACACCGCCATCGGCGATACAGAGGCCAAGGAGAACTTCTGCCTGCTCAACGCCACCGTCAACTATGCGCTCTTCAAGAACGTGGGTCTCTGGCTGCGCGGCGAGAACCTCCTGGCACAGAGCTACGAGATCAATCAAGGCTACCCTATGCCCCGCGCCACGTTCATGGGCGGCGTGAACATAGACTTCTGAAAAGTAAACTGGATTTATTTCAACTGACCATACACATCGTCGCTCACGGGCTCCAGCCACTCGTTGCTGTTGCCAGGCTGCACGTTGGCGTGGTAGGTCAGGTGCTGCATCCAGCTGTCGGCGGCGGCACCGTGCCAGTGCTTCACGCCCTCGGGCACGGCGATGGTCACGCCGGGCCTCAGCTCAACGGGCTCCTTGCCCCACTCCTGATACCAGCCGCGGCCACTGACGCAGATAAGCACCTGCACGGCGCCGTGGTGCACGTGCCAGTTGTTGCGGCAACCGGGCTCGAAGGTCACGTTGCAGAGCCCCGTCTTGTCGAGCACGGCCAGATAGCTGTTGCCCTTGAAGTACTGGGCAAAAGCAGTGTTGGGCTCGCCCTTGGGCCAGGCGCTGCTTAGGGTGTAGCCCTCCCGGCAAAGCCATTCGCAGAGCTCATCGACCGTTTCCTGGCTGTTGCCCATATTCACGGCTCCCCGCTTGTGGGCAGCCAACTGCGGGGCTACCTTGCCCAGTCCGCTCAGCGCTGCCACGGTCACAATCTCGCGGTCGGCATGTGAGAGCTGGTCGCCGGCGAAGATGTCGCCAAAGAGGTGAGCTTTCAGGTAGTAGTCGTCCTGCGGACAAAAGTCATAGTTGAACTCACGGCCCGACACCTGCGTCTGGTTCTTCACGCCCAGCTCGTAGGTCTTGCGGGCATCGTCCCATTCGGCAGGGCGCGTCCAGGGCTTGCCCTCCTGCCAACCGTCCTGCTTGTTCTCCAACACCTTACCCAGCACGCCCAGCGCATTCAGCGAGCGCGGAAAGCCCGTGTAGGCATAGAGCTGCGAGAAAGCCTCCTTCAGCTCGTTGATGGTCACGCCCTGATCCAGCGCCATACGCACGGCAGGCTCCAACCGTTCCAAATCTCCCTGTGCCATCAGGCAGGCGCATGCTGCCAATCCCTTCTGACGCTCCGTCAGCGTCTGACCGTTTACTATTGCCATCGTCATAATTGCTATTACAAACACTAATATTTTTTTCATATTCTCCAAATTGTCTGATAAAGCCTTTTGCCGACCTATGGGTTAATCTTGAACTTATAGGGGTACTGCCGCTGCTGGTTCTGCGGATTGGGATCGGCCTCGGTGGGCATGCGGAGGGAACGATGATCGGTGGGGGCACCCATCACCACGAGATAGAGGTGCTGCAAGGACAAGGCGGGAGAAGACAGACGAGAGACCTGGGGGGCACCATAGATGGTCTGACCATCGGGGGTGACGCCAACGAGGCCCCAACGCAGGTTCTTGCCCTTGACCCGCACGCTCACAGGACGGTCGGTGGGCAGGGGAATGATGTTGAAGCCATAGTCCTCGGGCACGTTCTTGGGGCGCAGCCAACCGCCAGCGAGGGTGTCGAGAGGGGTGGTCCAGGTGCAGGCGTATGGGCGCGTCTCCTGCCGGGCGTGCTTGAAGTCAAAGTTCACTAAGTGCTGATAGCCCCGGAACATCTCGTCGCAGAACTGCTGCTGCGTGAGGCCGTACAGACGCTTGTAGGTGATGACGGGGTCTTCGCCAATGCGGCCCTCGCGGTAGAGCTGGGCAATGCTCTTGCGGCCATGCAGATCGCTCCACCACTGAATGACGTAGGGCGAGTGGTAGATGTTGTCCAAGTGCAGATAGGCCTTGTGGGTGAGGCCCTTGAAGGCCTCGAAGTGGTAGTTCTCGTCGCGCAGCCACCAGGGGTTCACCTGCCAGAGCATCCACTGGCTGGTCATCTCGAAGAAGCCCGTGCCGCCCCAGGCATCGCCCACCGAGTCGGCAGGTATCTGCAGCTGGAAGGAGTGGCCCAGCTCGTGGGCCATGCAGTTCATCGTCTTGTCCTGAATGCGGTTGGGGGCCACCCACAGAGCACCGATGAAGTTGTCGTAGGTGCCGCCGTAGGCCGTACCGTCGAGTGAGTACATCACCATGACCATCATCTTGTAGCGGTCGGCCTTGCTGTTTTCACCATTTACAAAGCCCAGCGTGTCGCGGAAGAAGGTGTAGAACGACTGCACGCGCTCCATCAGCACCGAGAGGTTGAAGGCCATAGGCTTGCCCTCGAGAGGTGGCGGGGCCTGCAGGTCGCTGCCGAAGCCGCGCTCCCAGAAGAAGATGACGTCGCGCGTCTGGGCCGACCGCTTCCAGCACCACTGCGAGGTGTCGGCCTCCAGGTTCATTTTCTGCAGGTCTTCGGGTATGAAGATACGCTTCTGCGCCGCTGCCGGGCTGGCGCAGAAGAGCGCGAGCAGCAGCGAAAGGACAAAGGAAAGTTGTTTCATGTTCGTTGGGGTTGTTTTGAGGTGTTTTGCAACGGAGGCTCCGTTGTGTTGCTACGAGGGCCCCGTTAGCTTGCAACGAAGGCCCCGTTGTGTGGTTATGGAGCCTCCATTGCAAGCTAACGGAGGCTCCATTGAAAAAGCTACATCATTCTTCCAGCTTCAGATACCAGCTGGCGGGGTCCATAAGTTTCTGCTGCAGGGCGGTGTTCAGCGTGCCGCTGCGCCGGGCCACGCGATCGGCCAGGTAGGCAGGCTGGTTGCGGCGCAGGGCCACGCGCATCAGGTCGTAGAAGCGCTGCCCCTCGAAGGCCAGCTCCAAGGCCTCCTCGTCGATGATGAGATCCTCGACCTGCTCCATCTGGTACTGCTGACGGGCGAGCGAATCGCTGATTGAGGGGTCGTCGGGGAAGACGTAGGCCGCATTCTGTGCCGTGTAGCCACTGCCGCGCGAGTGCAGGCCCATGGTGTTCTCGGCAGCCAGCCCGGCCGTGGTCTCGAGCACGTAGCTGGTGTTGGGGAAGTCGAATGTGCGCAGCCAGGCGGCCTCGCTGGCAGGATAGTAGGGAATGACCTCGCTCTCGATGACGCTGTTGTTAACCCCGCTCTTCAGTATCTGGAAGGCGAAGCGCGGGTAGCCGGCGCGGTTCAGCGCCTCGGCCAGGCGCAGATAGACGGTGGCCAGGCGCAGGATGTGGACATTGCGCGTCTGATACTTGCTGATAGAAGCGTAGTGGCTGACGCGCTTGCCGTTGGTGAAGAGGTTGGCATTGTCGCGAGTCGTATAGGCGGCATGCAGGCGCAGGTCGCCCGTGAGGTTGTCTTCCAGCGCATCGGGGGCAAAGACGAACTCGCCGCCCGTGGTGTAGTGGCAGTACTTCTGCGAGCGCGACAGGGCGATGAGGCTCTGCGAGGGCGTGATAGACTCACGATACTCGTTGTTGTCGTTGGTGTTGAAGAGGTCGCGCAGCTCGCTGTACTGGCCCTCGCTGGGAATGGAGTCGCCAGGAATCATGGTGATGAGCTCGCCGCCTGCCGCCTCCATCATAAAGGCTTGCAGCGACCAGGAGTCGACGGTCGACATCCAGCGTGAGTCGTTCTGGCTGAAGCGCACGGCATTGGTAGTTAGCGGGCTGGCCGTGTTGGTGCCATTGCGCGAGCTGAGGAAGCGGTAGTAGCTCTGGGCAGCCTCCTTGTACTGGCCCGACCACAGGTAGAGGTCGCCCAGCAGCACGTTGATGGGGTAGTAGAACAGCTTCGAGTCGGTGTTGCGAATGTTCAGGTAGCCCGGCGTCTCGACGGTGGCATAGGGGGAAATGTCGCTGATGAAGTACTGGCACACCTGCTGCAGGTCGTAGAGGGGGTACTGGCGCTCGGACTCTTCCTTGCTGAGCACGGGCTGGGTGATGAAGGGCACCTGTCCGTAGTTGAGCACCAGCTGCAGATAGGTCCAGGCGCGGAAGGCCTTCACGGCGGCATACTCCTTCTGGAAGATGCGCTCGTTGCGGTTGTTGCGCAGGGTGGTGTCGGCGTTGGCCAGGAAGTAGTTGCAGTTGTTGATCACGGCGTAGTAGTCGCGGGGCTGGTCGTACTTGGTGAGACCCGCCGGAGAAACGGCGGGCACGGCGGCGGGCACGGCAGCGGCGGTGGAGAAGGAGGCGATGGCGCGGAGGTCGGAGGAGGCGTAGGTGGTTACTTCGACCAGGTCGCCGCGCAACTCGCCCAGCAGGATGGTGCGGTCGGCCAGTGCCTGCATCTTGCCGAGAATGCCGGCCATAGACCAGAGCGTGTCGGCATCTTCATCGAGGTGGCTCTTGTCGGCGTAGATCACCTGTTCTGATTCATCGTCGTAGAGGAATGAGGAGCAGGAGGACAGACAGCCCCCTACCCCACCTCCCCCTATGAGGAGGAGGAGTGTATAGATGGTAAAACGGAACGTTCTTCCTATTTTCTCTTTCAACTCTTGTATCATAATGATTGTCCTTATTATAATCTTTATTTGCAATTCTGACTACTCCCCTCCATCAAGGGGAGGGGCCGGGGGTGGGTCTATAGGTTGATCTTTACACCCGCCACGAACGAGCGGCTCTGGGGCAGGCGGCCCAGGTCGATGCCCTGGCCTATGACGCTGCTGGTCATGGCAAACTCGGGATCGCTGCCCAGGTAGCGCGAGAAGGTGAGCAGGTTGTTGGCCTGAATCCAGAACTGGAAGCCCTGCAGGAAGGCCGTGTGCATAGGCAGCGTGTAGCTCAGGGTGACGGTCTTCAGCTTCAGGTACGAGCCATCCTCTATCCAGCGGTCGCTGAAGCGGCTGTTGCCCATCACGTCCTGGAAGGTGGCGCGGGGCACGTCGGTGAGCTGACCCTCGGTCTGCCAGCGGCGCGTCATGGCCGTGGTCTGGTTCATAAAGCGGCTGCCGCTCTCCAACTGCTGGCGCATATAGTTGTAAACATCGTTGCCCAGCGAGTAGTTCAGGTTGACGTCGAGGCGGAACCGCTTGTAGTTGAGCGAAGTGAAGATGTTGCCGTAGATGTCGGGGTTGGGGTCGCCTATGACCACGCGGTCATCGGCCAGGCCATCACTGCCGTCGCTGATGATGCCATCGCCATCGCGGTCGTAGAAGTGCACGTCGCCGGCACCGAAGGCGTATGTGCTCTCGCCGTTCTCGCCTACTATGCGCAGGTTGGCGGCAGCGGCCTCTTCAGAGGTCGGGAACACGCCCAGCGTCTTGAAGCCGTAGAACAGGTTGGCCGCCTGGCCCACCTCGGTGAGGATGCTGGCCCCATAGACGGTGACGGGTTCGAGCCGCTGCTGACCGTTGGCCAGCTCGGTAATCTTGTTCTTATAGTGGCCCACGGAGACTCCCACCTCCCACTGGAAGTCCTTCAGTGCCAGCACCTTGGCCACGGCCTTCACGTCGAAGCCCTCGTTGCGCAGCTTGCCGCCGTTGGTCCAATTGCGCTCCAGACCAGTGACGTAGCGCAGCGACTGGTACATGAGCAGGTTGCTGGTGGTGCTGCGGAAGTAGTTCAGCCGCAGGTTCAGGCGGTTGCCCAGGAGGTTGGCCTCCAGACCGGCGTTCAGTCGGCGGGTTGTCTCCCACTGCAGCTCGGTGTTGCCGATGTTCTCGAACGACAGGGCCGACACATCTTCCAGGAAATTGGAGGAGCTGAAGTAGCTGCGGGCGGCGTGGTAGTCAATGTCGTCGTTGCCGCTCACGTCGTAGCCCGCCGACAGGCGCAGATAGTCGATGGCCGGCACGCCAGCAAACCACGGCTCGTTGCTCACCACCCATGCGGCCTGCACACCGGGGAAGATGCCCCAGGGCACGCTGAAGAGCTTCAGCCCGCCCTTGGCATCGCGACCGAAGCGCGACGAGCTCTCGGCCGTGAGATTGGCCTGCACGTAATAGCGCTGCAGGTAGTTGTAGCCCACCTGTGCATACCAGGCTATGGAGCGCCAGCTGTCGCTGTTGCCAGAGGTCTGCGAGTGGTCGAGGCTGGAGCTGATGGAGGGCATCTTGTCGCTGCTGGTGTTGTAGCCCAGCTGCGAGCTGAGCGTATAGGTCTCCCAGTTCACGCGCATGCCGCCAAACACCCGCAGGTCGTGGGCACCGAAGCGCTTCTGATAGTCCAGACGGGTGTCGCTCATCACCGAGTTCTGCTTGGCGGCCATGGAGCGCACCTCGTTGTGCACCTGGTCGTTGACGCTGGCCACGTAGTAGTCGGGCACGCCGTTCAGGGGTATGTAGAACTTCTCGTTGGTGTTCACCAGGTTATAGCTGAAGTGCTCTTGCAGGCCCAAGTGCTTGTTGAACTGGTAGCGGGGGCGCACGCTGAGGTTGATCATCGAGTTCTCGAAGCGGTTCTTGTTTTCGGCATCGCCATACTCGTTGACAGCCAGCGGGTTGGCCAGCTTGTAGTTGTAGTTGCTATAGTCGGCCAGGGCCTCGTCGAGGTAGCTCTCGTCGGTCACATCGATCGAGCTGCCCGAGATGATGCCGCCCGCAAAGGTGTAGGGGCTGAGCATGGGGCTCTTGGCGTAGGCCAGGAAGGCAGTAGAGGTAGGCGTGCCCTCGGTGTAGTTGGCCGGTGCGCCGTCGTTGCGCAGGTTGCGCGTCTGGTTGGCAAACGAGGCATCGAAGCGAATGCCGAACTTCTGCGTGAGACGTATGTCGCTGTTGAAGCGAATGTTGATGCGGTCCATATCGTTGTAGCGCAGCGTGCTCTTGGCGTTCACATAGCCTAATGACAGGTTGTAGTCGGCCACATCGTCGCCACCCTCCACGTTGATGCTGTAGTTCTGCGTGAAGGCCGTGTGGTAGACCTGCTCCTTCCAGTCGGTCTGGTTGTGGTACTGCTGGTAGTAATAATAGGAGGGGTTCTCGTTGAGGAACTTGAAGTCCTTGATGGTGGCCTTGGTAGTCATGAGCAGGTCGCTGGCATAGCTGCGATACTGCGAGGCATCCATCACGTCGAGGTAGGTGGGCTCGAGCGTCACGCCGCCCGAGATGCTGGCCGTGATGCGGGTGGCCATAGAGTGGTTGCGGCGGGTGTTCACAAGGATGACGCCCCCCGCGCCCTTGGCTCCATAGAGGGCCGTGCCATTGCGGAGCACCTCGATGCTCTCAATGTCGGTGGGACTGATGTTGCTCAGGATGTCGTTGTAGAAACCGTCGTGGAGCGTAGTGCGGCCAAACTGCTGGTCGAAGATCACGCCGTCGACGACAATGAGCGGCTGGGCATTGGCATTGAGCGAGTTCAGTCCGCCCATAAACATCACGCTGCCTATGCCAGGCATACCGCTGCGGGCAGTGGTACGCACGTCGGCCCCCAGGCGGTTCTGAATCTCGTCCTCGATGGTGATGGCGGGCGAGAAGCGGAAGTCGGCAGCCTGCTCGGTGGCCGTCACATTGGTAGTGGGCCGGTAGTCGGCGCTGAACGTGCCGGGATAGATCAGGGCGTCGCGCTGCAACTCGTCGCGGCTGAGGCCAATCTTCGTCAGGTTGCAGTCGGGGGCACTGATGGCCAGCGAGGTGGCAAAGGTGGGAGCCTTCAGCTCGTAGGTGCCATCGTCGGCGGTCAGCACGCTGTAGCCCTCGACCTCGGCCACACGCACCAGTACGCCCGACAGCGGTGTGCGGGTGGTGGCATCGAGCACGCGGCCCTTGACGGTGCGAAGCGTGGGGGCAGCCGTGACAGAGCCAAACAGGAGTAGTGAGGAGAGCGCGGTGATGATATGTCTGTTCATTTCTTATCGGTGTTAGAGGGTTTTACGATGATGCAGTCCAGACGCAGGGTGAGCGAGTTGGTGGCCGTCTGGCTGCTGCTCACCACTGACATGATGCGCAGCTTCACCTGGGCCTCGCTCAGCCCGTAGGAGCAGGTGGGGAAGGTGACGCCCGAGGCCAGCTGAACGGTATCGACCACGGCAGGGTCGTTCCTCTTGTTCTGGTTGAAGCGCCGCTGGGCATCGCGGCCGTTCTGGTCTTTGTAGGTCAGGATAGAGCGCACGATGTTGGGCTTCGAAGCCTCGTCGGTGGCCATCGGGTCGTAGGCCGTGGCCGGCGCGAAGACGGCGTAGATGTCGTAGGGTACCTCTGAGAGCAGCCCGTTGATCTTATAGCTCACCGTGACCTGGGCCGTGGCAGGGTCGGGGGCCACCTCGACGAAGGTGTTGCCCGACACCTTGCCATAGAAGGGATTGTCTGACGTGACCTCGCGCACAATAAGCGGGTCGACGGCATCGATGATGGTGTCTTGCGCCTGTATGCTCTCGGCCTCGACCTTCACCGTCTGCAGGAAGGTGTCGTACATCGATACATTGAAGTGGCTGGCCTTGCGCACGTGGCCATTGCTGCACACAATGTCGTCGGTGCCGTAGAACACGCCGCCCTCGGCAAAGGGCTTATAATAGGTGTAGTAGGCGTAGTCGCTGTTCAGCAGGCTGCGCACCAGGGCCGAGGGCGCCATAGTGCTCACGGCAGAGTCGGCGAAGGCTACGTCGGGGTTGAGCGTGCGGCTGAAGAACGTACCGCCCATGATGGCCATACGGGTGTTGGTGTAGACGAGCGAGTCGCGCTTGGCCACGTTGTTGGGATAGTTGAAGTAAGGCTCGTACTGGGCTACCAACCGGTTCCACTCGCTATTGGTGGGGGCGATGAGCCAGTAGGTGCTGTCCTCAGAATTGATGAGGCCGTACTCTTCGAACAGCACGTTGTAGAATTCAGATACCGAGTCGAGGTAGTGGGTCAGACCGTCGATGATCTCGCCCGGCACGCTCTTGGCATCGTTGAACTGGTAGACGCTGTAGCGGTTGAAGAACTGATAGACGCTGTCGAGCTCGTGGTCGTGGCCCAGGTACTCGAACACATTGGGGAAGTAGTCGAGCTTGCGGTCGATGGTGAACAGCAGTCCGTTGTTGTAGAGGGCGTTGCTGCTTCTGAGCTGGCGGTTGCCTATGAGCTGGCCCGTGAGCACCTCGTACTTGCTGTTCATCATGGCGATAGAGTCGTTGGTGAGCGACGATACGGGGTGCTTGTAGAGGGCGATGTGGTTCTGCAGGAACTGGCGCACCACGGTGTTGTTGTCGCTGCGGATGCCGGCGGCCTGCTGGCGCTGGAACTCGGCGATGAGGCTGTCGGCCTCGGCCTGCGACAGTGCCTCGTTGGTGGGGGCGAAGACCGAGAAGGTCTGGCTGCCATCGAGCACGATGTCGTAGCCGCAAGCCTTGACCACGCTGGCAAAGCGGCTCAGCTCCTGCTGCGAGGAGATGGCCTGCCAGAGCGTTCCGCTGCTGGTGGTCGTGGCATCGTAGTGGTCGTTCCAGTCGTCGGCGCACGATGCCAGCATCGCGCTAATGAATAGTGAACAGTGAATAGTGAATAGTGCCGCCATCCACTGTCTGCTGATTATTCTGGTTCTCATCATAATTCACAATTTCTCATTATCTCATTCTCTCAATTTCTCATTCTCTCAATTTCTCATTCTCTCAATTTCTACAGCATGCTCTCCATCTGTCCTTCGTCGGTCACGCCATAGACGCTCTTGGGCACCAGCTCCAGGTAGTCGAGCATGAACTCATTGTCGTTGCCCTGCTTGGTCGACACGCAGCGAATGCGCAGGAAGTGGTCTTCGTTGGGGTTGATGTGAGTGGTGCACACCACCAGGCGTATGGTGTGGGGCTGGGTGGCGAAGATGGCCTGGTTGGTGCCGCCCTGGCTGGAGTAGTGGTAGCCACCGGCAGCACCCCGGTAGTAGCCCTTGTTCTTGAGCACCTTCTGGTCGGTGGCCAGGTCGATGAGCGACATCGAGTTGTAGTCGGCCTTCCAGTCGGCACCCAGTATCGAGGCATCGTTCAGCTGCTTGGTCATATCGAGGGGTATGCCCTGGGGCTTGTCGTCGTAGTAGATCTGGGCCACGCCACGGGTAGGCTCGGCGGCAAAGCCGATGCGTATCTGCCAGTCGCCCTCGTAGGGCACGGGCGGCAGGCGGAAGGTGAAGTCGAAGTCGCCGAAGAGGTTCATCTCGTCGCCCTCGTAGCTGTCGTACCAGTCGTGCGGACGGCGGTAGACGAGCGTACAGCCCTCGTTGATGGTCACATCCTTCAGGTAGCCGTGGGGGAAGTAATAGTTGCGGCCATACTTGCCCGTCTCGTCGTACTCGGGATCCTGCTGCTTCATGCCGCCATTGCGCTCGTTCAGGCGAATGTCGTTGGTCATCAGCTCGGGGAAGATGGTAGAGAAGTCCATACGTATGCGGTCGTTGAGCACGATGTCGCGGGTGGTCTCGTCGAAGGCCAGCAAATCGTCAACATAGAAATAGCGACCGTTCAGGGCATCCTGCTTATACTCGGTCTCGACCGTGGGGCGTATCATCGTGCCGTACACTTGGAAGTCATCGTCATAGCGACGGTTGATGTAGCGCTGGCCCACGGTGCTGCCGCCGGCCCACTTGCGCACGGTGAGGCGCTCGAACTTCATCATCGTGTGGGGCAGCATGGTCTCGTACCAGTCAACGGGGTTCATCACCGTGGTCAGGATGCCCACGTCCTTGTAGGGCGTCAGGTAGTTCCAGCCCTTCACGTCGCGGGTCAGCACGTGGTAGGCCAGCAGGCGGTAGAGCGGGTTGCGCTGGTCCTTGATGTGGGCAAAGTCGTGATAGTCGGTGTTCACATCGTTGGGGTAGATGGGGTCGTAGATCTGACAGGCCTTCTGGTAGAGTCCTTCGACGGTGGTGATGCCGTAGCGCTGGCGCAGCACCGAGTCGGTGGGCACGAAGACGGTGAAGCCCGTGCGCTTCTCGTCGGGCACGGTGGCCGTCTCCTTGTTGACGTGAGAGATATACTTGATGCGCAGCCACTCCTTAGGATCCCAGGTGGCATCCTTGTACTGATAGAGCGAGTCGCGCAGGCCGGTCATCTCGAAGGCTTCGGAGAAGAGGCTGATGTTGGGGTTCTGCTTCATCACGTCGGTAATCATGCGGTTGCTGCTCTCCAGCACCTCGGTGATGGGCTGCATGATGCCGTTCTCCACGGAGTCGTCTTGCAGGGCATAGATGATGTGGGAGGTGCCGTTGAGGAACACCACGGCATTGCCAGCATCGTCCATGCCATGGCTCACCTCAATGTAGCGGCGGTTCATGTTGGCCGTGGAGAGCACGCCGTCGTCCATATCGGCGGTAGAGTACATATTATCAACCAGATGGGTGCGCACCAGCGTGTCGCAGTCTTCGAGCGTGAGGTCGTTGATCGACGACAGGCCGCGCTTCGACAGGTAGGCGCCGATGGCCTCGTTGGTGGGCGGGAAGCAGGTGTAGGCACCGTAGGTGGCCAGCAGCTTCATCATGCCCACGCGCTCTACCAGGGCGGTGAACTGACTGAACTCTTCGTGCCCTTTCAGGTACTCGCTCATCATCTGCCCCTTGAAGGTGTAGAAGTTCGACTCGTCGGGCTCGTCGCTGCAAGAGGTCAGCGCTGCGCTAATTGATAAATAACAAATGACAAATGATAATCCTATCAAGAGTCTCTGGGCTATTTTGTTCTTCATAACTTTCAATAACTATTTGGTGCGTTCATACGAGCTGTTCTCGCCACTGCCGAAGGCGGGGTTCTGAACGAGGTTCGTGTTTACCTTGATCTCGTCGTTGTGATAGGGCCAGTAGATGGCATCCATGCGCGACAGCTTGCTGCTGATGGCCGTGCCGCCGCTGCTGCCCTTGCGGGCCACCATGCCCACCAGGTAGTTGGTGTTGCCATCGCGGCGCGAGCGGCGCACCAGGTCGAACCAGCGCTTGCCCTCGAACATAAGCTCGCGCTGCCGCTCCTCCATGACGAGCGTCTGCATGAGCGACTTCGTGGCGTAGTTGGCAAACTCGAGATCTTTGCTGCCCGACGAGCAGTTGCTGCGCTTGCTGACGGTGTTCACGATGGCGAAGGCCTGCTTCAGCAGCGTGTCGGCCTGCACCTTGCCTGCAGCGGTGGTGTCGTCGGCATTCACCATCTCTACCAGTGCCTCGGCCTTCATCAGCATCACGTCGCTCAGGCGGTACAGAATCCAGTTGGCGTGGCACTTGTCTTTGTTGTAGAAGCTGGAGTAGCTGGCCTGGATCTCGGCTTTCGAGAGGTCGACCATCGTCGAGCTGCTGGCATACTTGTTGATGCCGGAGAGCGTCTTCGAACCGTTCACGGGCTGCAGGTTCTCGTAGTAGCGGGTGTCGTACTTGCTGAGGAACACGCTGAACACCTCGTCGCTCACGTCGGTACAGAGGAAGTCGGCCGGCCGGGCCAGACCTGGGAAGGTCTCGCTGTTGCCGTAGCGGCTGCTCACGGCCCCGTTGGCCAGCATATTGTCATCGTCCATATACATCAGCTCGAAAATGCTCTCGCGGCTGTTGCCGTCGCCGAAGATCTCGGTGAAGGCATTGCCGTAGTAGTTGCCCGTGCTGTAGGCATCGCTGACGAGGGGGTAGCCATCGATCATGCGCTCATTGCTCAGCAGGCTGCCCGACATCTGGTCGAGCTCTTCCTGATAAGCGGCGGTCTTGGCCTCGATCACCAGGTCGGCATAGCGAATGGCATTGGCATAGTCCTGCTTCCACAGGTACATATCGGCCAGCATGGCGTGGATGGCATCCTGGGTGATGCGGCCCCGCTGGTAGTAGGTCTTGGTCACGGGGTAGCGCTTCACGGCCTGCGACTGCACCCGCTCCAGGTCCTGAATGAGGCTGTCGAGCACGGCGTCGAAGGAGGTGGCAGGCAGATCGAGCTGCTGGTTGTCGTCCAAGTAAGGCTCGGTGGTGTAGGGCACATCGCGGAAGGCACGTATCAGGTAGAAGTACATCAGGTCGCGCAGGGCCGATACCTCGGCTTCGGTAGCCTTCAGCTCGCTCTGGGTGTAGTTGGGATCTTTCCCGGCCACGCTGGGAGCATAGTAGAGTACCGTGTTGCAGCGGTTGATGATGTTGTAGAACTCGCCCCACTTGGCAAAGCTGTTGCTGGCGTTGATGTTCTCCTTGAAGATGTTGGAGAGGTCGAGGTCGTTCTCGATGTTGGTGCCGCCCACCACATTGTCGGAACGGAACTCGCCCCACACCATCATGCGGTCTATGACTGCCTGCTCTTGCATGGAAGAGTAGCATCCGGCCACCACGTTCTCGACATCGGTCTCCTCGTTCCAGAACTTATCGAGCACGATGGTCTCAAGAGGCGTTATCTCAAGGAAGTCGGAGCAAGAGGTCAAGAGCAGCCCACCCCCTACCCCTCCCCAAGGGAGGGGGGCTAAAATACCGCAGAGCCAAGGGAGCGAACTCTTTATCTTCGTTTTCAACGTTTGTATATTCATATCACGTCCTTTTATATATAAATTAAAAGTCTATTTAAACTCCCCTCCCTTGGGGAGGGTAGGGGTGGGCTATCAGAAGTCTACCGTCAGTCCCAGTGTGTACGACTTGGCCCTCGGGGTCTGGCCCCAGTCAACGGCAGCACCGTAGCCTCCGTAGCTCACCTCGGGGTCTACGCCCTTGTACTTGGTGAGGATGAAGAGGTTGTTGGCACTGGCATAGAAGCTCAGGCGGTTGATGCCCAGCACCTTCTTGACGACCTTGGGGTCGAACGAGTAGCTAAGCTGCATGTAGTTCAGGCGCAGGAACGAGCCGTCTTCTACGAAGCGGTCGCTCACCAGCGTGTTGTAGTTGGTCGAAGCACCATACATGGCACGCGGTATGGGCGTTACGTCGCCCTCCTTGCGCCAGCGGTAGTTCACGGCCTTGCTCTGGTTGTTGTTGCTGATCATGGCCTCGTTGTCCAGCCGGGCCATGTTCAGGATCTTGTTGCCCACACGGTAGTTGAACTGCGTGTTCAGCTTCCAGCGTCCGTAGTTCAGCGTCACGCCGAAGCCACCCGTCAGCTTGGGCAGCGACGAGCCTAAGTACACAATGTCGAGGGCATTGATCTGACCATCGTTGTTGACGTCCTCGTAGACGGCATCGCCGCCATTGAACAGGTAGTTCTTGCCCGTTCCGTCGTGGGTGTAGTTGTACATCATACGAACGGGGTCGCCATTGTCGTCGACCACAAGCTCGCCCGTCTCGCTCAGTACGATGGGGGCGGTGTGGCCAGCGTCGAGGAAGGCCTGCCGCTCGTCGGGCGTCATGCTGAGGAACGTGTCGTACTGATACTCGTAGACGCCCTTGTAGCGGAAGCCGTAGATGGCACCGAAGGGATTGTTCAGCTGCACGCGCTGTAGCACCTCGCTATTGCCGTAGAAAAACTCTGAGTTGAGCGAGGCGAGCACCGTCTCATCCATGGTCAGGATCTCGTTGGAGTTGTTGCCGAAGGTCATGTTCACATCGGCATAGAACTTGCCTTTCTGTATCAGGCGGTTGGTGTTCAGGTTCAGCTCCCAGCCCATATTGCGCATGGAGCCCACGTTGCGGTAGGCCACGCTATAGTAGCCCGTGCTGGCCGGTATGCTCACGCTGGGCATCAGCATGTCCTGGCGCTTGGCGTAGTACCACTCGGCCTGCAGCGTCAGCTTGTCGTTGAAGAGGCCCAGGTCGAAGCCAATGTCGTAGGTCGACGTGGTCTCCCACCGCAGGTCGGTCAGGCGAATGTTGTCGGGCTTCATGGCACCCATGTCGACATAGCGTGTGCCGCTGCTGTAGATGCTCTCGTACAGGTAGTCCTGGTTGGGCTGGCTGCCCACCTTGCCCCAGCTGGGACGTATGGCCAGCATCGAGAGCCAGTTGTGGGTGCTTTGCATCCACGGCTCGTCGACGATGTTCCAGCGCAGCGATACGGCGGGGAAGTAGCCCCAGCGACGGTCGGGACCGAACTTGGTGGTACCGTCGGCACGCAGCGAGAAGTCGAACATATAGCGGCCCTTGTAGGCATAGTGGGTCGAGAAAGTGTAGTACATAGAGCGCCACTGGCTGAAGTTCGAGCTCATGCCCGTCACCTTGCCGGCCACGGCGGGATTGGTGATGCCGCCCGAAGGCAGCTTGGTGGCATCGGTGCCCTGGCCGTTCGAACTGCCAGAAGTCAGCTCGAAGCGTCCCATGGCCATGAGCGAGTGGTCCTTGTTGTTGAAGTGGGGAATGAAGGTGAGAGTCTGCTTCGTGTTGAAGGCCACGCTCTTGTTCGATCCCTGGTAGGCATTGTTCACGCCGTCGTTCCACGACACCGTGACCAGTTCGCGGGGATAGAACTTGTCGACGTACTCATTGAAGATGTTCATATAGACGCGGCCCTGCCAGTTCAGTTGGTGGTGCTCGTCGTCCATGCCCAGAAGGTGGTAGTTCAGTTCGAACTCGGGCGTGATGTCGTAGGTGCGGTCATCGAACTTAGCCAGGTTGGCACTGGCCACGGGGTTGGGATAGGAGCGCTGGTCGTCCTTGAACACGTCGGGGGCCGACTGCAGCATGGTGTAGTAGCGACTGGTGTCGAAGCCCGTCTGCGGGTCTTGCTCGTAGATGCTCATATTGGGCATCTTGTGGTAGGCTATCGACAGCAGGTCGTCGTAGTTCTTATGGTTGTTGGTATATGTGAGCGAGAAGTTGGTCGAGATCTTGATGCGCTCAGAGACGTAGTAGTCCAGGGCCACGCGGGTGGCAAAGCGGTCCAGCTTCTGCTTGATGACCGAGCCCGTCTCGTGGTCGAAGCCGCCCGATATGCGGAACGTGGCCTTCTCGCCGCCGCCCGTCACCGAGAGGTAGTGGTTCTGGCGCAGGCCCCACTGCGTCACGGCGTCTACCCAGTCGGTGTTGTTGTTATACTGCTCGTACTCAGAGAACGTGGGGTCGTAGTTCAGCTCGCGCAGGTTCGAAGCGTTGTCGTTCTGCTCGGGGTTGAAGTAGCTCTCCTTCAGCAGCATGGTGTAGTCATCGCCGCTCAGCATCTGGTAGCCCTTGGGCTGGTAGGTACCGGTGAGACGCAGGGAGTAGGTGAGCTTGGGCGCTCCACGGGCACCGCGCTTGGTGGTAATCTCGATGACGCCGTTGGCACCCTGCGAACCGTAGATGGCCGTGGCGGCGGCATCCTTCAGCACCGTGATCGAGGCAATGTCCTCGGGGTTCACGTTCAGCAGCTGGGCAAATTGCTCGTCGTTGGCATTGGTAACGTCGAAGTTGTTCATATCAACGTTCCAGGTATTGCCGTTCACCACGATGAGCGGGTTGGGGTTGGTGAGCGAGCTCATCGACGAGGCACCGCGCAGTCTCATGGTGGTGCCGGCACCCAGGTTACCCGATACCGACACGATGTCGAGACCGGCAATGCGGCCCTGCAGGGCTTCATCGACGGTGTTGATGCCCAGACCCTCGAACTCCTTCATCGAGATGGTCTGCGTGGCAAACGAGATCTCACGCTCGGGGATGGCCAGGCCACCGCTGTTCAGTCGCTTCTTCGAAACCACGTTCACCTCTTGCAGGGTGGTCTGCGAAGCCATCTTGATGCGGTACTCCGAACGGTTGATGGGCAGCGTCTGCGTCTTGCAGCCCACATAGCTGAAGCGCAGCTTGTCCTTGGGGTTGCGAATCTTCATCGAGAAGTTGCCGTTCACGTCGGTGATGGTGGCTTCGATGATACGTCCGCTGCCGTCGACCTCGCATACGGAGGCACCCATCACCTCGCCATACTCATCGGTCACGGTGCCGTGTACGGCAGTAATGGTCTGCGCCCTTACGGGGCTAACGAACAGTGAATAGTGAAGAGTGAATAGTATCGCGAATACCATCCATCTGCTACAGGCTAATGATTCTTTTATCTTGGTTCTCATATCTTAATCTGTTGTGCGAATGTTGTTCCCTCTGTTCACTGTTGGCTGTTCATGAGCGCAGCGACCTCGTCGCGCCAGCTGGTGAGCTGCTCCTCCTGGTAAAAGAGGGCCCCGTCGATCTGGTGCACCACCACGTCGCTGGCGTTGTAGAGCTGCGTCTGGTTTACGTTGTTCACGTTCTGAATCCAGTATTCGCGGCCTATCAGGTTGTAGTTCTCGCCCTTCACCACCGAGCGGGTGTTGTTCAGCTGGTCGGTGATGGTGAGCTGGTTGTCATCAGCCGTTACGGTGACGCTGTAGAAGCGCTTGTTGGCGGGGTTCAGCGTCGAGGTCTCGTACTTCACCTCGCTCACCAGGTCGCCACCGCCTATGAACACCGAGTTGTCCTGAATGTGGTACTTCAGGAAGTTCAGTATGCGGTTGGCCACCAGCGTGCGGGCCTGCTTCAGCAGGTTGGCATCGCCACCGAACTGCTCTGCCGTCAGAGCCTCGTAGTCGCTCCAGTCGGGCAGTATGTCGCGCTGGTGCAGGTCGTCGAGCACGGCATCGGTGGGCACGTAGACCGTGTAGTTGTAGGCATCGAACAGCGAGCAGTTGTAGTCGGCACAGGTATAGCCGCCCATACGGCTCTTCAGCAGCGTGTTGGCCGAGCCGCCGTTCAACAGCAGGTTGAAGAAGCGGGTGCAGTCGTCACGGCCGTTCAGGATGCTGTAGAGCGAACGCTTGCTGGTGAGGGGCAGCGACTGCTCCACCACATAGCTCTTGCCGTTGCCCGAGGTGGTCTGGTCGTAGATGGTCTGCACGGTCACGGGCATGTTCTCCTCAATCTGGTAGCCTCCCGATATGGTCATCACCCCAGCCTGTCCGGCATTCTCCACCTTCAGCACGCTGCCGCCCTTGGTGCGGTAGTAGGTGTGGCCGTCCTCAATGTTGCCTATCACAATCAGGTTGTCGAGCAGGTCGCGCAGACGGTTCTGTACCTGGGCATCGCTGGCATCGGTCAGGTCCTTGCCATCGGTCACCTGGTGGTTCACCACGTCGTAGTTGTAGCGGTGGGCACGCACCGTCTTACGCTCAGAGTCGAAGTAGAACTCATAGAGTATCGAGGTAGAGCTGCCGTATGTGCAGGGGTCTACATAGTAGAGCATAGCATTGTTGGTAGGGATGACGAAGCTGTAGTACGAGTCCATGGAGTTCAGGTAGGGCTCGAAGTCCAGGTTCTCGATGGCCCAGTAGATGACGTTCATCGTGTTCTCGTTGACCAGTGCGGGGAATGACACCGAGGCGTAGCTGGCCGGTGTGAACACCTTATTTATAAGATAGACCACGCCGTTGCAGCCCATAAAGCAGCTGTCTACGTTGGCCCGCGTGATGCCCAGGGGCACCTTCGTGGTGTTGTCGACGATGTTCTTGAACTTCGAGGGCACGGTCTCGGTGAACGAGCGTATCAGGTTGATGTCGAGCATCTTCACCAGCACCTTCATGGGCACGTTCTCCCAGGCACCGTACATGTCTTGCAGCACCTTGCCGTCGTGCTCCCACCAGAAGTCCAGCGCGTCGTTGGTGGGCACCAGCATGGCTCCGGCATCGTAGTGCAGGTCGCGCCCAGCGGTGTTGGTGTACATGTACTGGCTCCAGCCGGGGTCGAAGCTCAGGAAGGCATCGACCACGTTGCCGTCGGGGTCGTTCTTCAGCTCGCCGCCCTGCGAAGCGCCATATTCGGCGGTGTTGCTGGTCGACGAGAAGTATTTCAGCGTGAACACCGAGTCCTCGTTCTGGTACAGGCGGTTATACTCCTTGGTGGCGGCCTCGTCGTAGTAGGGGGCGCAGAATCGGTCCATGAGCGAGGCGAAGCGCGTCATATTGGCGTGGTTGTGTATGATTTCACCCATATTGTCGGCAGCCGTGGCCAGTCCGTCTACCTTCTGTATGTAGCCGTTCTTGCAGGTGATGTCGGTCTCGACGAGCTTCTTGCCGTTCACCCACGAGTCCTTGATCGACGACGACACACCATTAGTCAGGATGCTCAGGTCTTCGTCGGTAATGTTGTTGTAGCGCATGAACACGGGCAGGAAGTGAATCATGGGCTTCGTGGTGTTGTCGCGCAGCAGCACGATGCCCTCCTTCTTGCCCTTGTGCTTAGCCCAGAACGGAGTGTTGGGCATCTGTGCGGGGTAGGTGCGCGAGATGCTGTCGAACACTGAGGCGGCCGTCTCGCGACGCATGCACTGTCCCTTCATGGGCGGGTTGCCGCTCACGTTGCTCAGCAGCTCCACCAGGTAGGCGTTGTTCACCATGGCGCTGTTGAAGAGCAGTTTCTTCTGTGCGTCGGTCAGGTCTTCGTATCGCGACACGCCCCAGCTGTTGTGCTGGAAGAAGTCGTTGTAGACGGCATCGTCGGCCACGAACAGGGTCTTCGAGCCCGTCTGGCTGAGCACGGTGCGCTGCCCCAGGTCGTCGATGAGGCGCAGCGTGTAGCCGTAGTTGCCGTCTTCCTGCAGCCGCTCATAGATGCTGTTGCCCAGCCACGAAGGCTCGTCCATCAGCTCGTCTTTCTCTGAACAGGAGGAGAGCATGGTGCTAAATGACAGGTGGCAAATGACAAGCGAGAGGCTTATCACCCATTTAGCTTTTGGTCGTTGCATATTCATATTGATGATGTTTGTTTTTTTACTTTACCACAATCTTGACGCTCGAGGTCTCGCGCCCGTTCAGGCCCTGCATCACATAGATGCCGGGGGCAATGCTGGCGGGAATCAGGTAGTCGCCATCGCGCATGAAGCTCTGCGAGTAGACCAGCTGCCCGGCCTGGCTGTACAGGCGCACCGGCACTTGCAGTTGAGAGGCGGCGGCTATGTGCAGCGGCACCTGCTCGCCACGGCCCACCACGGTGCGGGCGGGCTTGATGGTGAAGCGGGCCGAGGGCTCTGCGGCGGTTGATGCTGCGTCGATGCCCGAGCTGATGAACTCCGTGTCGCGTATGGTCGAGCGGTAGTTGTACCACTTCAGCTGTGCCTTGGCGGGCTGGTAGATGTTCTCGCCCATCTGCAGGCGGTAGTCGAAGTGCTTCTTGCGCGTTTCCTCGCCCTTATATATATAATCGGTGTTCACCACAACGGCTATTACCACATTGTTGGCAGGCACCTCTTGCAGCTGCATCAGCACGTCGCCCTCGCCTTCCACTGGCTGCGAGTAGTATATCTTGCCGCGCTTCGAGCGGTAGCACAGCATGCACACCATATTCTCGCCCAGCGGCTTGAAGTGCAGGCTGATCAGGTTGCCCTCGGCAGCGTTCACGTGCAGGGGAATCTGGTTGGCTCCGCTCCATCCCGGCGTGGTGCGCCATTCGGGCCGCCACCAGCGGGCACTGTCCACGGGGTCGCAGGCATACATGTTGGCGTAGGGCGTGGCCTTCCACACCTCGACCTTCTTCGAGTAGGGGCTCCACTCCTGCTGCACGGTGAGCAGCCAGTTGTCGTCGAGCAGCTTGCGGCAGGCGTTCGACCACTGGCCCACGTCGACCATAGCCTGGCGGGCACGGTACTCCAGGATGAGGTGGCGCATCTGCTTCTCGCCCAGCGAGTCGGCCATGCCGTCGAGCACGCGGTTGCGGCAGTACCGCCATATCCAGGGTATGGATCCACGGCCCAGGATCTCGCTCACGAAGTGGGGGAACAGCTCGCCATACTGCACGCCGCCCAGCATGTTGCGCCAGGTGCATATCTGGCCGCTGGCGCCAAACATATTGACGCCCTCGGCCGAGGGACCGCCAAAGGTATCGTCGAGCAGCCAGCCGCTGTAGCACTCAATGGGCATGAACGGGGCAATCATGTTGCCAGCACTCAGGTAGCCCATGCTCTCGGGCGTCTTGCCGCTCTTCACCAGCTCGGCCTCGCCCTGCAGCCAGGTGTTGCCGGCCTCCTGGTACCAGGCCGAGTTCTTGCAGCCCTCCAGGTCGGCGAAGATGGCGTGTATGCCCTCGTGAACGCAGGCATTCTGCTGGAACGTCTGGTCGGTCACGCGCCAGTTGTCGTAGTTCGGATTGTCATAGTCGGTGGTGAAGGCAGGGTCGAAGCAGGCTATGGGGTAGTAGCTGATGTTCACCATAGGCCAGCTGCTGCCCTGATACCACGTGGCGCCCTGCCAGCCGCCACGGGCATACATGTCGGCATCGTCGCTGTTCAGTCCGCTGCCATACACGTAGACGGTGCTGTAGTAGCCATTGCGAGCCCGCTTGTCGGGCGGCCACCCCATCTGGTCGCGGAAGAAGGCAAAGTCTTCGTTCATCTTCTGCAGCAGTCCCTTCTTGGCCGTCTCGGTGACGTGGGGATTGGTCTTCGGCCCCCAGGCCACAGCCCACCAGCCATCGGCCATATAGCCCTTCATGTTGTTGCCCTCGGGCAGCATCTTGGTGGGCGGGTCCAGTGCGGGGTACTCGCTGCGGTAGTCATAGAACAAGGTGGGGTGATACTCGGGCCATACGTACGACACCGACGGGTCGGCATAGCCCATAAGCTGTAGTTCGCGCAGGCCGCAGGCCTTGTCGCTGCGCATGTAGAGGCGCACCTTGATGGCCGAAAGCGCTATCTGGGTGGCCGACAGGCGGCTTGCATCGGGCTGTGCCAGCGTGGGGCCGTGCTGCCAGTCGCTGCCGTCCCACCAGGCCACGTAGGCATCGGTGGGCAGCAGAATGTTGTCGCCATCCTCGGCCCAGTACGCGCGAACTTCTTTATATACGTTCTGGCATGCCCACTCCAGTTCCACATATTCATATTGCCCCAGGTACTCGTCGCCGTGGTAGCTGCTCCAGTACTTGGCGTTGGCGGCATAGCGGTTGTCCTTGATGAGGCTCACGGGGCGGTCGGCCAGCTCGGTCGAGGCCGACACGCTGGCAGCGCTGAGCGACAGGTTGGCCACCGTCTGGCCATACGCCACAGACCCAGGCCCGAAGAGTAGCAGGCAGACCATTGCAATCCCAGAAAGTAATTTCCTCATAACGATGCAGTTTTAGTCAGTAGGATTTAGTATATATGTTAAAAATGATAGTAGCTTTTTAGGAAATCATCGCAAAGTTACATCTTTTTCCAGTTACACGCAAGAAAAATCGTCGAAATTTTTGGTCAAATTGCCATTTTCACGAAAATATTTTTTAGCGTCTGAAAATATAGTCCAAAATATAGAATTATCGTCTAAACACTGGCGTTTTGGACGTTTTTCTTTTGCACGAATAAAGAAAAATCGTATCTTTGCAATCAAACAAGACCAAAACGCTACAATTATAAAAATTCATTTATAAACTAACTAAAACTTTTTTATGGTATGATCACTACACAAGTAAGAAATCTGCTGATTGCAGTCGTCTGCCTCTTCGCAGGCGTAGAAGCGCAGGCGCAGTTTAAAGGTAGTGCAGAGCAGTATCCCACTACTGACTATTCAGCTTCGCCCATTTCGTTCAAACTGTCGGAAGTGGCCACGACGCTGAGCACCGATGCCGCCACACTGGGCACTGTGCTGAAGGAGTATGTCGAGGCCGAGACACCCGCTGCTCTCCTCTTCGTGCAGCAGCCCGACGGCACCGAGACTTCGGCTCCCTCGGCCGATGCCAACGGTTTCTGGATGAGTGCCACTGGCCAGCGTCTGGACTATGGCGAAGGTTGCGCCTTCTATGCCAGCCCCGATGTGGATGCCGATGCCGACGAGTTTGCCTTCTACGTAGGTCAGATGCCCGGCGTGATGCAGGCTGGCGATGTGGCCTCGGCCAAGATTGCCCTGAAGTACAATGACAAGGTAGCCACGTTCGAGATTACGCTCAACGTCATTGCCAAGCCCGTCTACGACATTCCCGAACCCACCGTCATCGAGAAGGATCTAACCATTGTTGGCGAGGCCAGCGTCACGCTGGAGCAGTATCCGCGCGGAGGCTACGATTCTGACCCCCTAACGGTGAACATTGCCGATGTGGTGGAGAAACTGGGTCTGCCCAGTGGCGACATGCTGGCCGACGCGCTCGACCAGATTCTCTACACCACTCTCTATAACACGGGCGACGTGGAGCAGGGCGGCGGTATGAAGAAGGACTCGCTGACCAACAACCCCACGGGCGAGGGCATTGGCTACTGGTTCCGCCCGGTGCAGAACGCCGAAGGCGCGGAAGACGGTGAGGTAGCCGCAGCAGGATGGGGTGCCGACGATAAGTTCTACGTGAACAACTTCGCCTACAATGCCCAGACGGGCGACCTAACTGGCGTGCTGGGCCAGTATCCTGGCTCGTGCAAGGACAACGAAGAGTGGTTCGCCTATGTCTATCTGATTTACGGCAATAAGGCCTACCGTGTAAAGGTCGGTCTGAAGGTGCTCGAAAAGGAGCAGGGCAACGGTCTGGCCGACTATACGAAGGTGGGCGAGGGTGCTGCCGTGACCGAGCAGTCGCCTACCGATGACTTCTCTACCACGCAGGTCAGCATCGATGTTGAGGCTATCGCTGCCGCACTGGGCTGCGAGGTGAGCGCCCTGGGCGTCTATGTGCTCGACGACAAGGACAACTTCGGTGGCTCTACCGCCAACAACGGTGGCTGGTGGCTGAACAGCGCCGGTACGGTTACCTCTTACGGTACAGGTGCCGCCTTCTTTATAGAGCCTGTCAACTCTGGCGACTGGAGCGTGATCAACGTGGGCCAGTACCCCAACTCGCTGAATGTAGGCGATGAGGTGAGCACCACGCTCAACTTCGTCAACGGCCAGAACTACTATCCTTTCACCGTCACCCTGAAGATTGCTGAACCTCAGTATGTAGACCAGAACTTCGAGAGTGTGGCCACCCGCACCTTCGCCCTGCAGTCGCTGCTCGACAATGGCTACACGGCCATGGATCTGGCCAGCATTGCCACCGAGGACATCGAGGCTGCCATTGGCACTGCTACTCCCGTGTTCTACGGTCTGGCTCCCGACACACTGGCTGCACAGACAGGCGAGGTCTACTCGAAGAAGTGGAGCTGCGACCCGAAGCCCGGCTTCTGGCTGGCCAAGGACGGTCGCGTGTCGAAGTGGGGTGCCGAGTCGCCCGTGGGCATCTGCTGGGTAGACAACAGCACGCTGCGTTTCTTCCAGTATCCCAATGCCAACAGCATCGGCGACACCTTCACCACCCAGCTGTTCCTGGTGAACGAGGAGACCAACAAGATGATCACGCTCAACATCAACCTCAGCTTCGTTGAGTCGCTCGTCGAGAGCGAGATCGTTGGCAGCGAGAACATCGCCCTGCCTGTCACCTCCGAGGGCCGCGAGATCGAGATTGACCTCTCGAAGCCTGCCGAGGCACTGGGCGTGAGCGTTGAGAACCTGCTCGACCGCAACAACTACTATCTGCGCGGCCTCAGCTCCACGGGTGTCTATGGCGAGGGCCAGAACTGCGAGAACGGTCTGAGCTTCGACATGGATGGTGGCTACAACAGCTACGGCGACCTGTACTTCAACATCGAGAAGAGCGGCGACAAGGTGGTGCTCGTCATTGGCAGCAACGCCACTCCCGCTGCCGACTACAGCGTCGATGGCCAGTTCTGCTTCGAGGTTGAGAACAAGCAGTACGTTTACTACGTGAAGTTCGTTTCCGAGACCAACTATGCCGGCGTGACCACCATTGCCGCTGGCAGCCAGAAGGCCGGTCAGACCTACGACCTGCTGGGCCGCCGCGTGCTGCAGCCCGTTCGCGGTCTCTACATCCAGGACGGCAAGAAGATTGTGAAGTAAGCGCTCCAAGTCGTAAGAGCAGAGTTGCCCAGAGCGACGAAAGAAATCCGTAATTCCTGTCACCAGTGCAGGAGTTACGGATTTCTTTTTTTCGTATCAAGAAGCTATATGTCTGTTATTTCCCTGTGTAGTCTATTCGGAAGTGGCCGCTATAGGTCTTGCCCGTTACTATTTGGTAGCGGGCATCGTTCAGTCGGCCCTTCTCGCTGCGGCCCAGCACGTGCGAGAGGATGCGCACCTCGCCGCTCTGGGGCGTGTCGCGGTCAATGAAGCCGTAGCTGCCTACCTGCGGCGTGAGGCTGATGCGGGCACCCTCCACGTCGAGCCAGCAGGCGGCGCGGGTGCCGCTCCACCCGGCAGCATCGTAGAGGCCCAGGATGGGTGCCGCCTGCTTGTTGGGGTAGGCATCCTGCGGGCCCAGGCCGAGCCATTGCAGCGGCCTGGCCTTCATCGCGATACCGATGACGGGCAGGTACTTGGCCGTGACGTGCGGCGTCATCGAGTAGTCCACGAGCACTGCCCCATCGGGAGTGGCCGTAAATGTGTAGCTGGCCTCCACGCTGTTGCTGTCGTTTACCACATAGGTGACCTCGCTCTTCGTCACGCTGCCCTCAGCCGTGAGCTCAGTCTTGACCGAGCGCACACTGGTCTTGTATTTCTCGCCACTGATGCGGCCACGTATTATCTGGTCGCCCTCGTTCAGCTGATGCCAGAAAGCCGGACGGAAGCCATCTGGCATACCCGTATGGGGGTCGATGGCCAAAGACCGCATACCCTTGCCTTTAGGTGCCAGAGGCTCCTGAGCCAGCAAGACGCTCTTGCGCCCCATCTCGTGGCCCGTGGCATCCTTGATGCTGAGCTGCACGTAGGCCGTCTGGCCAGGCTTCAGCTGCTTGATGCCCGTCCGGGCTATGTGCAGCGTGTCGGTACCGTGGGGCAGGGCGCTGATGGTGCCAGAGCCATGTGCCGTTTCCTTACCGTCGACAAACACCTGATAGCCTATGGTGATGCCCTCGGTGGTGAGGAAGTCGTAGCCGTTGTAGAAGGGGATGGAGAGGTGTGAGGGGAGAGGTGAGAGGGCAGAGGTGAGAGGATAGACTGGGCAGTACACGGCCTTTACCTCCTCGTAGTCGCGGGTGGTGTGGCGGTAGCTGTCGGTGATGCCGTCCCATCCGGCACCGTCCAGTCGCAGGTACAGGCTGTCACGCTCTATGCTCTTATACTTCTGCGTGTCCTTGGGCGTGGGGGTGCGCAGGCCCTGGTCGGCCCACATCCATACGGCACCGCCAGCTCCGGCGGGGTGCTGGGTGAGTGCCTTCCAGCAGTCTTCCAGACCGCCGAAGCGCATCTCGCCATAGGCGTGCACATACTCGGTGGTGATGATGGGGCGCTTGGAGTGCGAGGCTATCGAGTCGTACTGAGCCGCCGTCCAGTAGTGCGGGGCCAGTATGTCAACATCGTCGGGCAGCGTCTCGTCGGCATCCCAGGGCAGGCAGACGGGGCGTGTGGGGTCGAGCGCCTTCACCGTCTTCACGGCCTGCAGGTGCAGGTCGGTCAGCGGATCCTCGTTGCCCACCGACCAGTAGATAATCGAGGGGTTGTTGCGGTCGCGCGTCACCGTCTCGTAGGCCCGCAGCATCACCGGTGCCACAAACGCGGGGTCGAACATCCGGGTGCCTGCACCGCCCAGCGACACCTCGGCCCCCACGTACATACCGATGGAATCGCACATTTCTATAAAGCCCTTGGCGTGCTGGTAGTGGGCGGCACGAATATAGTTGATGTTGGCCTGCTTCATCAGCGTCAGGTCTTTAAGCCAGTGATCGCGGGTGGTGGCACGGCCCACGGAGGGCCACTCGTCGTGGCGGTTCACGCCGCGCAGCTTGATGGGCTGTCCGTTCAGCCGCAGCACGCCGCCACGGGTCTCAATCTGCCGCAGGCCTATGCGCTCCTCGTAGGTCTGCGCCACGGTGTCGGCCTCCAAAAGGTCTACGCGCAGCTTATATAAATAAGGTGTCTCGGCAGTCCATTTCCGCGCGTTGGCTATGGTCAGCTCGCGCAGCTGCTCGCGGTAGTTGGCCGTATGCGAGTCGCAGTGGTACATCTCGTCGCACACGGCGCGGCCCTCAGCGTCGCTCAGCACCACGTGCAGCTTGTAGGGCAGTCCCGGACTGCGGTAGTTGCCCGGCAGCGTGTTCTTGTGGTCGTCGGCCACCATCATCTTCAGCTGCAGGGTGGCATCGCGGTACTGGCTGTCGAAGGTGGTCGTGGCCGTCACGCGGTCTATCCAGCGGCGCAGGGGGCGGGCCTCGAGCGTCACGTCGCGGTAGATGCCGCCCAGCGTCCAGTCGTCGTAGGTGTCGGTCTTATAGCCGGGGCACACCTGCCTCACGCGCACGGCCAGCGTGTTTTCGCCCTTGGCCGTGGCCTTGCCCGTCACGTCGAAGGCAAACGAGGTGTAGCCGCTGTCGTGGCGGCCTATCCACTGGCCGTTGAGCCACACCTCGGCCGAGGCCCACACGCCGCCGAAGTGCAGCAGCACGCGCTTGCCGCTGAAAGAGGCGGGCAGCGTGAAGCGCTTCACGTAGAGACCCTCGCTGGCCTGGTCGTCGGCGAATCCCCGGTAGACGGGCTCCTCATAGCCCAGCACGGCCCAGTTCGACGGCACGTGTATGTCGTCGAAGCCTGCCGTGTCGTAATTCTTCTCATAGAACCCTGCGGCCACCAGCCCGTCGGCAGTGGCAGCGTCCTTGGCAAAGCGGAACTTCCACTGCCCTGAAATATTGACGGTGGTCTGTGCGCCTGCACCCGAAATGGCCATCAAGGCCAACAATACTGCTAAGATTTTTTTCATTGCTACGTGTTGAGTTTTAAGTTTCTGCTGCAAAATTACTGAAAAAAAGCCACCTGCATTTACGATATTATACAAAAACGTATGATTTCGTAAGTCCTGCTCCCCCCGTCTTTATAATTTTGCCACCAGAAACGAACACCAACAACAATTATTCACCAATAAAACAAAAACAATTATGAAAAAGCGAATCTTTACCCTCATCGCCTTTGCAGCCCTCTTCCTGACCGGCTTCGCACAGCAGGCCGGCGACCTTGTCTACACTGCCGACGGTCGTTACAAGATCAACACGGGCGAGAACATGATCAGCAACGGCAACTTTGCCGAAGGCTATGCCGACTGGACTACCGACAGCGGCACTCCGCTCGAAGCCTCGGTCTTCAGCATTCAGCATGGCGGCCCCGATGGCAACGACTACCTCATGGTCCTCTACAAGGAAGACGGCCCCGGCACCCCCACCACCCTGATGCGCAAGGTGCCCGTCATTGCAGGCCAGAGCTACTACATCTCTTATTACGTGAAGGCCGACCAGACCGTGACCACCACCATCACCCCCACCGAGAAGAAGAACTACCAGAACATTTTCTACAATGCCGACGGCTCGCTCACCCCCGAGGTGGCCATTGCCAAGGTGCAGGACTTTGGCGAGGAATGGCGCAAGCTGGAGTACAGCTACACCGCCGCCAGCGATGGCTATGTGGTGCTGCACATCTTCGGCAGCTACACTGGCACCTGCTTTGCCAACTTCACGATGATGAACGTGACCCCGATGGCCGACGACCGCAAGGTGAACAAGCTCATAGACCGCCTGCAGGGCTATATTGACAATCCGCTCTTCCCCAATGAAAACGAGATGCTCGAGAATATCATCGCCATGCTGCGCGATATGATGGACACTGCCGACTGCTACCCCATACACCACACCAAGGCCACCTTCTACGATGCCTACGGCCAGCTCAGCGAGCCCGGTACCCAGAAGATTGGCTTCCACCTGGCCGACAGCGTGGCCTGCCACGTTGACCTCGACGTAGAGTCGTTCCGCATCATCGGCTGGACGCAGGACCAAGTCGACGAGTACTTTATGGGTCGCGAGTTTGCCGAGGCCAAGCAGGAGCTGCTCGACGCTATCGGCCAGGCCCGCCAGCTGCTCACCGACGACCACTACTTCTACGCCCGCCAGCTGCTCACCGACTCTATTGCCCGCTCGCAGAGCGTCTACGACGGCAGTCACAACATCGACTCCATCAGCAACCAGACCAAGCGCATGAACCGCGCCATCAGCTACTTCAAGCAGCAGAATGCCGAGTTCACCCCCTTCGTAGAGGATATTGAGAAGGCCGAGCAGCTGCTGGCCGACTATGGCCTCACGGTGAACCTGCCGGGCAAGAACCAGACGGTGATGAGCATCGACCGCCTGAACGAGGGCGACCAGGTTGTCGTCGACTGGGCCTTCGCCAATGCCTCCCACGGCCTCTACGTCACCTCGGCCAACACCAGCTACCAGAAGGCCGACGGCACCACCGTCACCCTGACCAAGAGTGGCAAGGACAGCAGCAACCAGCTGCCGCGCGACGACAACCAGGACGGTCTGAACGGCTACCAGCGCACCACCTTCACCATGACCGCCCCCGGTGCCCTTGAGTTCTATCTGGGCAGCAGCAACTCCACCCTGCGCATCAGCTATGTGGGCATCACCTACGCCGACGTCACGGGCATCAGCGACGCTGCGCGTCTAACGAATAATGAAAGAGTGAATAGTACCGTCTACGACCTGCAGGGCCGCCGCGTGCAGCAAGGCGCCATGAAGCGTGGCCTCTATGTGGTAAACGGCAAGAAGTTCTTCGTAAGGTAACACGCAACTTTTGTCAATAATGCTTATGCGGGTTGTGCCAGTGCAGTAAAGTGCTGGCACAACTTTTTTCTGCATTTCCCGTCGCTGCCCCTGAAGCAAATCTCCGACGACTTCCGCTTCCCCTCCATCTCCAGTTTCACCAACTACATGGAGCACCATCTGGGCATCCTCCCCTCCACGTTCTGGAACTGAAAAACTGAAAAATACACCGCTAAACTAACATTTTCCTTCAAATTGTTTGGCTGTCTCAGAGAAAAGCAGTACTTTTGCAGCAACAAATCCCACCACGCTTCTCGTCGCAAGACCAGCGGACCAGGGTGGGACGTTTCTTTTTATATGGAATATAATAAGCAGCCCATTACCCTCGCTGAACAGATAAACATACTGAAACAGCGGGGGCTTATTTTTGAAAACGAGGACGAAGCACTGAGCGTCCTCAATCACATCAGCTATTTCCGTCTTGCCAGTTACTGGCGCATTATGGAAGAGAACAGCCACATACATCGTTTCCGAAGCGGAAGCAGATTCTCTTCTGTACTGACACTTTACAATTTCGACAGCGAACTGCGCTCTTTGGTGTTTAACGCCCTGCAGCATATTGAGATTGCTTCAAGGACAAAAATCAACCAGCACTTTGCCATGACCTACGGCTCCTTCTGGTTTATGGACTCCACGCTTGCAGCCAATGAATACCGCTACAACAAGAATCTGGAATCTCTGCGCACAGAGTTAGGACGTTGCCGCGACGAGTTCATTCTGGAGCATTTCAGAAAATACGACTCACCCGAATTCCCACCCTCATGGAAGACACTTGAAGTGGCCTCCTTCGGCACGCTTTCCAAACTCTACAACAACATGAACGACTTCAACCTGATGAAGCGTGTGGCCCGCGATTTCGACATGCCCCAGCACGAATATCTGCGCAGTTGGCTGGAAAGTCTCACCATCGTCCGCAACTATTGTGCCCACCATGCCCGACTTTGGAATGCACACTTTGCCGTGCGTCCAAAGATAACGTCACGGATGCGCCAGCGATGGATAACCAATTTCAATTTTCCAATCGACCGTCTTTATCCTCAACTTTGCTGCATCGCCTATTGGCTCAACAGCATCAATCCCCAGAACACTTTTGTTCAGGACTTCAAATCTCTTCTGACGAAATATCCCAGTGTGCAACCCTCCATGATGGGCTTCCCCCGCGGATGGGAGAACGAACCGCTGTGGCAATGAAACTCCCACACTCAGCAAAATAAAGGTAGAGAAACGTTCTTATCTCTGTTGCTTTTGATTTTTGTAAAGCACATAGAAGAATATCATGAGCGTCAGGGCTGAAAATTCAGCACTTTTGCAACGGAGCCTCCATTGTTGTATAACGGAGCCTGCGTTGCGGACTAACGGGGCCTCCATTGTTGGGTAACGGAGCCATCGTTGTTGGGCAACGAAGGCTCCGTTGTAATATGCAGGGTTATTCGCCCTTCTGGTACTGCGAGGGCGTGATGCCAAAGCGTTTCTTGAAGACGGTGCTCAGGTACTGCGGGGTGCCCATACCCACCTGGTAGGCCACCTCGGCCACGGTGACGTGGTCATCCTGCAGCAACTCGGCAGCCCGCTGCAGATGGCGCTCCTTGATGTACTCGTTGGGGGTCTGGCCGGTAAGCGACTTCAGCTTGCCGTAGAAGGTGGTGCGACCGTAGCCCATATCCTCGGCAAAGCGGTCGACAGAGAGGTCGGGCGATGCCAGGTGCGAGTCGACCCAGACCGAGAGCTGTGCCAGCAGACGGTGGTCGCGCTCCTCGGTGATGATCTCGGGCGACAGCCGCTGCCCGCCCTGCGGGGGTGCCACGGCCAGTGCATCCCTCATCCTGTCGCCGCGCTGCAGCAGGTTGCGGCATTGCAGCAGGAGCAGCTGCAGGCTGAAGGGCTTGGCTATATAGGCATCGGCCCCCGCCTCCAGGCCGCGCACCTGCTGGTCTTCGGCATCGAGGGCGGTGAGCATGATCACGGGCAGGTGCTTTGTGGCCGCGTTCTGACGGATGCGCTTCAGCAGCTCGTAGCCGTTCATGCGCGGCATCATCACATCGGTCACCACCACCGCTCTCTCCGTACTCAGCTCTCCACTCTCAAGGAGCTGAAGTGCCTCCTCGCCATTGCTGGCCACTGCGACCTGGAAGTAGCGGCCCAGCTCGTGGCGCAGGTAGGTCTGAATCTCGGCATCGTCTTCTACCACGAGCACGCGGTGGTCGTTCATAGGCTCTACCTGCGCCTCGCGCACGGCCTCGGTAAAGCCCCGCCGCTCGTCGGTCTGGTCTTCCTTGTGGGGGGCTTTCTCCGAGAGGAAGTCCCTCTCACTGTAGACGCTCTTGTCGGTGGGCAGCGCAATGGTGAAGATGCTGCCGCCGCCGGGGTTGGCCTCGCAGCGTATGGTGCCGTGGTGGGTGCGTATGAGCTCTGCCGTCAGGTCGAGGCCGATGCCCAGCGAGTCGCGCCCTATCTGTCCGCGCTGGAAGCGGTCGAAGATCTTCTCGCGCATATCCTCGGGCACGCCCACGCCGGTGTCTGAAACCACGATGTTTAGAGAGGGGAGAGGAGAGTGGTCAGAGGGGAGAGGGGAGAGGGGAGTGGTAAGAGAATAGTTTTGCTGGTCTGACCTCTCACCTCTCACTTCTGACCTCTGACCTCTCACTTCTGACCTCTCACCTCTTACCTCTCCCCTCTCCCCTCTAATATAAACCGTCACGTTCCCTCCCTTTGGCGTATATTTGAAGGCATTCGAGAGCAGGTTGTAGACGGCCTTGTCGATGAAGCCACGGTCTATGAACATGGTGTGGCTTTTCATGGCAGGCACAAACGAGAGGGCTATGCCCTGCTGCTCGGCCGTGTCGTGGAAGGTCTGGCAGATGTTGTAGACGAAGCTGACCACGTCGGTCTCCTCGAGTGCGAGCGACAGCTTGTTGTTCTGCATGCGCCGGAACTCCAGGAGCTGGTTGATGAGGCGCAGCAGGCGGTCTACGTTGCGCTGCATGGAGCTGAGCGGCTGGCGGGCCGACGAGGGGGTGTCGGGCAGTTGGCGCAGCTTGTCCATAGACCCTTGTATGAGCGTGAGCGGCGTGCGGAACTCGTGCGAGATGTTGGTGAAGAACTTCAGCTTGTACTCCGTGAGCTGCTTCTCTACGGCCACGGCCTGGTGCAGCGCGTTCAGGTGGCGCAGGTGGCGGTAGAGCGTATAGCCGATGATGACGGCCAGCATTATATAAATAAGGTAGGCCCACCACGTGGCCCAGAGCGGCGGGCGAATGGTGATGGCCACCACACACTCCTGACCCCAGTCGCCACCGGCCTCGCGGGCTTTCACGTGCAGCGTGTAGTGGCCGGGCGACAGCTGCTTGTAGCTGGTCTGGCTGAGTGGCGAGGGCTCGCTCCAGTCGCGGTCGTAGCCCTCAAGGAAGAAGGCATAGTCGGTCTGCTGCAAGGCGGGGTAGTTGAAGGTAGAGGCGTGAAGCGTGAGCGTGTTCTCGGTATGGGCACCCTCCCAGCCACCGGCGGGCAGCGGCCTTTCCTCGCCGTTCACGTAGAGGCTGGTCACGCAGGCCGCGTGCGTGCCTTCGGTGACTGCGGCGCAGTCGTTCTGCAGCACCACGATGCCATCGAGCGTGCCCAGTGCCAGCCGCCCGTCGGCGAGCAGGGCCCAGCTGTTCTCCTCGTAGTAGTTGCGCAGCGGGTTGTCGGTGATGTAAAGACTGCGAATGCGGCCAGTGCCGGCATCGCAGACCGAGCATCCCGTCTTGGTGGCAATGCAGATGCGGCCCTGCCCGTCTTCGGCAATCATCTGTATGGCGTCGCCTGCCAGGCCGTCGGCACGGCACAGGCGCTGGAACTCGGGCCACGGGCGGCCCTTCGAGTTGTCGGCCCGCAGCACGCCGTTGGTCAGCGTGCCGAGCCACAGAGTGTGGCGGCTGTCTTCGAAAAGGCAGCGCAACGGTGCCTCTACGACGGGCCTCGCGCTGGGCGTGGGCTCTCCCTTTTCTGTCAAGGCGAAAAGGCCTTGCTCCGTGGCCACCCAGATGTCGCCCCGATGGTCTTCTATGAGCATACGGGGCTGCAGGTTGGCCACGCTGTCGAGGAAGGTCTGCTCGCGGAACTGCCCGCTGGGCGTAAGCGTGAGCAGCGATACCGATCGCTGCACTCCGCACGACCACAGGCGCTGCCTGCTGTCGAGCAGCAGGCAGTCGGTGCGCCCGCGGCCATAGTGTCGCCCGCCCACGTAGATGCCGTTCACCCTCGATCCCAGCCACAGGCGGCCAGTGGCGTCGAGCGTGGCCGAGATGTAGTTCTCGCCGTCGGTAGGCAGTGGCGCGATGTTCCGCAGCAGGCTGTCGGCCACCATCACGCGCCCCTCGTTGTTGGCCATTACCACCCGCCCGTCGGCCAGTCGCGTCATCATGCGCACCTCCTCGTTGCGGTCGGTAGCCGTGCTGTAGGTGGGCCGCAGCACCTCGTAGCCCTGGTTCACGGTTTGCAGGCATACCAGGCCGTAGTGCTCGCCCGACAGCCATACGTTGCCATCGCGGTCGAGCATCATATAGACCAGGTAGTTCGTGTCGATGAGGCGGCTGCCATCGTCCTTGGTAATGTGGCGCAGTTGGCGCGTCTGGCGGTTGTAGACGTAGAGCCCGAAGCCGTTGAGCGACACCCAGATGCGCCCCTCGTGGTCGGTCACCACGCGGCATTTCAGGTTGCGCGTCAGCTTCTCCCACTGCCGTGGCAGCACGTCGAGCCGTATCTGCTCGCCAGTCTGGCGGTCGGTATAGAGCAGCGTGCCATCGCTCATCACCACGCGGTTGCCCAGGTTATCACGGTCGTGCTCCTGGTCGATGGAGTGGTCGCGCAGCGAGGCCTCCTTCAGCTGCTCGAAGTCGTTCTGCGACAAGCGGCGGAACGAGTAGCCGTCGTAGCTGTAGGCATCGTAGTGCATCATCAGCAGCAGCTGGCCCGACGGGGCTTGCTGCATGTAGCGCACGCTGTTGTCGGGCAGTCCCTGCTGGCTCGACAGCCTGAAACTCACGATCTCTTCCTTGGCACCGAGCCACAGGGGCACGAGGACGATGCTTAGTAGTAATAGGAAACGCTTCATACGGGTGCAAATTTAAGTAATATTTTTCAAACCGACTATACGAACGTACAAAAAAACAAATAAACGAATGATTTTGGACGGGGCTTTTGGCCGAAATGATGTATATTTGCAGCATAAAAGTACAAAACATAACAGAATCTTTAACGACTCAACAACTATGAAACGTCTATTGTCTCTGCTCCTTGGGGGGCTTCTTGCAGCAACAGGCACGGCCCAGACCCGGCCAGCCTCAGTGTTTCTCTATGCCGGCCAGTCGAATGCCGATGGCCGTGAGTATGTACAGAACCTGCCCGACTACATGATGGTGGGACAGGCACCCTACGCGCCCTACCACTATCTGAAGTATGCAAGCATCTGTGGCGACCCGTCGAAGAAGACCTTCGAGGAGCGCACGTTTGCGCCTGGCACGCGCTACGCCTTCTGCGACGTGGCCAACTACTGGATAGAGCAGGCCCTGCAACGCCCGTTCTATGCCGTGAAGTGTGCCTACGGCGGCACAGCCATTGCCCCGGGGGTGACCGCCGAGAAACTGCCCATCTGGTATGCCGATGCCGAGTGGATGCAGACGCACTATGCCTACAAGGGCGACGACATCACTCAGGCAGCATACGCCAACAACAACTCGCTGACCAAGAACCTGACCGAGGGCTTCGCCTCGCTGGTCGACGGCACGCTCTCGAAACTTGACGAGGGCTACGAGGTGAAGGCCATTATGTGGCATCAGGGTGAGAGCGACCGCAATGCCGCTGGCCAGTACTACGAGAACTTCAAGACGATGATTGCCTACATGCGCCAGGCCATCTACGAGAAAACGGGCGACGAGCGGGCCAGGACGCTGCCTTTCATCTTCGGCACCGTCTGCCACAGCTCCACGCAGTACAACGCCACGGTGGAGAAGGCTCAGCTGCAAGTGGCAAGGGAGGATCCAAACGTGCACTACATCGACATGAGCGACGTGACGCTGCGCAGCGACAACCTGCACTTCGACGGGCCTGCCACTGAGTATCTGGGCAAGATGATGTACAACAAGCTGGTGGAGCTGGGCCTGGTAGAGGGCGAGACCATCGAGGCGAAGAAGCCTTCGGCCGATAGCGGCAACACCGACATTGAGGTAGAGGCCGAGCGGTCGTGGGACTTCACCAGGCCGTGGAGCGAGGAGTCGCTGGCGCAAATACAGGCCGACGAGAAGTGGGCAGCACTGAGCCAGTGGGGCTATCGCTACAGCGGCTCATGGTCGGAGCCGACGGAGCTGCAGACATCGACGGGCTACAAGTTTCCTGAGACCGAGGGGCTCTTCTTCAAGGCCAGTGCCAACCGTGCCACCATCAATCCGGGCAAGAACATCGGACTTTATGCCAGTGGCATCTACCTCATTGTGCCAAAAGTGAAGCCGGGCCAATACGTGACGATCGAGTCGGTCACGGCGAAGTCGTCGGCAGAGCGCGGCCTGACCTACGACACTATGTACGAGCAGTACCTGGACTGCATACAGGGCGGCGTGGCCTCGTACAACCAGCAGAAGAATGTGTGGTGGTACCGCGACACGTTCACTCATCCGCAGGACATGTACTTCTGCATCATCGGCGGTGGCGTTTTCGTTACGAAGGTTATGGTGAGCGATGCTTCGCCTGTTCAGGCCAGCGGCATCAATGAGCATAGGCCCTATGCCGCAGACCATCGGCTCTACACCCTCTCAGGACTGCCAGTCGGTCAGCCCAGGACAGCCGGAATCTATATTTGTGACCAAAGGAAAGTAATCGTAAAATAATAGGGAAAGTGCGAGGCGCTGGGGGCCTCGCACTTTTTTTTCTACTCCTTGAACTCTATCTCGATGATGCCCAGGCGGTCGCTCTTCGATGCCTTGGTGCTCACGGTCTGCCTGGCAGCCAGCTCGGTCATGTCGGCAAAGGCTTCCTGCACGGTGGCGGGGCCCAGCATGCGTATGGTATAGGTGCTGGCCACGACGGGCTTCTCTATCAGGCAGTAGGCGTAGCCCAGGGTCTTGTCGGTATAGCCCGACCATACCACCTGGTCGCCTGCCTTGATCTCGAGCGGATAGCTGGTCTTGCGGAAGCCGTCGAGGCGCAGGGCCACCTGGCTGATGGCGGCGGGATGCTCCAGGCTGAAGGTCAGCTGCGAGTGCTGCAGCAGGCCGTCGCTCAGCCACTTGGTCTGCTCGTTGTCGTCGCAGACGGTCCAGATGCCCGTGGTGTCGCTGGGCGAGGCGATGCCGGTAATAGTCACGGTGGAGAGGTGGTTGCGATAGGAAGGGCTGCGGGGCGTCTCGCCTCGTTGGGTGTACGCGGGTAGCTCGCGGCCCCATGCGGCTTCGATGGGCTGCCCCTTGGCATCAACGTAGAAGCCGCCCTCTACGGGAGTGGCTGTCGTTACGCCGCTCAGGGTTGCCGCCTTAAAGCCTGCGGCCTTGGCCGTGAGCGTAAACCGTCCTGCCTTCGTGGTGCTGCGCACCATAATGCGGCAGATGCCAGCCTCGATGGGCAGTTCCTTGCTCAGCACGCGGTTGTCGAGGGAATCCTCACCCAGCCCGCTCAGGCCTCCAAGCCATTCGGCCTCGCCTTCCAGTGAGAACTGGAGCATATCGTGAGCCAGCGGACAGCGACGGCCCTGGGCATCGACCACCTCGACATCGGCCATGCGAATGTCGGCACCGTCGGCACGGAACACCTCGGGGGCTTCTACCCACTGCATACGAATGGCGGCAGGCTCGCCCACGGTCTCAATCTGATGGGAACTGAGAGGGGAGAGGTGAGAGGTAAGAGGGGAGCGATAGGAAACGGCTTTCAGAACGCCCGGCTCGTACCTCACGCTGTCGAAGGTGAAAAGGAAGGTGTTGCTGCGCTTGCCCTTGCCAAGGCTCTTGCCATTAAGGAACAGCTCTACCTCGTCGCCAGTGGAAACCACGTAGACGGGTTTGGTCACCCCTCCTTGGGAAAGGCTACGGGTAGGCGAGCTTTGCTCGGGAATGGGGCTGGGGGAGGCTCCATAGTTCCAATGCCCAACAATATAGGTATGCTCCTGCTCGGTATCTACCCAGCCGTCCCATATAGCCTGATGGGCGAAGTAGGAGTCCTTTGGCAGGCGCATGGCATCGACATCGCCGCTGGTGCGGTAGTTCTTCTCGCCACGGAAGTGGGTATTCGAGTCGCTGAAGATGATCTTGGCACCGCCCGAGTTGACGCGGCGGCCCTGACCGGGGCGTGCCATCCAGTACTCGTTCCAGCGAACGACGTTCTCTACGGCAAAGCGGTCCTGGTTGTGGTTGTAGCTCAGGGCCACGTTGCCCCGGAACAGCTTTCCCTCGCCCTCCTTGTGGTAGGGATAGCTGTACTCGTCCCAGTAGCGGCGAATGCCCTCGTCGCGGCAATACTCCATCATCCACATGGGCTTGGTGGCGCTCTTATTGATGTAGAGCATCTCGCCGCCATATTCGGCCACACGCGAGTCGAGCATATTGCGCGAGCCGATGGCACGGCCACCGTAGGGGTCGTACTCATCGCGAATCTGCTTCATCTCGGCTATGTGCTCGTCGCTGATGTTGGCGTTGCCGCTCTCGTAAAAGAGGATTGAGGGGTTGTTGCGGTTGTAGATGATGGCATCGCGCATCACCTCCTTGCGATGGCCCCAGCGGCGGTCACTCACGTCTTTCTCGGCATCGCCGGCCGGCATGGCCTGGATGAGCCCCAGGCGGTCGAACGATTCGATGTCCTGCTTCATCGGCGTGACGTGCATCCAGCGGAACAGGTTGGCATTGCACTCCAGGGCCAGGCGGTTCGAGTAGTCGCTCATCCACGCTGGCACCGAGATGCCCACGGCTGGCCACTCGTTGGTGCTGCGCTGGGCAAAGCCCTTCAGCTGGATGACGCGGTCGTTCAGCCATACCATGCCGTCCTTGAAGGCCGTCTTGCGGAAGCCCGTGCGCGTTATCTGGGTGTCGACGGGTGAACCGTCGATCACAAGTTCGGTCTTTACATCGTACAGGTAGCCATAGCCCCACGACCAGAAATGCAGGTCGCTGACAGGGGCCTGGGCCTTACAAATAGCCGTCTCACCGGGTGCAACCGTCACGGCCTGCCCGGCGAAACTTGCTACTTGCTCACTACTAATACAACTATTAACTAAAACTTTGAAAAAAACTACTTTCTCTTCCTTTGAATCGTTTTTCACCTGCGATGCCACGTTGATGGTGGCCTTGCGCTACTCCACGTCGATGTCGGTGGCATAGACGTAGGTGCCTGTGGTGCCCAGGTTCGAGTAGAGCGGCAGCGTCTGGTAGATGTCCGACGTCATCACGTGCAGCCACACGTTCTTGTTGATGCCGCCATAATTGCAGTAGAAGTTCTTGTCGTTCCACTGGTAGCCGGAATGCGTGAGCTTGCCGCTCAGTGGGTTCAGCGTTTCCTGTCGCTCGCGGTACTTCCAGTCGTTGTCTACCCGCACGGCCAGCACATTCTCGCCTTCCTTATTTATATAAGGTGTAAGGTCCATGCCAAAGGCCATCACGCCATTTTCGTGCCAGCCCACCTCGTGACCGTTCAGGAACACCTGCGCCGCGAAGCGCACGCCCTCGAACTCGATGAAGTATTTTTGTCCCCGGGGGGCCAGCGTGAAATGCTTTCTGTACCACACCACCGTGTCGGTGAGCTCGTCGATGGCGCGGGCGAAGGCCTCCTCCTGGTTGAAGGCGCGGGGCAGCGTGACCTGCTGCCACTGGCTGTCGTCATAGTCGGTACGGCTGGCGGCGTGGTCGTCGCCTACTTTCATCAGCCATCCGGCGTTAAAGTTATAGCGGTTGCCTGCCAGGGCAGAAAGGCTCAGCGCGAGGAGCGCGAGGCCGAGGATTCGTCTTAGGTTCATCATTGTTGCGCTTGTATTTTGTTTCTGCCGCAAAATTACGGCGCTGCGGCCGCCCCCACGTCTCTTTTCATCCGTTTCTGTGCGAAAACGTACAAAAACAGAACTCTTTGTATGATTTCGTTGATGGGGCTTGCGCCTAATGCCTACAAGGAGCCTTCACGGGCTTCCAGACAGAGGTGACCCATCAGCTGAAGGAGGGCGACAACTTCCTGGTGATACAGGTGAACAACCGCCGTACGGTCGATGCCATTCCAGCCATGACCTTCGACTGGTGGAACTATGGCGGCATTACACGCGACGTGCTGCTGGTCAGCGTGCCACGGCTGTTCGTCAGTGAATACCAGATACAGCTGGACCGCCATCTGCCCGACGTGGTTCACGCCCGCATTCAGCTCTCAGAACCCGTTGCCAAAGAAGTGACGCTCAGCATCCCCGAGCTAAAGAAGACCGTCAGGCTGACGGCGAACACCGAAGGTGTGGCTACTGCCGACATAAGGGTGAAGAAGCTGCATTCCTGAAGAGCATATCCTTCCACGAGGAGATTCCGCAGCAGCAGCGGCGTGCCCATAGTCTGGCCGATGCCCGCTACTTGGTAGGCGAGGCCAAGGCGCTGGGATGCAACATGGTGCGACTGGCCCACTACCAGCAGAACGAGCACATCGTGCGCGAAACCATTCGCCGCGACTATAACCGCTGTGCCAACTGCTTCTGGAGCGTAGCCAACGAGACAACACAGTCGGCCAGTCGCAATGCCTTTCTGCAGGAACTGCTGCGAACGGGCAGGGAGATGGACACCACCCGCCTGTACTGTGCGGCTTTCAACACCGTCACCTTCGATGCGAAGACGGGGCTCTTCACGCTCGATGACGAGATGGTCGGCCAGCTCGATGTCATCGGCATCAACCGCTATATGGGCTGGTACTCGCGCTGGTCAAGAAAGCCTGACGAAATAGCATGGCGTGTGGCCGAGGGGAAGCCACTCTTCATCTCGGAGTTTGGCGGCGAGGCCCTCTACGGCCAGCACGGTGCTGCCGACGTGGCCAGCAGCTGGAGTGAGGAATACCAGGCGCAGCTCTATCGCGACAACCTCACGATGTTCTCGCTCATACCCAACCTCTGCGGCATCTCGCCCTGGCTGCTCTTCGACTTCCGTTCGCCCACCCGGTTGCATCCGCAATACCAGGAGGGGTGGAACCGCAAGGGGCTCATCTCCAGCGAAGGGCAGCGCAAGCAGGCCTGGCAGGTTATGCACGAGTTCTACACCCACTAAATTGTATAAATATGAACGCTTGCGAACGAAAACGAACGTTTGGCAAGGGGAAAGGGCGTAACTTTGCCACCAGAAAACTTAAAACAACCAAACAGACAATGAAACGACTTGCTACCCTACTGCTTCTGCCGGCCCTGCTGGCACCAACGACGGCCCTGGCCGACGAGACCACACCCTATCGCGAGAACCGCTGCCTGTGGGCCAGCATCAACAACGTGAGTGAATCTATCTATCCCACGAAGGATGCTGAGTACCAGCCCACGCTGGGCAAGATCCTGGTGAGCTGGCGCATGATGCCCGGCGATGACTATGAAACGGCCTTCGATCTGTACCGGCAGCCCGAAGGCGGCAGCCGCGTGAAGGTGAGCGGGCAGAACGGCATCATAGCCTCGACCTGCTTCCAGGATACGTATCGCGACTTCAGCCGCGACATCACCTACGAGCTGTGCTACAAGGGCCAGACGCAGGTGCTGGCCCGCTACACCATCGCGAAGGAGCAGTTGCAGCAGGGCGTGCCCTACGTCAGCCTGCCCCTGCAGAACTGGAGCGGCACGCCGCAGGGCTTTATCTATAAGGTGAACGACTGCAGCTATGGCGACCTGGACGGCGACGGACTGCCTGAGATAGTCCTGAAGCGGGGCGCACGCACCGAAGACCGCCTGCTGGTGAACGATGGACTGTCTGACGATGACCGCCGCGAGATTCGCCACACCACCATCTGGGAGGCTTACAAGCTCGACGGCACGCTGCTGTGGCGCATCTTCTCGGGTCCAAACATCGAGACGGGCAACAGCACCAGCTTTGCCGTCTACGACCTGGATGGCGACGGGCGCTGCGAGGTGGCCCTCAGACTGAGCGAGGGGGCCATCTTCGGCGACGGCGAGGAGATAGGCGACGAGAATGGCGACGGCCGCACCGACTACCGCACCTATACCACCACCCACGGACACGGCATGGCCGAGTTCCTGTGCGTGGTCGACGGCCTGACGGGCCGCTGCCTGGACCGCACGGAGTTCATTCCCACGGGCAAGAGCAGCGAGACCTGGGGCGACGACTACTGGAAGCGGGCCAACAGCATTCGTGTGGGGGTGATACGCTGTGACCACAACGTGACCAGCATTCTCGCAGCCCGTGGCATCTACGCCAAGAGCGTGGTAGAGGCCTGGGACTTCACCGGCGGCAAGCTGGCACGCCGCTGGCACTTCGACAGCGACGACGAGGGCTGTGCCAACTACGGGGCGCAGGGCTACCACTCGCTCTTCGTGTGCGACGTGGATGGCGACGGGCTCGATGAGATGTGCTACGGCTCGATGACGCTGAACAGCGACGGCACGCCCCGCTACGTGTCGGGCTCGAAGGGTGGGCGGGAGACCGTGCTCTACGGGGCTGCTGAAGACAAGGCCTTCACGGGCTATGGCCACGGCGATGCCCTGCACGTGGGCGACTTCCTGCCCGACCGCGAGGGACTGGAGATCTGGGCCTGCTACGAGTTTGGTAACTATGGGGCTGCCCTGCGCGATGCCAGCACCGGCGAGACGCTGTGGTTCAACAAGTCGACCGACGATGTGGGCAAGTGCTGCGTGGCCGACGTCTTCCCCGAATATCCCGGCTGCGAAATGTGGTGGTATGGTGGCAACATCATGACCAGCGACGGTCGCGAAATCAAGACTACCAGCGACGGCAAGGCCATCAAGCCCGCCTCGACCAATATGACGGTGTGGTTCACTGGCTCGCTCAACCGCCAGCTCATGGACGGCGTGAAGCTCTCGCAGCACAGCCTGAGCGATGGCAAGGAGCGGCGGCCCCTGCGGGCGCAGTACTTCAACGCCAAGGCCATCAACGGCACCAAGGAGAACCCCTGCCTCTATGCCGACCTCTTTGGCGACTGGCGCGAGGAAATCATCTATACCGACTCGGCTGAGACCTGCCTGAAGATTTTCTCTACCTGGTACCCCACCGACTACCGTTTCCCCTGTCTGCTGCTGGATCATCACTACGAAATGTCGGCCCTGAACGAGCAGATAGGCTATAACCAGCCCACCGAGACGGGCTTCTACCTGGGCAGCGACCTGCTGACCACCGTGGAGTTCCGCGAGGTGAACGGGCTGAAGCCTTCCGTCACCATCTACCGCGACTCGCTGATGACCAGCAAGGTAGACAATGGCCAGCTCATAGCCGGGCGCACCTACTACTACCGGGCACAGAACTACAGCGGCGGTGTGTATCGTGCCGACTTCTCGTTCTTCCTGGAGAAGGGACAGACGGTGGTGGAGTTCGACCTGAAGGGCACTGCAACGGGCATCGGTGGGGTGCCCATGGCCGATGGCCTGGGCGATAGCCAGCCCGCCTACGACCTGCTGGGCCGCAGACTGGGCCAGAAAGGCAACCGTCCTCGTGTGGTAATTCGGAAAAATTGCGTAACTTTGCAGCCATAACTTGATAAGGGCATACTTACGTGATGAAGCGAAACATTCTATTACTAATCCTGGCTGCTGGCACTGCCATGGGGGCAGCGGCTCAGCAGCCAGTAGGCGTGGCCCGCTACTGGGGCAACCGGCAGGCAGCGGTGAGCTACACGTTCGACGACGGACTGCAAGACCAGTACACGCTGGCCTTCCCCCAGCTGAAGCAGCGCGGGCTGAAGGCCACGTTTGCCGTCATAGGCTCGAAGGTGGGCGGCATGGTGCACAGCAGTCAGGACAGGCAGATGGGTATCAGCGGCACGCCCTGCATGACGTGGGAAATGCTGCGCGAGATGGCTGCCGACGGGCAGGAGATAAGCAGCCATGGCTGGGAGCACAAGAAGGTGACGAAGCTCAGCGCCGAGCAGCTGCGCCATGAGGTAGAGCGCAACGACAGCGCCATTATGGAGCACATAGGGCAGCGGCCACGCACCTACTTCTACCCCGGCAACGGCAAGGACTCGGCCACCACCGCCTTCTGCGAGCAGGGCCGCGTGGGCAGCCGCACCTTCCAGATAGCCATCGGGGCCAAGCGCGACTCGGCCTGGCTGACCCGCTGGGTGGAAGGGCTTGTGGAGCGGGGCGAGTGGGGCGTGGGTATGACCCACGGCATAGCCATGGGCTACGACCATTTCGCCGACCCACAGGTGCTATGGAGCCACTGGGACTACATAGCCTCGGTGCAAGACCGTGTGTGGGTGGCTACCTTCCACGATGTGGCGGCCTATATTCGTGAGCGCGACAACGTGCAGCTCACCATCGACGAAGCAGGGCCGAACGTCTTGATCGTCCGGCCCCGCTGCTCGCTTCCTCGCGAAGTTTTCTCCATGCCGCTCACCTTGCTGCTGGGCTCACGCCCGGTGGTGAGCATCAGTCAGGGCGGTCGCCCCCTGGCTGTCTATCAGGCCGGCAGCGGCCAGTATCTTGCTGATTTCGACCCTCACGGCGAGCCAGTGGTCGTAAAATATTGATTTTTTTCTAGTGTCAGCCCCCTACGGTGGCGGTGAGGCCGTGGGCGGCAAACTGGTCGATGCAGCGCTGCACGGTGGCCTCCGTTGGGGCGGCCATGGGAATGGCTTCGGGGTTGTACTGAGACCAGAGGCGCTGGTGCTTGTCGCGGCCTACGTCGTGGTAGGGCAGCAGGTTGATGCCTTGCAGCGGGCCGCCTCCGGCAGGCAGAATGCTGAGGAGGAAGGCGGCGGTGGCCTCGATGTTGGCGGGGCTGGCATTGATGCCCTCGATCAGGGGAATGCGTATGTAGAAGGGCTTGCCAAGCCTGGCCACCAGGGCGAGGTTGCTCAGGATAGGCTCTACGGGCACGCCCGTGAGGCACTGGTGCTGCCGCGAGTCCATCAGCTTCAGGTCTACGAGCAGTAGGTCGCTGCTCTGGGCCACGGCCTCTGCCACACGGGGGGCGGCATAGAGCGTGGTGTCGACCGTGCGGTGCAGCTGTCGGCGGCCCAGCTCGTGCAGGATGGCCAGCGTGGCCTCGGGCTGGAACAGCGGCTCGCCGCCACACAGCGTCACGCCGCCACCGCTCATAGTCATCACGTCGCGCTCCTTCTCAATCTCGGCCATCAGCTCGTCGATGGTCCACGACCGTCCACACATTTCCATAGCCTTGGTAGGACACGCTTCGGCACACCGCCCGCAGCGCAGGCACTCCACGCCCTCAGCGGGACGGATGCCCTGCGGCGTGAGCGCGATGGCTCCCTGGGGGCAGGCCTGCACGCAGCACTGGCACCCCATGCACCTCTTCTGCTTATAGGTCTTGTGCGGCAGGGCGTCCCACGACTCGGGGTTGTGGCACCATACGCAGCGCAGCGGACAGCCGCTCATGAAGATGGTGGTGCGTATGCCCGGCCCGTCGTTGATGGCGTAGCGCTTGATGTCGAAAACGTTACATTTCGTCATTCTCGGTGCGGGCTATGATCTCGTTCTGCAGCTGCAGGGTCATGTCGTTGAAGTAGTCGCTATAGCCCGCCACGCGCACCAGCAGGTCGCGGTAGTTGTCGGGGTGCCGCTGGGCGTCGAGCAGCGTGTCGGTGTCTACAATGTTGAACTGAATGTGGTGGCCGCCGAACTTGAAGTAGGTGCGCACCAGGCTGGCCACCTTCTGCATGTCCTGCTCGCGGCGCAGCAGATTGGGCACGAAGCGCACGTTGAGCAGCGTGCCGCCGCTCTTGGTCTGGTCGAGCTTGCCCAGCGACTTGATGACGGCGGTGGGGCCGTGGCTGTCGGCACCGTGGGCGGGCGACGTGCCGTCGCTGATGGCGAAGTGGGCCAGTCGGCCATTGGGCGTGGCTCCGCACACCGAGCCGAAGTAGTTATGGCAGGTGGTCGAGAGCATGTTCAGGTGGGTCTGGCCGCCGCGCGTGTTGGGCCGCCCCTCGATGGCCTGCACCAGGTCGTCGTAGACGCGCACCGCAATCTCGTCGGCATACGGGTCGTCGTTGCCGAAGAAGGGGGTGTGGTTGCGAATGTAGGCACGCATAAGCCCCTGTTGCCCCCAGTTGTTCTTGCACGCCTCCAGCATCTGGTCCATCGTATATCTCTTGTCTTCGAAGACGTGCTTCTTCAGGGCCGAGAGGCTGTCGGTGATGGTGCCCAGGCCCGTGCACTGAATGTAGGTGGTGTTGTAGCGGGCCCCGCCGCTATAGTAGTCGCGGCCCTTCTCTATGCAGTCGTCGATGAAGAGGCTGAGGAACGTGGCGGGGGCGTAGAGCGAGAACATACGCTCTATGTAGTTGTTGACGCTGAGCTTCAGGTTGACGAAGTACACCATCTGGCGGTGCCAGGCATCATACAGCTCATCGTAGGTCTTGAACTGGCGGGGATCGCCCGTCTGCAGGCCCAGCTGCTTGCCCGTCTCGGGGTCGGTGCCGTTGTTCAGGGTTATCTCCAGGATTTTCGGCGTGTTCAGATAGCCGGTGAGCAGATAGGCCTCCTTGCCGAAGGCTCCCACCTCGATGCAGCCCGAGCAGCCGCCCTCGCGGGCATCTTCGAGGGCCTTCCCGGCGCGGGTCATCTCCCTGACGTAGGTGTCGGGGTTGAAGATGCTGGGGTAGCCGTGGCCCTGGCGAATGACGCGGATGCCCTCGAGCAGGAAGTCGTCGGGCGTGTTCTCGGCAATATGGATGCTGAGGCCCGGCTGCAGCTGGTGCAGCTCTTCCTGAATCTCCAGGATCATGAACGACAGCTCGTTGGCCGCGCTGCGTCCCTGGCGGTCTACGCCGCCTATATTAATATTGGTGAAGTCGTTGTAGGTGCCGCTCTCCAGTGCCGTCACCCCCACCTTGGGCGGTGCGGGCTGGTTGTTGAACTTGATCCAGAGGCAGCTGAGCAGCTCCTTGGCCTGGTCGCGGGTCAGCGAGCCGTCGGCCAGGCCCTGCTCGTAGAACGGCCACAGGTGCTGGTCCAGGTGGCCGGGGTTCATCGAGTCCCAGCCGTTCAGCTCGGTCACGGTGCCTAAGTGCACGAACCAGTACATCTGTATGGCCTCCCACAGGTCGCGCGGGGCGTGGGCTGGCACCCAGCGGCACACCGAGGCTATCTTGCGAAGCTCGGCGATTCTCTGGGAATGGGGGGAATGGGGCCTATAGGTCTTATTGGACTCATAGGGCTCTTGGGCCTCTAAGTCATCGGCCATTTTTTCTGCCAGCTCGGCATGCCTTTCAGCAAAGAGGATGGCGGCATCGCACGAGATGGCCATGGCCTCCAGCTCCTGCTGCTTGTCGGTGGCCTCGGGGTCGTAGATGTAGTCCAGCTCGCTGATGCGCTTCTCTATGCGGGCCTTCAGGTCGAGCAGGCCCGTGTGGTACATCTTGCCGTCCATGGCCGTGTGGCCGGCGGCACGCTGCTCCATAAACTCGGTGAACACGCCGGCGTGGTAGGCCTCCTGCCACTCATGGCTGACGTGGTTGAAGATGCGCTCACGCTGCGTCTTGCCCTGCCAGTAGGGTATGACCTCGCGCTCGTAGGTGTCGATGTCCTGCTGCGATATGTGGTAGCTCTGCAGCTCGCGCTGGTCCAGCGTGTGCAGGTCTTCCACCGAGTGGCACGTCAGCTCAGGAAACGTGGGCACGGCCTTGGGCACGGGGCCACGCTCGCCCACGATCAGCTCGTCGGGACCAATGTAGAGGGTCTTCTTCTTGCATATCTCGTAGAAGTTGCGGGCCCGCAGGATGGGCGTGGGCATGGTACCGTAATGCTGTTTGTAGAACTCGGTCTCTATGAGCGCGCGCTCTATGCTGAGCGTGGTGGGCGTGTCGAAGTTCTGCTGGCGCAGACGGCGAATGCGGTCGTTCATACCGCCTTCGTTCTCAGGATGCTTAATGCTGAAGTTCATATTTCGTGGTTATTTGGCGCAAAGTTAGTGAAAAATATCTAAAAACACGAATAAAATAGATAAAAAACAGCAAATTTGTTGTATATTTGTGGCATCTTGTTAAGCACTTTACAGCTGAAACTTATATAATAATAACCTCAAAACTAATAATCCTTATGGCTGCACTCATTTCAGTAATTCCCATCGTCTTGCTGTTTGTGCTTATGATGGGCTTGAAGGTATCAGGCTGGAAAAGCGCGTTAATCACCCTCATCGTCACCATTCTGCTGGCACTCTTCGCCGCCCCCGCCATGGGCATCGTGCCCGAGAAATATGCGGGGGCCAGCATCTATGGCATCACACTCTGGTCGGTGGTCGAAGGTCTGCTGAAGGCCTGCTTCCCCATTATTCTCATCATCATCTGTGCCATCTTCAGCTACAACATTCTGTGCGAGACGAAGGAGATTGAGACCATCAAGACGCAGTTCATACAGCTGACCAGCGACAAGGGCCTGCTGGTGCTGCTGCTCACGTGGGGCTTCGGCGGCGTGCTCGAGGGCATGGCCGGCTTCGGCACGGCAGTGGCCATACCGGCAGCCATCCTTATTGGTCTGGGCTTCAAGCCTATGTTCTCGGCTGTGATCTGTCTGGTGGCCAACACGGTGGCCGTGGGCTTCGGAGCCGTGGGCCTGCCCGCCACCACGCTGGCCAACCAGGTGGCCGACGGCACGGCCTCGCCCGAGATGCTCTGCGAGGTGGCCACGTTCATCATCCTGCAGCTGTCGCTCATGTTCTACATCACGCCGTTCCTCATCCTGATGATGACCGACCGCACGAAGATTGTGAAGAACGTCACCATCGCCCTGTTCGTAGGCACCTGCTCCATCATCGTGCAGTTCTGCTGCGCCTTCTTCCTGGGCCCCGAGACACCCGCCATCCTGGGTTCGGTGGCCGCCATCATCGCGATGCTCGTCTACAACAAGCTCTTCATACGCGACGAGAAGCCTGGCGACGAGGTGCACGTGGAGCACAAGACGTTTGGCACGGCAAAGACGCTGAAGGCCTGGAGCGTCTACGGCCTCATCATCTTCTTCATTCTGATCAGCAGCAAGATCGTGCCGCCCATGAACGAACTGCTGAAGTCTACGCTGGTCACGAAGTTCGATATGCCGGTCATCGGCAATACCTTCTCGTTCGGATGGCTGTCGAACGCCGGTCTGATGATATTCTTAGGTGCCGTGATAGGCGGCATGATACAGGGGCTGAGCTTTGGCCGACTGATGAAGATGCTGGCCAAGACCGCCGTGAACCTGCAGAAGACGGCACTCACCATTTGCTGCCTCGTGGCGCTGGCCATGCTGATGAACAACACGGGCATGACGCTCGCCATTGCCACGGGACTGGTGGCCGTAACCGGCTCTGCCTATCCTTTCTTTGCGCCCCTCATCGGCAGCATCGGAACGTTCGTCACGGGCTCGGCCACCTCGGCCAACATTCTCTTCGGCAAGCTGCAAGCCGCCGCTGCCGGGCAGTTAGGACTGGTGAACGATGCCCAGTTCTTCGGTGTGAGCGGCAACGAGACCAACTGGCTGGCCGCTGCCAACTGTGCGGGCTCTGAGGGCGGCAAGCTGCTCTCGCCGCAAAGCATTGCCATTGCCACCGCCGCCTGCGATATGGAGGGCCAGGATGGCGACATTATGCGCAAGACCATGCCCTTCGCCATCTTCTGGATCCTGATGAACGGCCTCATGGTGTTCCTGGGACTACACGTGATTTAACTTACCACTTATAATATGAAGGACTACGAAGCATTTATCAGCGAGCTCAAGGGCTTTATGCCTGCAGAGCGCATCTATACCGACGAGCTGCGCACGCTGGGCTGGGGCACCGATGCCAGCTTCTACCGCCAGACACCCCAGGTGGTGGTGCGCAGCGACGGCGAGGCCGAGGTAGCGCAAATCGTGAAGTGCTGCAAGAAGCACAAGCTGCCCTACACCTTCCGTGCTGCCGGCACGTCGCTCTCGGGCCAGAGCTGCACCGACAGCGTGCTCATCGTGGCTGGCAAGCACTGGGAGAAGTACCGGGTAGAGACCAGCCAGGAGGGCCGGGAGGTGAGCATACGCCTGCAGCCTGGCATCGTGGGTGCACGAGTGAACGAGATTCTGAAGCCCTACGGACGGGTATTCCCCCCCGACCCTGCCTCCATAGGCAGTGCCATGGTGGGCGGCATTGTGGTGAACAACGCCTCGGGCATGAACTGCGGCGTTCATGCCAACAGCGACCGCATGCTGCTCTCGGCCCGCATCATACTGACCGACGGCACCCTGCTCGACACCGGCGACGAACAGAGCCGCCAGGCTTTCTGCCAGAGCCACCCCGGCTTCCTGCGGCAGATAGAGCAGCTGCGCGACCGCGTGAGGGCCGACGAGGAGCTGGCCTCGCGCATACGCAAGAAATATAGTATTAAGAACGTAACGGGACTGAACCTGCGCCCGCTGCTGGCCTACGACGATCCCTTCGATATCATTGCCCACTCCATGGTGGGCAGCGAGGGCACGCTGGCCTTCCTCTCTGAGGTCACCATGCGCACCCTGAGCGACTACCCCTTCAAGGCATCGGCCATGGTCTACTTCCTCACTATGAGGGAGAGCTGCGAGGCCGTGGTAGCGATGAAGAAGCTGAAGGCGGGCGACGAAGACCTGCTGATGAGTGCCGAACAGCTCATGGTGAAGAGTGCCGAGATGCTCGACTACAAGTCGCTCAGCAGCGTCGACGACCCCGTGTTCCTGCAGTACAAGAAAGACGTCGACGAGGGCAGGATAGCTGGCGTGGCCCCCGGCGACTACCACAACCTGACGGCCATACTCACCGAGACGAAGGCCACCACCCACGACCAGCTGCTACAGAAGATAGCCGCCATACAGCAGTGCCTGGCCCAGTTCCGGCTGTACCAGCCCGCCCAGTTCACCGAAGACCCGAAGGTCTACGGCCAGTACTGGGCCATCCGCTCGGGCATCTTCCCCAGCGTGGGCGGCACGCGCCCCGTGGGCACCTCGTGCCTCATCGAGGATGTGGCCTTCCCCATCGAGGTGCTGCCCGAGGCCACGGTGCGGCTGCAGCAGCTCATTGCCGACCACGGCTATGCCGATGCCTGCATCTACGGCCACGCCTTCGAGGGCAACTACCACTTCATTCTGAACCAGAGCTTCGAGAGCCCTGAGGAGGTGGCGCGCTACGCCGAGATGATGCGCGACGTGGCCCGCCTGGTGGTCGAGGACTACGACGGCTCGCTGAAGGCCGAGCACGGCACGGGCCGCAACATGGCCCCCTTCGTGAAGTACGAGTGGGGCGACAAGGCCTACGCCGCGATGAAGGAGCTGAAGGTCATCTTCGACCCCGACAATCTGCTGAACCAGGGCGTTATCTTCAACGACGACCCGGAGTGCTTCATCAAGTGCCTGAAGCCGCTGCCCGTGCTCGACTACGACTTCGGCAGCGTGCCCGATGGCGGTCACTACCTGATGGACCCCTCGCTGTCGACCGCCCAGGAGACCGTTGAGCAGGTGAAGCGTGCCAACAAGTGCATAGAGTGCGGCTTCTGCGAGGTGAACTGCATGTCGTGCGGTCTGACGCTGTCGAGCCGTATGCGCATCGCCGTGCAGCGCGAGATACGCCATCTGGAGGCTACCGTCCGCGCGTCGGGCGGTTCGGCTGCCGGAGCTGCCGCCGCCGAGCGGCTGGCCAGGCTGCGCAAGCAGTACAAGTACTACGGCGACCAGACCTGCGCCACCGACGGCCTGTGCGCCACGTCGTGCCCTATGAAGATCAACACGGGCGAGCTGACCCACCTCATCCGCCAGATGGATATGCTCAGCAGCCCTATGGGCTACAAGGTGGGCGAGTTTGCCGCCAACCACATGGCGGGCATCAAGCAGGGACTGCGCGTGGTGCTCGACGTGGCCCATTTTGGCCACCTGACCCTCGGCCCCACGCTCATGACCCAGTTGTGTCGCAAGATGAACCAGTGGGGACTGCCCCTCTGGACCACCGCCATGCCCAAGAAGAAGCGGCAGCCCAAGCCATCGGACCTTACGCAGTTCATCATCAACAGCCTCACCCCCGACCCCTCTCGCGAAGGAGAGGGGAGTATATACTCTCAAGGCGGGCAAGCGAAAGAAGCAACCCCTCCCCTCCCCCACGCGGGAGGGGGCGGGGGTGGGGCTAAGGTCGTCTACTTCCCCAGCTGCATCAACCAGACGATGGGCCAGTCGAAGCAAGGCAACAAGAAGCACGACCTGGTCGACGAGGTCATACAGCTGTGCGCCAAGGCAGGCTACGAGGTCATCTTCCCCGAGGGTATGGAGCGTATGTGCTGCGGACAGATCTGGGAGTCGAAGGGCATGCTCGACATAGCCGACCGCAAGAGCGCCGAACTGGAAGAGGCCCTGTGGAAGGCTTCCGAGCAGGGCCGCTACCCCGTGCTCTGCGCCCAGAGCCCGTGCCTGCACCGCATGAAGAAGGTCATGCACAAGATGAAGCTCTACGAGCCTGCCGAGTTCATTATGACGTTCCTGAAAGACCGGCTCGACTTCCACCCCATCGACCGCCACATTGCCCTGCACCTCACGTGCTCCACCCGCCAGATGGGCGTGGCCGACGACCTCATTGCCCTGGCCCGCCTGTGCAGCAGCAATGTCTACCTGCCCGAGGGCGTGGGCTGCTGCGGCTTTGCCGGCGACCGCGGCTTCACCTTCCCCGAGATGAACCGCTACGCCCTGCGCAAGCTGCGCCCGCAAATCGAGGAGCACCACATAGAGGTGGGCTACTCCAACAGCCGCACCTGCGAGATCGGCCTGGAGTCGAACACGGGCATCCCCTATATGAGCATCGTCTATCTGGTCAACGAGTGTACCACGGCAAGAAAAAAAGAATAAACACCAAACAAAAAAACAAATCAATATGAAAAAACTATTCACAGCGGCCTTTATGGCCCTTGCACTGACAGCCAGTGCCGAAGAACAGGAAGTAAAGAACACCACCGAGAAGACTGCGGCCACCATCGAGGTGCCCCAGTGGGTGAAGAACATCAAGCTGAGTGGCTACGGCATGCTACAGTACCAGGGCCAGGACCCCGAGGGTGCCGAGTCGAACACCTTCAACCTGCGACTGATGCGTGCCATTCTCGACGGCAAGATTGGCGACTTCGACTGGCGCGTACAGGTGCAGGGCAGCAACGTGAAAGGCCCCGGCGAGGCCACCGTGCAGCTGGTCGACCTCTATGCTGAGTGGGTCAGGCACAAGGCGCTGCGCATCAAGGTGGGCCAGTTCAAGCGTGCCTTCACCTTCGAGAACCCCACCCACCCCATCACCCAGGGCTGGTACTCCTACGCCAACGTGATCAACGCCCTCGCGGGCTTCGGCGACCGCACGGGCGAGAAGTCTTCTGGTGGCCGCGACATTGGTCTGCAGGTGCAGGGCGACGTGCTGCCCGATGCCAGTGGCCGCGCATGGCTGCACTACCAGGTGGGCGTCTACAACGGTGAGGGCATCAACTCGAAGGATGCCGACAACCGCAAGGATCTTATCGGCGGCCTGTGGGTCATGCCCATGCAGGGCGTTCGCGTGGGTGCCTTCGGCTGGACGGGCAGCCGTGCTGCCGTTGGCGAGAAGAACCGCTACTGTCTCTCGGCCGAGTACGACAAGGATGAGTACACCTTCCGCACTGAGTACCTGCACAGCCAGGGTATGGGTGCCAACGCTGCGCTGGGCGACAAGGCCGACGGCTGGTATGTCTTCGGCATCGTGCCCGTCATCAAGTCGAAGCTGCACGCCAAGGCCCGCTACCAGACCTACCGCGACAACAAGGAGTGGAACCGTGCCAAGACGATGTACGAGGTGGGCGTGAACTACTTCTTCACCAAGAGCCTGCAGCTGAACCTGGAGTATGCCCGCGTGAACGACCGCACCATTGCCAACCCCGACAAGCACAACTACAACTTCGTGGATGCCCAGCTGGACTTCCGCTTCTGATAAGTTGATGAACACAATTATATTTTATAAGACTACGAATTATACGAATTGCTGCGCATGGAGACAATTCGTATAATTCGTAAATTCAGTGCTCAGCCCGCCGTGCCCGATTTCTCCTTCAGTCTGCCCTCCGGCATCTTCGTCGTCAAGGCCTCCACCAGCCAGTGCCAGAGCGTCAAGAAAGTCGTGGTAGAATAGCCCCGCCAGACAACCGAGCCTCCGTTACCCCGCAACGGAGGCTCGATTGAAAAACAACGAAGCCTCCATTACCCCACAACGGGGCCTCCGTAATCACCTAACGGAGGCCCCGTTGTTTTTTACTTTAGAAACACAAATTATTCGCCCGTTTTTTACTTTTGAAAGTAAAAAATGCAAGATAGCGGGGAATGCCTTACATATCGTTCAGAGAAATAGTCGCTCCCCTCTAAGGCCGTTGTCAGCAATGTGGTCTTGCCCACACGCCTGCGTCCCATCAGTACCGTAAAGGTAGCACTTTGCTGTGCTTGCCGGGCGTTCTCTCTAAGAATGTCGATTTCTTGCTCTCTTCCGTAGAACCTCATAATATTAATCCCGATTAATATTAATTACCATTTACATTTAGCGATGCAAAGATAGGTCTTTTATTCGAGACCGCCAAAGGTTTCAAGCGCTTTTTGCAACATCGCCACCGAAAAAAGACAAAAAAAAGGCAGATATGCTTGACCTTGAGTGGTCGGCATATCTGCCTTTGTGCTTTGGAAAGACGGGGTACGTCTCTTTACTCTGCCTTGGCGGGTGCACCCGAACGCTTCTCCTTGATACGGGCAGCCTTACCCGTGAGCTTGCGCAGGTAGTAGAGCTTGGCGCGACGCACCTTACCTACCTTGTTCACCTCGATGCTGTCGATGTTGGGCGACTCGATGGGGAAGATACGCTCCACACCCACGGTGCCAGACATCTTGCGAACAGTGAAGCGCTTCTTGTCGCCGTGGCCTGCAATCTTGATGACCACACCGCGATAGAGCTGAATGCGCTCCTTGGTACCCTCGATAATTTTGTAAGCGACAGTCACAGTGTCACCAGCCTTGAACTTGGGGTGCTGCTTGCCGGTTGCAAATGCTTCTTCAGCAATTTTAATTAAATCCATTTTTTTGTTTGATAATTAAATTTGTTGTATCGTTCCAGCGCAACATAACAGGCAACTCTCCTATCTTCCTGCCAGCGATTACGCGGAAAGCGGGTGCAAAGGTACGAAAAAATTTTGTAGCATCAAACTTTTTTTGTATTTTTGCACAAAAATAACGCTAAAACTATGGATAATTACCTGAAAATCGCAGGATTAGGTGCCATTTTGATGGTGGCAACGGCCTGCACATCGCACTACACACTGACCAACGTGAGCCGCACGCGCATCGTGGTGGACAACCGCTACGACCGGCAGCCCGATGCCAAGGCCACGGCTTTTCTGGCCCCCTACAAGCACCAGGTGGACTCGGTGATGGGGCCGGTGATGGGCACGGTGGCCCACAATATGGAGGCCAAGCGGCCTGAGAGCGACCTGAGCAACCTGCTGGCCGACATCCTGGTGTGGGCTGCCAAGGACTACAATGAGAAGCCCGTGCTGGGCATCTACAACATGGGCGGCATCAGGGCCGCGCTGACCAAGGGCGAGGTGACCTACGGCGACGTGCTGGCCATTGCCCCGTTCGAGAACAAGATTGCCTTCACCACGCTGAGCGGCACAAAACTACTGGAACTTTTCAGCCAGATAGCCCGCCGGGGCGGCGAGGGCGTGAGCCGGGGCACGGAGCTGGTCATCAGCCAGGACGGCAAACTGGTGTCGGCCCGTCTACACGGCCAGGAGATCGACCCGCAGGGCGCCTATCGGGTGACGACCATCGACTACCTGCTGGGCGGCAACGACGGCATGCCCGCCCTGAACGAGGGCACCAACGTGGTGTCGCCTCAGGAGGAGCGGAACAACACGCGCTTCATCATCATGGACTACTTCAAGGAGCAGGCCGCCCAGGGCAAGGCCGTGAGCGCCGAAGTGGAAGGGAGGATTAGGGTTAAGAATTAAGAGTTTAGAATTAAGAGTTTAGAGGAGAAATATGAGACGTATTGCAACGATAGCTTTATCACTAATCATTTGTCATTTGTCATTTAGCCCCGCAGGGGCGCAGAAGCAGCTCACCATTCTGCACACGAACGACACCCACTCGTGCATACTGCCGCTGAAGAAGAACCTGGCCGACACGATGCTGGCCGACCGTGGGGGCTTCGTGCGCCGGGTGGCCATGATCGAGCAGGAGCGCCAGAAGGACCCGAAGCTGCTGCTCTTCGACAGCGGCGACTTCTCGCAGGGCAGCAGCTACTACACCATGTTCAAGGGCGACGTTGAGGTGGGCCTGATGAACCGGATGGGCTACGATGCCGCCACGATAGGCAACCACGAGTTCGACTTCGGCCTGGAGAACATGACGCGGCTGTTCAAGATGTGCAAATTCCCCATCGTGTGCTCGAACTACGACTTCAAGGACACCGAGCTGGCCCAGATCGTGAAGCCCTATATTATTATAAAGAGGTGTGGAGTGAAGATTGGCGTCTTCGGCCTCTGCCCCAAGCTGAAGGGCCTGGTGTCCACAAAGAACTACGAGCCGCTGGAGTACCTGAACCCCAGCGAGGTGGCCCAGCAGATGATAGACCTGCTGAAGAAGGAGAAGAAGTGCGACGTGGTGATATGCCTGAGCCATCTGGGCTGGGAGATCAGCGACTTTCCCTGCGACCGCGTGATTCGCGAGACGCGCGGACTGGACCTGGTGCTCGACGGCCACACCCACACCTACCTGCCGCAGCTGGAGTACGTGAACGACCTGGACGGGCGGCCCGTGCCCGTAGACCAGAACGGCAAGCACGCCGCCTTCGTGGGCAAGCTGAAGCTGGACCTCAGCAAGAAGAAATAGACCGCAGGCGGGCGGCCCAGTGTTGGCCCCCTTCTTTGCCACTTCCAGTTTGCAACGGCAGGCCGGAAGTGGCAGAAAGCAGATGCAAAACTGGAATTTTTATGCAGGCTTTGTGAATTTCCGGTCTTTTCGTCTTCTCGTTTTCGATAATTTTTCGTATCTTTGCGCTCGAAAGAAATCTAAACTTAAACATAAACAAAGAAACTATGGCATTTTTAACGAACGACAAACTGGTCATCGTCGGCGCAGCCGGCATGATTGGTTCGAACATGGCCCAAAGTGCACTGATGATGGGTCTCACCAGCAACCTGTGTCTGTATGATGTGTTCTCGCCCGAGGGCGTGGCCGAGGAGATGCGCCAGAGCGGCTTCGACGAGGCCTGCATCACCGCCACCACCGATGCCGAGGAGGCTTTCACCGGTGCCAAGTACATCATCTCGAGCGGCGGCGCACCCCGCAAGGCTGGCATGACGCGCGAAGACCTGCTGGCTGGCAACTGCAAGATTGCCGAGGAGCTGGGCCTGAACATCAAGAAATACTGCCCCGACGTGAAGCACGTGGTCATCATCTTCAACCCCGCCGACCTTACGGGTCTGGTCACCCTGCTGTATAGCGGTCTGAAGCCCGGACAGGTGACGACGCTGGCCGGTCTTGACACCACCCGCCTGCAGAGCGCACTGGCCAAGAAGTTCGGCGTGAAGCAGAACGAGATTACGGGTTGCGCTACCTACGGTGGCCACGGCGAGCAGATGGCCGTGTTTGGCAGCCATGTGGAGATTGCCGGTCGCAAGCTGACCGACATCATCGGTACGGCCGAGTTCCCCGAGGCTGAGTGGGAAGAGATGAAGACCGCCGTGACCAAGGGTGGTGCCAAGATCATTGAGCTGCGCGGCCGCAGCTCGTTCCAGAGCCCTGCCTACCTGAGCGTCGAGATGATTCGCGCCGCCATGGGTGGCGAGCCCTTCCGCTTCCCCGTTGGCACGTATGTGAAGACCGACAAGTACGACCACATCATGATGGCTATGAAGACCACGATGACCCAGGAGGGTGCCAAGTTCGAGGTGCCTCAAGGCACACCCGAGGAGAACGCCAAGCTGGACCAGAGCTACGAGCACCTGTGCAAGATGCGCGACGAGCTGGTGACGCTGGGCATCGTGCCCGAGATCTCGAAGTGGAACGAGATTAACCCCAACCTTTAAAGCACCGTCTTACTAAAAACAACAATAGCGCCGTTGGCAGAACACGTTTTGCTGGCGGCGCTTTCTTTCAATACACATGAAACGCCTCATCCTTCTCCTCTACCTGCTTACCGCCCTGGCACTGCTCACGGCCCGGGCCAGCGACGACGGCACACGCTACCGCAGCATCAACATGGACGACGGGCTGCCCTCAAACGCCGTGCGCAACATTGTGCAAGACCGCTATGGCTTCATCTGGCTGGGCACCGACAACGGCCTGTGCCGCTACGACGGCGTGAGGGTGCAGACCTACCGCATGGCCGAGCTGGGGCTGAACCAGTATGTATCGGCCCTGCTGGCCACCGACCAGGGGCTCTACGTAGGCACGGAGAACGGCGTGTTCTGCCTGGACTTCAGCAGTCAGGCGTTCAGCCGGCTGCCCATCGACCTGCACACCACCGTGAGCCACCTGGCCACCGACAAGGAGGACAACCTGTGGATAGCCACCATGGGCCAGGGGGCGTGGTGCTACACGCTGAAGACGGGCCAGACGCGCCACTACGGCTTCAAGGATAGCGGCGGCAACGTGGCACAGGTGCTGGCAGACCAGACCAACCAGATATGGGCAATGGTGAACAGCGACGGGGATGCCGTGCTCAGGCTGAACCGCCTGCGCGACAAGTTCGAGCCGCTACGGCTGGACTACCCCACCCCCTACAACGGACTGCGCCTGCTGCAGACGCACGACGGGCGAATGTGGATAGGCACCTGGGAGCAGGGGCTGCTGCTGATGCACAGCGACGGGCGGCTGGAGCAGATGCTATCGCCCGAGCAGGCCAAGGTGGGGCAGCACATTCACACGCTGTTCCAGCCCACGGGCACGCCTACCGGCAGCAGTGCCGTGCGCGACGGCTGCATCTACATAGGCTGCGACGATGGCGTGGTGTGCTTCGACCCGCTGACGCGCCAGTGGAACCGGCTGCTCGACGACCGCTTCGTCTACGCCATCATGGGCGATGACGAGGGCGGCATGTGGATAGGCACCTTCTATGGTGGCACCCGCTACCTGTCGCCCGTGGGCCGGCGCTTTGAAGGGCTGCCCATGCTGCAGGGCAGCGTCGTGTCGCACTTCTGCGAAGACGGGCAGCAGCGGGTGTGGGTGGCCAGCGACGACGGTGGCCTGATGTGCTACCTGCCGCGCGAGCAGCGCTTCAGCGACTATGCCCACAGCGACGAGCTGGGCAAGCTGAACGTGCACGCCCTGTGCACCGACGGCGACGACCTGTGGATAGGCACCTACACCGACGGGGTGTGGGCCATCAGCCTGACCACGGGGCGCCTGCGCCACTACGAGCATAGCAGCGACCCGCACTCGCTCGACGACAACAGCTCGTATGCCATCAGCAAAGACCGCGAAGGCCGCCTGTGGGTGGCCACGATGCAGGGGCTGAACCTGTACGACCGCGAGCACGACAACTTCCGGCGCATAGGCACCACGGGGGCCATGACCATCGACATCGACCAGGACCACAAGGGTCGCCTGTGGCTGGCCACGCAGGGTGCAGGCATCTGGCACTACGACCAGCAGAAGGGGCAGTTCAGGCAGTACCAATACTTCGAGAAGGAGGGGCGGCCCATCCTGAACAACCAGGTGAACTGCACCATCATCGACGAGGGCGGCACGCTCTGGACGGGCACCCTGGGTGGCCTGTTCAGGTATGATGCCGAGGCCGACAGCTTCCGCTATGTGCGAATGGACCTGCCCACAGAGAACGTGACGAGCATCGTCGAGGATCACGACGCCCTGTGGATAGGCACCGACAGGGGCATCGTGAGGTTCGTGCCGGGGCAGGGCGTACAGCGCTTCACCCGCCACGACGGCCTGGTGTGCGAGCAGGTGCAGCCCAACGCAGGGCTGAAGACCACCGACGGGCGCATCTACTTCGGAACGACCAGCGGCGTGAACACCTTCTACCCCTACCAAATCAAGACCAACAGCGTGGTGCCGCCCGTCTACATCACCTCGGTTGAGATCCTGAACCACGAGGAGACCACCGACCAGGGACTGCCGCTCGACCTGTCGCTCACCCGCGAGCTGGTGCTCAGCTACGGCGACCGTATGCTCAGCCTGTCGTATGCCTCGCTCAGTTTCTGCTCGCCCGAGAAGAACCAGTATGCCTACCGCCTGGAGGGCTTCGACAAAGACTGGAACTACGTGGGCAACCAGCACAAGGCCACCTATACCAACCTGCCCGCAGGCACCTACACCTTCCGCGTGAAGGCCACCAACAACGACGGCGAGTGGTCGGCCAACGAGGCCACGCTGCGCATCGTGGTACGCCCGCCGTTCTGGTGGAGCTGGTGGGCCAAGCTGTGCTACCTGCTGCTCGTCGTAGCCCTGATCTGGTGGCTGGTGCACCAACAGCTCAAGCGCGAGCAGCAGCGCCACCAGCGCGAGCTGCAACAGCTGAACGAGGCAAAGGAGAAAGAGGTGCGCGAGGCCCGCCTGAACTTCTTCACGATGATAGCCCACGAAATCCGTACCCCCGTGTCGCTCATCATCGGACCGCTGGAAAAGCTGAAGAAGGAAGCCCAGCTGGGCGATGGGCTCGACATCATCGACCGCAACGCCCACCGCCTGCTGGAACTGGTGAACCAGCTGCTCGACTTCCGCAAGGTTGAGCAGCAGAGCCTGGTGATGCACCTGGCCCCGCAGAACATATACGACCTGCTGCAAGCCGTGGCCGAACGGTTCGCCCCCACCTTTGCGCAGGGCGGCAAGCAGTTCGTGGCAGACTATCCCGACCGCAACTTCACGGCCATCGTAGACCGTGAGGCGCTGACCAAGGTGGTGAGCAACCTGCTGACCAACGCCAACAAATACACCAAGGACCAGGTGAAGCTGAGCTGCCGCGTGGAGCCCGACGGCGACCACTTCGTCATCGAGGTGGCCGACAACGGCATAGGCATACGCGAGGAAGACCGCCAGCGCATCTTCGAGCCTTTCTTCCAGGCCATGGACAACAAGCCCGGCACGGGCATCGGCCTGAACATCGTGAAGAACATCGTAGACCAGCACCACGGCCAGGTGAGCGTGGCGAGCACCGTGGGCCAGGGCTCGGTATTCACCGTCGTGCTGCCAGTAGTGCCCGAGTCCCCATCAGCCCCTGAAGCTCCAGCATCAGCCCCAGAGGCCCAGGAAGCCCCCCTGACCCCAGAAGTCCCGGAAGTACTGGAGGCCCCCACAGGCGCTTCCGCCCTTCTCATCGTCGACGACAACGAGGATATGGTGACCTTCCTGGCCAAGAACTTTGCCGACCGCTACCAGGTGCTCACGGCCACCAACGGCATTGAGGCTCTGGAGAAGCTGCAACACCACGACGTGAGCATCATCGTGAGCGACTGGATGATGCCCCAGATGGACGGGGCCGAGCTGTGCCGCCGTGTAAGGGCCAACGCCGCCACGAGCCACATTGCCTTCATTATGCTCACGGCCAAGACCGACAACGACTCGAAGGTGCAGGGCATGGACGTGGGTGCCGACGTCTACATCGAGAAGCCTTTCTCGGTGCAGTACTTAGAGGGCAGCATCAAGAACCTGCTCGACATGCGCCACCGCCTGCAGCAGCGCTTCTCGTCGCAGCCGTTCCAGCCCTTAGACCAGATTGCCAGCAACCCCACCGACAATGAGTTCCTGAAAAAGATGAACCAGATAATCGAAGACAACTTCTCGAACCCCGACCTCTCGGTGAACTTCCTGGCCGCGCAGCTGGCCATCAGCCGCAGCGGCCTCTTCGCCAAGCTGAAGACGCTGGCCGACATGACGCCCAACGAGATGATACAGACCGTGCGACTGAAGCGGGCTGCCGCCCTGCTGGCCGAAGGTCAGTACCACGTCAACGAGGTGTGCTATATGGTGGGCTTCAGCAGTCCCTCCTACTTCACCAAGTGCTTCCTGAAGCAGTTCGGCATTCGCCCCAGCGAGATCAAGCCCGGCTGAGCCGTGCTATCGCTTCACTTCTACCCTGTCTCTCGTAGAGAGATGGGGTATTTTTATTTCGTAGGTGTTCATATTCCAGTGGTGCTTGTGGAAGCCGCCCTCCAGGGTGTACGAGTCCCACCGTTCCCACACCGTGGTGGCGCCCTGGTCTACGCTGTAGAGCCAAGAGGGGTTCTGCTCTATCTTTGCGCGCAGGCTGTCGCAGGCGGCAGCGCGGTGCTCCTCGGGCAGCAGTCCAAAGCGCAGGGCCGAATGTAAAGATTATTCATAAAAAACAGGGGTCTGGCGACAAGGCGTTCTGGATCGCCGATGCCGTGCTTACAGCCCGCGAAAGCCTGTCTTTAGACGTAAAAAGGCACGATGACGATACCACTGATGCTGAATGGAAAGGCCACTGATGCTGTTTTAGCACGCCAGTAAGCATCAGTTGCAAGGCCGTTCAGCGTCAGTTGCAAGACCATTCAGCGTCAGTTGCAAGGCCTTTCAGCATCCGTTACGATGCGTTTTGGCCTCCTTCTTAGCACTTCTTCCCGCCGATTATTCGTAAGTTTCTGATTATTAACATGTTCCAAACTTCTTCGTATTTCGCGTGTAGAAAGTCAACAGTCAGGTTGCTGACCTCCGTGCGATTCTCAGCAGGGCATTTGTCAAAAGAATTCATAAGAATAGAAGCGTGACTTCCATGTATACAATTCCGAATGGGGCAGCGTCGGCACGAAACAGACGACTGCCCCTCCTGAAAACGAGAGAGAATTAACGATTTCTACTGTTTCACGTCGAGATAACTCTTCAGTGCCTCCACGTATTCCTCGAACGCCCGAAGTCCTGCGGGAGCGATGCGGCAGAGGGTGCAGGGCTTCTTGCCCTTGAAGGTCTTCTCAACCTCGATGTAGCCCGCAGCCGAGAGTTTGTCTATCTGCACGCTGAGGTTGCCCGCCGTGGCTCCCGTCTGCTCCTTGATGTAGGGGAACTCGGCTTCCTCGGCACTGATGAGCAGCGACATGACGGCCAGTCGCAACTCCGAGTGCAGCAGTGGGTCTAACGTTGGGAACATCATCGGCTTACTTGTTTTTAAGTATCATGCCTGGGAGCGTCAGGCCGATAAAGGCAAGGATTGCAATCATGATGGCAGGTATCAAGCCATTAGCAATTCCTGTATATTCGTTGATGGTAAAGAGCCTGCCCGCTATTGTCTGCGAAACATAGAACGACTCCCAAAAGTAGCCACCGATACCGCCAATAATACCACACCATACCATCCATCGGCTTTTGAGAGTATAGCCATTGATGGTGATAGCCATACCCATAAGTAAAAGTATGACACGGAGGGGATGAATCGCTAAGCGAACGTAGGTGTCAGGGGCTTCGAAATGCTGCATGAGCATATTGTAGAGAGTGCCTAACAAAAAGTAGGATAAGACGAAGATACCGAACGTCTGCCACGTTTTGTTGACTATCGAGCCGACCAGGCTGGCGGGGGCTTTCGGCTTGCCTCTCTTTGCGATGCGGTCACCAGCAAAGATGACGATGGGCAGCAATACGTACAACAGATACCAAGCCATATTAGACGTAAAATAGATAAGGATGCCGATAAGAATGGCCATGCCCATAGTGCAAAGTCCGCTGACATAGAGCGACAACCCTGTGTCCTTTGCCACTACCTGTCGGCTATGCTCAATCTGTTCTGTGATGATTTCCAGACTGCGCTCGGCAGTCATATTGCCTTTTTCTTCCATTGTTTACTTTCATTTTTACGGGTTTAAGAATTGTCTTTTCTTGTTCTCCGGCCTTGTCCGCGCTCCTGCAGAAAGCGCGTCTTCGGCCTTATGTGTCCGGTTCACGGTGCAAAGATAGACAAGTTTATATTATAAACCAAATTATTTCGCAAATAATCTTCGTTTCACCTCGTATTTTTAACATTTCATAGGGAATATGAGGCGAACGAAGTAAGGAAATGAGGCGATTCGTTGAAAGGTCACAATTACGTCATCGGGCCATAAGCGGTCAAGCAGTTCCTGGCGTGAATAGGCCTGCCCGCGATGGCTCAGCAACAGCGCCAGTAGGTAGAACTCGGTGCGGGTGAGATCTATAATAATGCAGTAGTTTAGCCTGAGGCGCATTTCTCTTCAGTACGGCATTCACCCGGGCCACCACTTCACGCACCGAGAACGGCTTCGTCACGTAGTCATCGGCCCCAAGTCCGAAGCCTTGCAGCGTGTCGTCCTCCGTGTCCTTGGCCGTTATAAATATGGTTGAACTGCAGAATCTCTCACAAGTCCTGCTCGTCATCGACAATCAGTAACCGCTTCTGCTCCATTACTTGAAGCTCACCCTGTTGGCTATCTTGTTTTTCTTCACCCACGTCTCATATCGAGCATAGAGTTCCTGCGGCTGGTCATTATACCAGCCATAGCCGTTACGTCGCTCATAGCCTATTTCCTGCAGACTACGCTTGGGCTGTCCGTCACGGTCGCAGAAATAAGTGATGTGCACCTGATAGTCGCGGTTCTTAGGCCAGAACTGCGGCCAGCCGCCATTGTCATATTGTCCGTTGAGCAGAAACTCCATCGCCCTGCGGAAGGCCCAGGCGTAGCGTTCATCACGCGTCTGCTGGTAGAGTCGTGCCAGAAAAGTCATCTGCATCGTTGTGGCCTTGTTGTCGATGGTCGAATCGTCAAGGCGCACCTTCTGCTGCCTCACGCTGTCCTGCTGTTCCGCTGTCAGCGGCATCACCATATTGACGTTCTTGGGCCACCCACCCGTATCACGCTGATACAGCAACAACAGGTCGCCAACCCGGTGTGCCTGCTCCGTCAGGAAGAAAGCACTGCCTTTCCGTTGCAACACTTCATTGTTGTTCGACAGCGTCTGCGCCTGCATACTGATGCTACCACTCAATGCCATAATCGTTAGCAGTAGGATGAATCGCATTTCTTTCATCTTTCTTTAATAATTAGGTTTGCGTTTACAAAGGTACAAAAAAATCGTAACAGTCCGCTATTCTAACTATGTTTTTGTCGTGACACCACGACTGACAGGAGCATCGAGAGAACGAGGACACCAAAGATGACGGCCAGACTCTTTCAGCCGGTTCAACGTGCGGGCCAGGCCAGCGTCAGCAGTCCGGCCGAGACAAACGAGACGGTCATCACGGTAGTGGCCGATGATGACTGCACGGCGCAGGTGACGAAAGTTCCAGTCAGTCGGTTGGTGGTCATCCGGGCCAGGATATGTCGCAGCTGCGTTACAGCCTAAGATTGTAACGGAATTGTAACATAATATGGTACAGAAAATGGTGAAGCCCTGCTATCGTTGTGATAACAGGGCTTCACTCTGAAAAGATGGCGGCCTCCTACTCTCCCGCATTGCATTGCAGTACCATCGGCGCAGGCGGGCTTAACTTCTCTGTTCGGAATGGGAAGAGGTGGGACCCCGCCGCAATAACCACCTGATTGT
>JAFVEE010000004.1 GCA_017478085.1 Prevotella sp. | reverse complement strand
CTGCGGTCGAGAAGGTCTCGCTCTTCTTGCAGGGGATGGTCGTATTGGCCTCGATGAGCTTGGTCATCACGCCGCCCAGGGTCTCGATGCCGAGCGTCAGCGGGGTGACGTCGAGCAGCACGATGTCCTGACCAGTCTCCTGGTTGAGGATGGCACCCTGGATGGCAGCGCCTACGGCCACCACCTCGTCGGGGTTCACACCCTTCGAAGGCTCCTTGCCGAAGTAGTTCTTGACGAGCGTCTGCACCGCGGGGATACGGCTCGAACCGCCCACGAGGATGACCTCGTTGATGTCGTTGACCGAGATGCCTGCGTCGCGCACGGCGTTCTGGCAGGGCACCAGGCAAGCCTGGATGAGGTTGTGAGCCAGCTGCTCGAACTTGGCACGTGTGAGCGTCTTCACCAAGTGCTTAGGACCGGCAGCGGTAGCGGTGATGTAGGGCAGGTTGATCTCAGTAGAAGTAGAGCTGGACAGCTCGATCTTGGCCTTCTCGGCAGCCTCCTTCAGGCGCTGCATAGCCATGGGGTCGCTCTTCAGATCGGCACCCTCGTCGCGACGGAACTCGTCGACCAGCCAGTCGATGATAACCTGGTCGAAGTCGTCGCCACCCAGGTGGGTGTCGCCATTGGTCGAGAGCACCTCGAACACGCCTCCACCGAAGTCGAGGATCGAAATATCGAACGTACCGCCACCCAGGTCGAAGACGGCAATCTTCATGTCCTTATTCGTCTTGTCGATACCATAGGCCAGTGCGGCAGCCGTAGGCTCGTTGACGATGCGGCGCACGTTCAGGCCTGCAATCTGGCCAGCCTCCTTGGTGGCCTGACGCTGCGAGTCGCTGAAGTAGGCAGGCACGGTGATGACGGCCTCGGTCACTTCCTGTCCCAGATAGTCCTCGGCGGTCTTCTTCATCTTCTGCAGCACCCTAGCCGAGATTTCCTGCGGGGTGTACTTGCGGCCGTCGATGTCGACGCGGGGATAGCCACCCTCGTTTACTACTTTAAACGGTACGCGCGAGATTTCCTTCTCCGTCTGCTGCCAGGTCTCGCCCATAAAGCGCTTGATCGAGTAGACGGTCTTCTGCGGGTTGGTGATGGCCTGACGCTTGGCGGGGTCGCCAATCTTGCGCTCGCCGTTCTCCACGAAGCCCACTACCGAGGGCGTTGTGCGCTTGCCCTCACTGTTAGCAATGACAACCGGCTCGTTGCCTTCGAACACGGCCACGCAGCTGTTGGTTGTACCTAAGTCAATACCAATAATCTTTCCCATAATTCTTATTCTTTTTTTATTGTTAATATTCGAAGTTGTCGCTGATATTATAGCAAAGCGTATGCCAAAAGTATAAATTTTCACAAGAAACGCCCATTTGTCACGCCATTTTGTCAGAAGTATGAAAACTTTTTTTTATCTTTGCAGGCGTAATCTGAAATTTTTTAAATTTGTTTCGACTTATGAGAAGACTGATGATGGCTGGCCTGCTGATGCTGACGCTTGCGGCCAGTGCACAGCGAGAGGACCCTAACAACAAGTATCTGGTGTGGACGAACAACATCACGCTGAAGGATGCCGTGGCCGACTCGACGGCCAATGCTGCTGAGGCCGAGGACTCGACGGCCATGGGGTTCATTGAGAAGAATTTCCGTTACTACAGTATGTGCGACTGGAAGGAGGGCATGAAGTTCATGGTGATACCCGACAAGAAGGACATGGTGATCAGAACGTTTGCCGATGCTTCGTCGAACCTGATGGTGAGCAGCATGTCGCTGCGCCACAAGGTCATGATCTATAAGGGCCACTCTAACGATGGCGGCCTGCACGACCGCGTGAACTTCGTGCTTGAGGAAGACACCACCAAGGGATACTACTACGAGCTGCCCAACGCCAAGTTTGAAGACTACTGCTACACCAAGTTCGGTGTGCCCACGCTGGCCTACCTGGGCGACGTGGACATAGCCCGCGAGGTGCTGATGGGCAAGAAGCTGATGACCAACTTCGACACCTACAACGTGGACATCAGCACCACCAGCTATGGCTACGACAAGAAGAAGGTGAAGATAGGCACCGAGGTGACCGTGGTGGCTGCCGGCGTGGGTACGCGCCAGTTCCCCGTGAAGCTCATCGTGGAGGATGCCGAAGGCAACGAGTTCTTCCAGAACGTGGCCATCAGCCGCACCAATAGCGGCCTGCGCGACGAAGAGTTTGGCGAGGACAACGTGAAGCACACCTTCGACGGCTCGTTCATCCTGCTGGGCGATGCCGCCCAGGCCAATGGCAAGTATCAGGAGTATGTGGGGCGCAACGTCTATACGCTCTACAAGACGCGCATGACCCTGAAGAGCACGGGCGACAAGGTGGAGATTCCCCGTCTGACGGGCTTCAAGATCCTGGCTATGCAGGCCATTCACGGCACCAACCACGTGATCGTGAAGCTGGTGAAAGACGACAAGGAGTACTCGAAGGAGGTGACCTTCCAGCGTGAGAATGTGGCCGGCGACATCGACGGCGAGCGCGAGGACTACTACTTCAGCCTCTTTGCCAGTGGCAATGTGGGCCAGTCGAAGGGCGTGCGCAAGGAGAACATGGCCGACATTCAGAAGAGCATCGTGCGCAAGGGCTTCAACGAGGCCGAGGTGAAGCTGGCCCTGGGTGGTCCCGACAAGACCCTGAAGCAGGGACGTGCGGGCAACTATCAGTGGATCTACAATTCAGACCTGGGTGGCAACACCTGCGTCATTACCTTCAACAAGAACAAGATTGTGATTGGCATACAGAAGTAGCGTACTACTGACAAATTGACACAATAAAGCCCGGACTGCATGTCAGTCCGGGCTTTATTGTGTCATAAGCTGAGCTGCTTTCTGACGAGCGCTCCGTTAGCATCTAATGGAGGCTCCGTTGTAGTAGAATGAAGGCTCCGTTGTTGTGGAACGGAGCCTTCGTTAGGACGGAATGGAGCCTCCGTTCAGGAGCGGCGCAGCGGGTTCTTGTCGCTCACGTACCATTCGGCAAAGGCGCGCAGGCCCTGGCGTAGTGGGGTAGAGGGGCGGAAGCCGTAGTCGCGCTCCAGTGCGCTGGTGTCGGCGTAGGTCACAGGCACGTCGCCGGGCTGCATGGGCACCAACTTCTTGTGGGCCTCGAAGTCGTAGTCGGCAGGCAGCACGCCGGCACGCACCAGTTCCTGCTGCAAGATGTCGACGAAGTTGAGCAGGTTCTCGGGGTTGCTGTTGCCTATGTTGTAGACGTTGTAGGGCGGCAGGGGCAGCCCGTCTTCGCCGTTCTTCTTCTCCGGGGCGCCCTGCATGATGCGCACCACGCCCTCTACGATGTCGTCGACAAAGGTGAAGTCGCGCTTGCAGTTGCCATAGTTGAAGATCTGGATGGTCTCGCCTCGCACCAGCTTGTTGGTGAAGCCGAAGTAGGCCATGTCGGGGCGACCGGCGGGGCCATAGACGGTGAAGAAGCGCAGGCCCGTCGACGGTATGTTGTAGAGCTTGGAGTAGGCGTGGGCCAGCAGCTCGTTGCTCTTCTTCGTGGCAGCATAGAGCGATACGGGGTTGTCGACCTTGTCGTCGGTGGAGTAGGGCACCTTCTTGTTGGAGCCGTAGACGCTCGACGACGAGGCATAGACCAGATGCTCCACGCCCGTCTGGCCGTCGTCGTAAGAGTGGCGGCAGGCTTCCAGAATGTTGTAGAAGCCGATGAGGTTCGACTGGATGTAGGCATCGGGATTGGTGATGCTGTAGCGCACGCCGGCCTGGGCAGCCAGATTGACCACCACGGCGGGCTTGTAGTCGGCAAAGATGCGGTCGATGGTGGCACGGTCGGCAATGTCGCCCTTGATGAAGACGAAGCGGTCGTTCTTCAGCTCTTCGAGGCGCATTTCCTTCAGGCGCACGTCGTAGTAGTCGTTCATATTGTCGATGCCTACGATGGTGGCCGTGGGGGCATCGTTCAGCAGTCGCTTCACCAGGTTGCTGCCAATGAATCCGGCAGCACCAGTTACGAAAAGGGTCTTGTTTTCTAATGAGATTGTTGTCATGGGGATTATAGGACTAATAGGACTTATGGGACTTATAGGACTTATAGGGCCAATAAGACTTATGGGGCTTATAGGACTTATGACCCAAAGAGGCGCTGGGCCTCCTGGTAGGTGTCGAGCGAACCAATGTCGAAGCGGCCGGCGGTCATGGGCCAGGCGTGCATCGTGGTGCGCTCTACCATGTAGTGGGCCAGGTTGCCAGGGGCATCCTTGCCGCAGCCGTTCTCTACTGAGTGGCGCACCAGGTCCAGGTCGGCCTTCTTATATATATAAAAAGGTGGAACGGCCCAATGGCTCTTGGGCTGCTGAGGCTTCTCCTCCATATTGAGCACGCGCATCTGGTCGTCGACCACGATGACGCCCGTGCGCTGCAGCTTCTCTACGTCGGGCTGCTCGTGGCACATGATGCACGATGTCTGCTTCTGCTGGGCGAAGTCTACGAACTCCTGGAACGAGAAGAACAGCAGGTTGTCGGCTGCCACCACGAGCAGGTCGTCGTCGATGTGCCGCTGCTGCAGGGCCAGCAGCAGGTCGCACACGGCCCCCAGTCGGGTGTCGTTGGTGTCGGTGCCGTCGTCGATGATGGTGATGGGTTTGGTGTAGCTTTGTTCAGCGGCCCACTGCTCGAAAATATGGGCAAACTTGTGGTTGGTCACGATGATGTGCTCGTCGATCTGGGGTATGCGGTCAATGTCGTCGAGCATGCGCCCCAGAATGGTGCTCTGGCCTATCTGGAGCAGCGGCTTGGGGAAGTTCTTGGTGAGTTCGCCTAAGCGGGTGGCATAGCCTGCGGCAATAACGATGGTTTTCATTGATGGGAGGTTTTGGGGGCTAATGGGGCTAATGGGGCTAATAGGACTAATGGGTCTTATAGGGCTAATGGGTCTTATAGGCCCTATAGGACTTATAGGTCTTACAGGAAATCTACGCCATCGGCGGGGTCGCAGAAGAAGAGCTCGAAGCTGTCCTTGTACTGGGGGTAAATCTTCAGGTACTCCTGGGTGACGTGTTCGCGAATGCTGTCTTGCTTGGTGGGGGCGACCAGGGCAATGCAGGCACCCTTGAAGCCGGCACCGCTGAAGCGGCCACCGTAGATGCCGTCGGTGTGGCGCAGAATCTTATAGAGCTCGATAAGCTCGGGCGAACCGCACTCGTAGTTGTTCATTGAACTCTCGCAACTCTGGAAGATGTACTCGCCAAACTTCCTGATGTCGCCCTCCTGCCAGGCCTTGATGCCGTCGGTCACGCGGTCGCACTCGGTGTAGAAGTGGCGGGCACGCTTGGCAAAGCGCTCGGGCATCTTGTCTTCGTACTTCTGGAATGTTTCCTCATCGACATCGCGCAGACGGGTGTCTTGCAGCTCCTTCAGGTGCACGTTCTCGTAGGCCTGCATGATCCAGGCTGCTGTCTTGCACTCAGAAACGCGCAGGTTGTAGTCGGTGCCGGTGAGCTTGCGGGTGACGCCGCTGAAGAAGATGCCCAGCTTGAAGGGCAGCGGGCGCTTGCCGTCGCCGAAGGGCAGCAGCCGGTACTCGCTGGTGCGGGTGTCGAGGAAGAGCAGCTTGTCGGCCTCGCAGAGCACCACGCAGGCCTGGTCGAGGATACCGTTGTTCAGCCCCACATAGTTGCGCTCAGCCCGCGAGGCATACTCAATGATCTGCATCTTGCTGAGGCCCAGCTGGTTCACCTTGTCAATGGCCATCACGAAGCCGCAGAGCAGGGCTGCCGACGAGCTGAGGCCGCCAATGGGCATGGACCCCTGCACAATGCCGCGCACACCACGCTTCAGCTGGAAGTCCTGCTGCAGGGCCCAGACGGCACCGCGCAGGTAGTCGCCCCAGTTCTCCTGCTTCTCGTCGACGGGGCGGGCCACGTTGAAGGTCATCAGACCCTCGAACGAGAGCGATGCCATCTCGACCTTGCCCGTCTCGGTGGCCGAGAACAGGAACTCGATGCCGCTGTCGAAGGCAAAGCCTGTGACCAGGCCATGCTGGTGGTCGACGTGGGCACCCAGCGGACAGATGCGATAGGGGGCAAACAGCTGATAAAGTGCATCGCCCTTGCCAAAGAAGGTGCGATAGGCTTGAAATAAGTCGCGCATATTTGAAAAAGGTGTAAAAAAGTGTTTGATCTCTTTTGCTGCTACAATGCCTCGTCGTCGGGACGGCCAATGGCTGGCTTGCGGCGGTTGGCGGGCAGGTGCTTCTTCTTTCGCAGATAGGCCTCCTTGCGGGCCTCGTAGTCCTGCTGGCGTTTCTCAATGAATCCGTCGGCCATTACTCCTGGAATTTTCCGTAGACAATGTTCAGCGTGATGGGCGTGCCCTCGCCGCCTACCAGCTTGGTGCTGGTGAGCGACATGTCGTGCTCAATCTTGGTAATGGTCGAGGTGGACGTCGAGGAGGTGTAGCTCACGGGCACCAGCAGCACCTTGTTCCAGTCGGGGTGGTTTCGCTCCCAGTCGGGGTCGCTCTTCAGCCCCTCGAGCCTGAGCTGCCACAGACGGCTGATGAGGTTGGAGATATTGCTGAAGGCGTAGGTGTTGTTCGACGAGCTGAACGAGGTGATGTACGACATCTTGGCGTCGGTCACCTTGTTCTTCTCGAAGAACGAGTAGAGACTGTCCTTGGGAAGCATCATAATGCTCTGCGGAATGCCCAGCATGCGGTAGTCGGAAGAGTTGTTGTTGATGCGTTGGAAGGTAATGTTGGCGGCCAGCAGCGAGTCGTTCTCGTGGCCCTGCTTGATCTCTTTGACCGGCAGTGTGGCCTCAGTGAAGAGACCGGCGGGGCTCTTTAGGTAGGTATGGCTGGTCTCCTGGGCCAGCTTCTCGGTGGCAGCCTTGTCGTTGGTCACCTTGATGCAGCGCATCACCTCGTTGGTACCGGCAAACACGGTGGCGCTCCGGTAGGACGTGTCGGGCCTGACCACGTCGTAGTACAGGCGCAGGCCTATGTTCGACACCTCAGAGTGGAAGCCCAGCCCGTCGGTTATCTGGAAGAAAAAGCCGGGACACACGTTGTGGATGAAGCGGTAGGAGTTGCTGAAGTAGTCCTTGTGGTCGTAGTACTGGCGCAGAATGTAGGTGCCGTAGTTCTTGTAGGTAGAGCCGTCCTTGGCCTTGTAGGGCTGGTTGAACAAGATGCGAATGTTGTTGCTGTAGCCCGACAGGGCGCGTGCGCTGTCGGTGTCGTTGTTGTTCTGGTAGGTGAAGGTGTGGCCCAGGCTGATGCCCCCGTCTTCGGGGTTGCGCAGCAGACTTGTCTGGTCGTAGTTCGAGTAGAACTTGCGGCCGCTCTCTATCGGCGATTCCATCTCCCTGACCAGCATCTTCATGGCCAGGAGACTGTCGCCCTTGTAGGGGCTGTTCAGGAAGAACACCAGGTCGCACGAGTCTACCACGGCGCGTCCTTCCTCGTCCTTGCTGCCTACGTACTGCTCATCGACGATGCCCATGCTCTCCAGCACGTGGAACTGGGTAGAGAACTCGCTCGTCACCTCGGTGCCGGTCTCGGGGTCTTTCACCTTACCTAAATAGCATTTGTTCGAGAGTGCCAGCACCGAGTCGGCCACGACCGTGCGTGTGGTCACGGCAAAGCTGCTGGTGCCCATCACCAGCTGGTCGCTTTGGTTGGTTATCGAATTTCCAATGTTGAGGGTGTCCTCATCACAAGAAGAAATGGCCATTGCCGCGAGAGCGACACCAGCCATATAACTTAGTTTGTTCATTGTTGCAAGTACTATTATCCTTCGATTTGATAATCAATTCTTTCTGTAGGGGTTGTTGAGTTATTCAGAATCAGGGTAAATCTGGTCGTAGAAGGCTTCGTAGGCATCGGCAAAGTCCTCCTGATAGTCCAGCACGGGCACTTTCTTCTGGTTGGCATATTTCAGCAGGCCCTTGTTCACCTCCTTGTCGGCCAGAATCACGCCGTCGCTATAGTCTATGGCCAGCTTGCCCAGCTCTTCGAAGTCGAAGTTGTCGCTGTACTGCTGCAGCAGCTCGGCCTTGGCCTCTCTGAACGTGACGCACTTCTTGAAGTTCTGGCCCAGGTCTTTCTTCAGGCTCTTGGTGAAGAGCGAGGTGACGACCTTCGTGTTGGCAAACGATGGCTCGTCGTGGTAGGCCGTCTTCACGTAGAGGGGCACCACGGCGCTCATCCAGCCCTGGCAGTGAATGATGTCGGGCACCCAGCGCAGCTTCTTCACCGTCTCAAGTACGCCACGTGCGAAGAAGATGGCGCGCTCGCCGTTGTCGGGATAGTCCTCGCCCATCTCGTCGACAGCCATCTGCCGCTTGGTGAAGTAGTCGTCGTTGTCGATAAAGTAGACCTGGATGCGGGCCGACTGTATGCTGGCCACCTTGATAATAAGGGGATGGTCGGTGTCGTCGATGATGAGGTTCATACCCGACAGGCGTATTACCTCGTGCAGCTGGCCACGGCGCTCATTGATATTGCCCCACTTGGGCATAAACGTGCGAATCTCATGTCCTTTCTCCTGCATGGCCTGTGGCAATGCGCGCCCCATAAGCGACATGTCGCTGTCGGGAACATAAGGAGCTATCTCCTGGTTGATGAAAAGAATTTTCTTTTTTGCCATCGCTCTTTGTTTTACACCCCGCAAAGGTACGCTTTTTTTCGCACAAAACCGAATAAAATGGGCGATTTTAGGAAAAAGTGACATTTTATAGGCTTATTTTTAGTCTTTTTTTTCGATATTTCATAAAAATGTTGTTATTTTGCACCGCCTTTTCACGTGAAGGCATCAAGAACATAAAGAAAAAATGAAAGTTTTTCGCAAGATTGTAGACCTGCAGAACGCTCTTTTCGATGAGCGTAAGCAGGGAAAGAAGGTTGGACTGGTGCCTACGATGGGAGCCCTGCACGAGGGCCACGCATCGCTTGTGCGCCAGAGTGTGAAGGAAAACGATGTCACCGTGGTCTCGGTGTTTGTCAACCCTACTCAGTTTAACGACAAGAACGACTTGAAGAACTATCCGCGCGACCTGGAGGCCGACTGCCGTCTGCTGGAGTCGTGCCAGGCCGGCTATGTGCTGGCTCCTGAGGTCGAGGAGATGTACCCCACGCCCGACAAGCGCCAGTTTGAGTACCCCCCCGTGTCGACGGTCATGGAGGGTGCCCACCGTCCTGGCCACTTCAATGGCGTTTGCCAGGTGGTCAGCCGCCTGTTCTACATCGTTCGCCCCGACCGGGCCTACTTCGGCGAGAAAGACTGGCAGCAGATAGCCGTGGTGAAGGCTATGGTGCGCCACTTGCAGCTGCCTGTGCAGATCGTGGAGTGCCCCATTGTGCGTGAGGCCGATGGGCTGGCACGCAGCAGTCGCAACACGCTGCTGGCTCCCGACGAGCGAGCCATTGCCCCCGCCATCTACAAGGCGCTGAAGGAGAGCCTCGACTATGCCAAGACCCACACCCTGCAGGAGACGCACGACAAGGTGGTGGCCGACATCGATGCCGTGGAGGGGCTCCGCGTGGAGTACTTCGCCATTGTAGACGGCAACACGCTGCAGGACGTGGCCCAGTGGGCCGACTCGCCTTATGTGGTGGGCTGCATCACCGTGTATTGTGGCAAGACGCCCATCCGACTCATTGACCATATAAAATACAAGGAGGAGTAGACCGACAATGATGATTGAAGTACTGAAGTCGAAGCTGCATTGCGTTCAGGTGACTGAGGCCAACCTGAACTATATGGGCAGCATAACGATCGACGAGGACCTGATGGATGCTGCCAATATGATTGCCGGCGAGAAAGTTCAGGTTGTAGACAACAACAATGGCGAGCGCTTCGAGACCTATATCATCAAGGGCGAGCGCGGTTCGGGCTGTATCTGCCTGAACGGTGCGGCAGCCCGTAAGGTGCAGGTGGGCGATACGGTCATCATCATCTCCTACGCGCTGATGGATTTCGAGGAGGCCAAGACCTTCAAGCCATCGGTCGTATTTCCCCATGATAATAAACTAATGTAGGGACACACACTTTGGGGTGTGTCCCTACATCCTATTTTAAATACATTAGCGTAGCTTCTTTTTTATGTAACCCGGGCTATCGCTGCTGAATGGAGTCGTTTTCTGCCTTCCGGTAGTACCCCTGTACTTGATCTCCAAAGCGCAGTACCAGCGTGTCGCGCCGCAGCAGTAGCAGCTGGGCCGTGTCGGTATGGGTGATATGGCGCTGCCCCGTTGAGTCGATGGCCGTTTCGGTGAGCAGCAGCCTGCCGTTGTGCAGGTTCCAGATGGTGTAGCGCTTCACGGGAGGATATTCCATAGGGCTGTTCTCCTCCATAGTCTGCTGGTAGCGCAGGCCTATGGCTCGTGCGGCATTGTCGGCCTTGATCTGGAAGCCATATTCGCGCGGAGCCATCAGCGAATCGCGCACCGAGTCGGGTATCTGCCGCAGAAACTGCTCGCGCATCTTGTCGGTTATGCCGGCCCGCTGGCGCAGCGTGGGTCTCACCAGGTAGCACCACGTGGCTTGCAGGCTTTCGGTGTCAATCACGATGTCGGCCACGGTCGAGTCGTTGCCGTTGCGCACGATAGCCACCTCGTCGCCCACTTTGGGGTGTCCATAGATGTGGTGGCTCTGTGTGGCTGCCAGCACGTTCAGCGTGTCGGGGTTGGCGGCAATGTTGCTCAAAGGCAGAAACACCAACAGCGTGTCGGTACTGCCGTCGCACACCAGTCCGTAGATGGTCGAGTCGCCTTCCAGCGTCAGTGTCAGGTCGGTGCTGGGTGGCGTGTCGCTATTGCCCGTCTCTTGCTTGTTGCCGCAGGCCAGTGCCAGCATTGCACTGGCCGCCAGTACAAGTACGTTCTGCTTCTTCATTCTGAATGATTACTTCTCCTCGCCCAGCACAATCACGGCACGGTTGTCGTCGTTCTGTGCGAAAGGCTGCACGGTGTCGCCCTTGGCGTCGACGGCAATGCGGCTGGCCTGAACGCCCTTCTTCACGAGCGCATCCTTCACGGCTGCGGCACGGCGCTCAGACAGGGCCTGGTTGATGCGGGCGTTGCCGGTTCCCTTGTCGGCATAGCCAGTCAGGGCAATCTCGGCTGTGGGATGATCCTTGGCCCACTGGGCAATCTCATCGATCTTCTGGGCGTGCTCCTTGGTCACCGTGGCACGGCCTATCTTGAAGAACAGGTTTTGCGTGGTCTTGGCAGGAGCGGGCTTGGCCACGGGTTCGGGCTTGGGCTCAGGCTTCTTCTCGACTACCACAGGCTTGGGCTCGGGCTTGGGTTCGGGCTTCTGCTCTTCCACTACGGGCTCTTCCACGATGGGAGCGGCCTTCTTGGCCTTCTTGTACCCAAACTTATAGGTCAGGCCGGCCATGGCGTAGGGCCACCACTTGTCGTTGCCTGCAGTGGCTGAGTTGTCTTGGCGAATGTAGTTCACGCCGCCTTCCAGGTTGATGCCCCAGTGCTTGGCAATGTTCAGCTCCAGAATGCCGCCGCCTTTCCAGCCGGGATTCCAGCGGTCGCCATTGGCATCGCAACGGGCGTAGTTGTCAACCCAGGTGTGGGGGACTATCAGCTCGAAGGGAGCACCCACCACGGCAATCACGTTCACCAGGTTGTTGCGGTTGGGGAAGAAAACGTTCGACAGGTTCAGCAGCACATCCAGGTCAATCGAACCCAGCTTGCTCTTGAACTCGTCGCCATTGCCCAGGTCGGCCTTCCACGAAGAGCCGAAGGCCTGCAGACGGGTGCCAAACACGTCGGTGAAATAATAGCCCAGCTGCACACCAGCCATCGGGTCCCAGTTGCGGCTGAGGTCTTGTCCGTTGTAGTTCTGCAGCAGTCCACCCTGCAAGCCCACGAAGGCGTGGGGGTAGCGGCTCTCCTCGTTTTGTGCCGATGCGGTGGCGGCGAAGAGAAGCATCAGCAGCGAAAAAAGAATCTTGTACTTCTTCATAAAATTCAACTTTAGTTAATAATCCGCTACAAAGATAAACGTTTTTTTAGAATAGAGCAACTTTTTGACTAAAAAAATGCAAAATAAGTGTGCTTTTGTCAGTTGAGCTGCGGCAGGAGGCTGCTGATGACCTGCGGCAGGAAGCAGCTGATGACCAGTACCACGATGCCGCAAATGAGTACGGCGATGGTCTTGCTCGAGCAGCCTTTCCACTCCTTGAGGATGATGCCCCATACGTTCGAGAACACCACGTTCAGTGCCATCAGGATGCAGAAGGCCAGGGTGGTCAGCGTGGGACTCTCGGTCAGGAAGCCCTTGCCCAGCGACAGTCCGAAAAACTGCGAGTACCACAGTGCGCCGGCCAGCAGGCAGAACAGCAGGTTGTTGCCCCAAACGCTGGTCTTCTTGTAGTCGCCCCAGGTGCCGTTCACCTGGTTCTGGTAGAAGCAATAGATGGCGTTGGTGATGAAGCCGCCGAAGGTGACGAGCAGCGTGGCGGGCAGCGTGCGGAACATCGGGTTGGTCAGCTCGCCGAAGTTAATGTCCTTGCCAAACTCCAGACCCACATTGAAGCAGCCGCTCATAAAGCCTGCCAGCAGGGCGATGGCCAGACCCTTGGGGAAGTTGAAGTCCTTCACGGCCTCCTTCTTCTCCTCTTCGCTCAGGGCAGCCGACTTCATGCCTCCGGCCACGCCGATGATGGCGATGCCCAGCAGCGTGACCACCACGCCCAGTATCACGGCGAAGGTGAGCGAATCCAGTGCGTTCAGCTCAGGGAAGAAGATGTTCAGCAACACCGGGCCCATGATGGTGCCCAGTCCGGCGCAGGTACCCAGGGCGATCGACTGCCCCAAGGCCACGCCTAAATAGCGCATCGACAGGCCGAACGTCAGGCCGCCCACGCCCCAGAGTACGCCGAAAAGGATGGTCATCCACACGTTGAACGACGGTGCCTGGGCAAACAGTCCAAACAGCGACTGCCCTTCGGGCACGGCCAGCAGTGCGCCCAGGAACGGCAGCACCAGCCAGGCAAACACGCCCTGCACAATCCAGTACGACTCCCACGACCAGTCCTTTATTTTATTAATAGGTACGTAGCAGCTGCTCTGGCAGAAGGCGCCAATAGCAATGATTAAAAGTCCAATGATTATTTCCATGTTGTTTTGTAAATTAGAAAGTAGTTGGTAAATATTCTTTAATTGGGTACAAAGGTAATGTTTTTTTCAATAACGTGCAAGCCGGAAGCAAAAAAAATGGGTAACTTCGCGTGGAATTGCCAAAACTTTTTGCGACATTCAAAAATTCTTAGTATCTTTGCCCCTTGAACGCCGGCGCATGCCTCGGTGGAGGTGCCGGCGCGACTTTTGTGGGTGAATAGATTGTTGTATCTATTTTCTATAGAGGTTCTACTCGAAATTTCCGACCAGAAATGCAACGAGCCTCGTGGAATGGGGATACACCTTGAAAAATAGGTGTACCCGTTCCTTAAATGTGTTCGTTGCAGGGTCTTTGGTCGGATACCTCGAGTGGAGCATACGAAGGGGACGTGGTACACTTTCTTTGTATCTGCATTTGAATATCGTTTCACGCAAAAATCCGACCAATTATGAACGTAACGAACGATAAGCAAGAGAGGCAGGTAGTGTCGCGGCAGCGCGTGGCCGACCATGGCGAGGTGTACACCGCCAAGCGGGAGGTCTGCGCGATGCTCGACCTGGTGAAGGAAGAAACGGAGCGCATAGACTCCCGCTTCTTGGAACCGGCCTGCGGCAATGGCAACTTCCTCGTAGAAATCCTCAGCAGGAAGATGGAGGCGGTGCGGCGGCAATACAGTCGCAACCGCTTTGAGTACGACCAGGCTTCGGCCGTGGCCGTCAGCTCTATGTATGGCGTTGAACTGCTGGCAGACAATGTGGAGGCTTGCCGCAACCGGCTTTTTGACACATTCAAGGAACTTTACAACCCAGCCGGTTCATCCCCTATTGGGGTGGACAGAGAGGGCCCTTCTCCAGAACTGGAGCGCTGCATCCGCTTCCTGCTGCGCAAAAACATCCTCTG
>JAFVEE010000128.1 GCA_017478085.1 Prevotella sp. | reverse complement strand
TGGTAGAAACTCAGGTCGCCCCAGTTGGGAGCACCAATGAAACCGGCTCCTTCAGAGCCAAACATAAAGCCGAAGCCTACAAAGAAGAACAGCAGCGAGCCGAACATAAAGTCGACGAAGTTCTTCATCAAGATGTTGGCCGTGTTCTTGCCCCGGGTAAAGCCTGCCTCGCACAGCGCGAATCCCGGCTGCATCCAGAACACCAGCATAGCTGCCAATAACATCCATACCGTATCAAGTGATAAGTTATCCATAATTTACAATTTTACAATTTACGATTTACTATTGATTTACGATTTTTTTGATTTTTCGATTTACGCTTAACAATAAATAGTCCAATTGAAGAATAAATTGTAAATAGTAAATCGTCAAATCGTAAATACTATTATTTCTTGTCTCTCAAAACCGTGTCGCCGTTCTCGCCTGTGCGTATGCTCCAGGTGTCGATCATGTCGCTCACGAAGATGCGGCCATCACCTATTTCGCCCGTGTGGGCTACCTTCAGAATGACTTTCACCGTGGGGTCTACAAACTGGTCGCGGCACACAATGGTCAGTGCCACGCGCTCTATCACGTCAGTCGAATACTGCACGCCACGATAGATTCTCTCCTCACGGCTCTGGCCGATGCCGTGCACTGCGTGGTACTCGAACCAGTCGATGTCCGACTGCAATAATGCCTCCTTCACATCCTCGAACTTGGTCTTCCGGATGATTGCTTCAATCCTTTTCATACCTTAAAATCTTTCTTTTGTTAATACCTTAATATAATACGATAACTCGTGACACTTTGTTTGAATCACACTGCAAAGGTACGACGTTTTGATTTGGAAACAGTCAAAACGGTGACGTTTTGTTTGTTAAAAAATTGATTAACTTACATTTTGTAAACAAAAACAATATTTTGGCTTACAAAAAAATATCACTTTGCATCAAAATATCGTCATTTTGATACAAAGTGAAAGTTGAGAGTTGTGTGTGCCTATGCGCTATCTGTTCCAGGCTTTGATGCGCTCCAGTGCCTCGTCGGTACGTTCGTGGCTGCCGAAGGCCGTGAAGCGCACATAGCCCTCGCCACTCGGGCCGAACCCGACACCCGGCGTGCACACGACGTTGGGGCCGTAGAGCAGGGCTTCGAAGAAGCTCCAGGACGACATGCCGTCGGGAGTGCGCATCCAGATGTAAGGGGCGTTCTCGCCGCCATAGACTTCAAAGCCAGAGGCCCGCAGCACGCTGAGCATTTTGGCGGCGTTCTCCATATAGTAGTCTATGGTCTGCCGTATCTGCTTTTTGCCCTCGGGCGAGTAGATGGCCTCGGCAGCCCGCTGGCTGATGTAGCTGGTGCCGTTGAACTTGGTGCACTGACGGCGCAGCCATAGCTGGTTGAGCGATATGCGCTCGCCCTCGAAGGTCGACACGCTGACTTCTTTGGGCACAATGGTATAGCCACAGCGTATGCCCGTGAAGCCAGCCGTCTTGGAGTAGCTGTGGAACTCTACGGCGCATTTGCGGGCCCCCCTGATTTCGTAGATGCTGCGCGGAATCTCCGGGTCGCGTATGTAGGCCTGGTAGGCGGCATCGTATAGGATCAGGGCATCGTTCTTCAGGGCGTAGTTCACCCACTTGCGCAGTTCCTGCTTGGTGATGACGGTGCCCGTGGGGTTGTTGGGGTAGCACAGGTAGATTACGTCTACGGGACGGCCCTTGGGCAATTCAGGCACGAAGCCGTTCTCAGCCTTGGTGGGCATATAGCTCACGTTGGTCCAGCGGCCTTGCTCGTAGGTGCCGCAGCGGCCTATCATCACGTTCGAGTCGATGTAGACGGGATAGATGGGGTCGGTGACGCCGATGAAGTTGTCCCAGTGCAGCAGCTCCTGAAAGTTGCCCGTGTCGCTCTTGGCACCGTCATTGATAAAGACCTCGTCGATGTCGAGGTGGATGCCGCGCGGCAGGAAGTCGTTCTTCAGGATGGCCTCGCGCAGGAAGTCGTAGCCCTGCTCAGGGCCGTAGCCACGGAAGCCCTCGGCGGTGGCCATCTCGTCGACGGCCTTGTGCATGGCCTCGATCACGGCGGGGCACAGCGGCTGGGTGACGTCGCCGATGCCCAGCGAGATGACGTCGGCCTTGGGGTGCATCACCTTGAAGGCATTCACCTTCTTGGCAATGTCGGCAAAGAGGTAGTTGTTCTGCAGGTTCAGGAAGTGGATGTTTACTAATGCCATGGGGATATTTTACTATTTAACTATTTTACAATTTTACTATTTACGCGACAATAGTCCAATTGTCAAATGGTCCAATTGTCAAGTGTACTCCGTTTCTCCGTCGAAGACGAACTCGGCGGGGCCGGTCATATAGACGTGGTTATCTGATTCGCGCCACTCGATGTGCAGGGTGCCGCCATCCATGATGATGTCGCTCTCGCGGCTGGCACGCCCCGTCAGGCAGGCTGCCACTGCCGTGGCACATGCACCCGTGCCGCAGGCCTGAGTGATGCCGCTGCCGCGTTCCCAGACGCGGACGCGAATGCCGTCGGGCGTCGGCTGTGCAAACTCGATGTTGCAGCGTTGCGGGAAGGCGGGGTGCTGCTCCAGCACTCGTCCCGTTTCGCCCACCTGGTCCACATTGTCGGTGAAGATGACATAATGCGGGTTGCCCATGGAAACGAAAAGAGCAGACCCACCCCCTTGCCCCTCCCTGTGAGGGAGGGGAGTATGTAGACTGGCGGCACGGCTTGGCAAGAAGAGGTTTTCGTCTTCGAGGACGGGCTCGCCCATGTCGACAGTAACGGATTCAACGATACCTTCGATGATGTGCAGATAGAGCGTCTTGATGCCAGATTTTGTCAGAAGTCGAATCTTGGTCTCTTGGTAACCATTCCCCTCCATGACAGGGAGGGGCCAGGGGTGGGTCTTTTCGTACAGGTATTTGCCTATGCAGCGGCTGGCATTGCCACACATCATCGCCTCTGAACCGTCGGCATTGAAGATGCGCATGGAATAGTCCGCTTCGGGTACGGGCGAAAGGTCGATGAGCACCAGTCCGTCGGAGCCGATGCCCTTGTGGCGGTCGCTCCAGGCTATTGCGGCAGCCGATGGGTTGCTGATAGGGTACTGCATGGCATTGACGTAGATGTAGTCGTTGCCGCAGCCGTGCATCTTGGTGAATTGTATTTTGGCCATAGGTCTAATGGGTCTAATGGGTCTTATAGGTCTAATGGGTCTTATAGGTCTAATGGGACTTATAGGGCTAATGGGAGAGGATGCTGTGGACCTTCTGTGCTGTCTGAATGCCGCTGGCCAAGGCGCGTACCACGAGGCTGGCACCATTGGCGGCATCGCCGCAGACGAAGACGTTCTCAGGATATTCCGGGTGCTCGGGCTTCAGAAAGCCCATGGCCAGCAGGCAGAGCTCGGCCTTGATGACGAAGGGCTCGCCTTTCTCTACCATGACGGGGCGACCCGCAGGTGCGGCGGCGGGCTGCCAGTCTATTTCCTGCACGCGGACACCAGTCAGCTGGCCGTCCTTGCCGAGGAACTCCAGGGTGTTTATGTTCCAGCGGCGGGTGCAGCCCTCCTCGTGACTGCTCGTCGTCTTCAGCGTGCGGGGCCAGTTGGGCCAGGGGTTCTGCGGGTCTTCGGGGCCTTCCACGGGGCGGGGCATAATCTCAATCTGGGTGACGCTCTTGCAGCCCTGGCGGTGGGCGGTGCCTATGCAGTCGCTGCCCGTGTCGCCACCACCGATGACCAGCACGTCCTTGCCCTTGGCGGTGATGCGCTCGTCCTTCGAGCGCTCGGCTTTGCCGCTTGCCTCTGGCAAGAACTCCATGCCTGCCAGCACGCGGTTCTGCTGAGAGAGCAGTTCGAGGGCCAGGTGAACGCCCTTCAGTTCGCGGCCGGGAACCTTGAGGTCGCGGGCTGTCGGCGTGCCGGTGGCGATGATGACGGCATCGAACTGTTGCGACAGAGCCGCAACAGACAGGGCGGGGGCACCCGCCGGAGAACCTGCGTGCACGGTGGCTCCGTAGCGGAAGTCGATGCCTTCCTGCTCCAACAATCGCAGGCGGCGGTCTATGATGGCCTTGTTGAGCTTGAAGTTGGGGATGCCGTAGCGCAGCAGACCGCCTGCGGCCTCGTTCTTCTCGAATACCGTTACCTGGTAGCCCATCAGGTTCAGGGCATTGGCAGCGGCCAGTCCGGCAGGGCCTGCACCGACGACGGCCACCCGCATGCCATTACGCTTGATGTCTGTACGCGGCTGGATGTATCCCTCGCGGAAGGCGGCCTCGGTGATGGCGGCCTCGTCCTCGCGGTTGGTGGTAGGCTCGTGGTTGAAGCGGTTCAGCACGCAGGCCTTTTCGCACAGTGCCGGACAGATGCGGCCCGTGAACTCGGGAAGGGGTTGGTGCTGTTCAGCAGGCGGTAGGCCAGCTCCCACTCGCCCTTGTAGAGGGCGTCGTTCCACTCGGGGGCCTTGTTGCCCAGCGGACAGGCCCAGTGGCAGAAGGGCACGCCGCAGTCCATGCAGCGCGAGGCCTGTAGCTTGCGCTCGCGGGTGTTCAGCGTCTGCTCCACCTCTCCGAAGTCGTGTATGCGGTCGTGAATAGGGCGGTAGCCAGCCTCCTGGCGGTGTATCTCTAAGAATGCTTTCGGGTTTCCCATAAATGTCTTATTTTTCTATGTTCTGTTATTGGGCCTCCATTGTCTTGCAATGGAGCCTCCGTTATGATGCAATTTGGCCTCTGTTGTCTTGCAACTGAGCCTCCGTTGTGATGTAACGGAGTATTCGTTGTGAGCCCCTCCTTTTTTAGTAGTCTCGCTGTATGTCGGCAATCTTGTTTTGAAGCTTCCTGAACTGCTCTTCCTGCAGCACGCGCTTGTACTCTATGGGCACCACCTGTACGAACTCTTCTACATAGTGCTGCCAGTCGTCGAGCATCCGTCCGGCCAGGGCCGAGCCCGTGTGTAGGTAGTGCTGGCGGATGAGCTCGAGCAGCTCCTTGCGCGAGATGCTGTCCTCCACGAGGTTGATCTCCACCATATCCATATTGCAGAAGTAGTCGAACGTGTGACGGGGATCCCAGACGTAGGCCACGCCGCCGCTCATGCCTGCGGCGAAGTTGCGGCCCGTCTCGCCGAGCACCACCACGCGACCGCCTGTCATATATTCGCAGCAGTGGTCGCCAGCACCCTCGATCACGGCAATGGCACCGCTGTTGCGCACGCCGAAGCGCTCGCCCACCTTGCCGTTGATGTAGAGCTCGCCGCTGGTGGCGCCATAGAGGCCCGTGTTGCCGGCGATGATGTTCTCCTCGGCCTTGAAGTCGTCGCTGCGGCGGGCAGGCGGCAGGATG
>JAFVEE010000127.1 GCA_017478085.1 Prevotella sp. | reverse complement strand
CCTTCGTGCGAGGGTAGGGTAATGACCTTGTGGCCACTGGCCTCGACGGCTCCCGACTCATGAACATTGATGTGGGCTGTCTCAACCGCGACCACGGCTCCATACGAAGGCAGCAGGGCATCGATGACAGTGGCATTGGCTAGCGTGCCGCCGACAAGGAAATATACATAAGCCTCGGGGCAGTGCCAGGCATCGCAGATCTTCCTGCGGGCCTGCTCGCTCCAGATGTCAAAGCCGTAGGAGGCACTTTGCTGGTCGTTGGTCTCGAACAGATGACGGAGCACATCGGGATGTGCTCCGTTGTTGTAGTCGCTTTCGAAGGAAATCATAGCTCTTTAAATGCGGTCAAGGACACGCTGTATGAGGGTGTCGATGGTGTTCTTATAGGCTGTATTCATTTCCTGGGCATAGCGGTTGGCAATGACCATGCAGCAGGTCATGGCCCTGTGGCCGAGAAGCGATGCCAGACCTGCGAGGGCCGAGCTTTCCATCTCGAAGTTGCACACCTTCAACCCGTCGTACTCGAACGACTTAACCTTCTCATTCTGGTTGGGGTCGGCCAGGGGGATGCGAATCTCTCGTCCCTGCGGGCCGTAGAAGCCTCCGCAGGAGATGGTGTAGCCACGCACCATATCGTCTTGGGCTATTTGATCGATGAGCTGCTGGTCGGCTATACTGACGTATGGAGCGCCCTTGATGGGGGTCCACTGCATGTGCTGCTTGAAGGCTTCCTCCATCTGCAGGTCGCACACGTCGTTGCGGCCGCCGTAGTAGTTGAGCAGGCCGTCGAAGCCGATGCTTTTCACCGAGGCGATGAACGTGCCCGTGGGGGTGAAGGGCTGCAGGCCGCCGCAGGTGCCGATGCGAACGCAGGTGAGCGTGCGGTGCTCGTCGAACTCCTGACGTGTCTGGTAGTTGATGTTGGCCAGCGTGTCGAGCTCGGTCATCACGATGTCAATGTTGTCGCAGCCAATGCCGTGGCTCTGACAGGTGATGCGCTTGCCCTTGTAGGTACCGGTAATGGTGTGGAACTCGCGGCTCTGTACCTCGCATTCCCGGGTGTCGAAGTGGGCTGCCACGGTGTTTACACGTGCCGGGTCGCCGACGAGTATGACGCGGTCGGCCAGCTGTTCTGGCTTCAGGTGCAGGTGGAAGCACGAGCCGTCTTCGTTGATGATCAGCTCTGACGGAGCAAAGGTCTTCTTTTCGTGTGCCATCATATTATTCTCTTTTTTCGGTGTTACGTATTTCTTTTTCCAGTTGGTGGATAGAGGCTTCCAGCTGCTCTTCCTGTCGCTCACTGTCGAGAATGTCCTTGCTCAGCTGTTGGCGGTCGCGCGCAGAGGCGGTAGCATAGTAATTGCGGGCCTTCTGCAGGGCGGTACGCAGCACGCTGAGCTGGGCCTGCATCGACAGGATGTCTTTCATACGGTCGCGGTTGTCGGCTGAACGGAAATCGGATAGCGAGGTGTAGGTTGTGTGGTCATTGACAACGAAAGTAAATGTTTCGCTTGCATTGGCTATCTGGTTGGTGGCCATAAATCCGCGCCTCATTCGGTTCAATGCCTGCTTCCTCACGGTGCCGTTGCCCCATGTGTCGGCAATGCGGTCGATGCGTGCCAGCGAGCGCAGTTTCTCAGCACTATAGGCATCGGGATTGAGCGTCTTCCTCGTCTCTGACGGTACAAAAGTGTAGACACACACCTTGCCCTTGGGCTGTCGGCGGCTTGTTGCAAAATAGGCCAGCTGGTTCTGCTCATCGACCACGTACATATAGTCGTTGGCCTCGGAGTTGAAAGGCAAGCCGATGTTCTCTGGCTTCAGGAATTTGCGTCCCTCGGCATCGAGTCGGGTGCGGTAGATGTCGTAGCCACCCAGGCTCTCTGGGCCTTTGGCTGCGAAATAGAGGGTTACGCCATCAGTGAGCATGTAGGGATAGTTCAGGTCGGTAAGCCTACCGCCATCATCGAGACCTTTCAGTTCTTCTGAGTCCGACCAGATATCACCCAGTTTGTCGCGCTGATAGATGTGCATGTGGCCGTCGCGCCCCATGCGTGAGAAGATGCACTTGTTGCCCAGTTCATTAATGTAGGCAAATCCCTCAATGTCGTTGTTGTTGAAAAAACTACCTGCTGTGGTAACGCGTCCTTCTTCGGGATTCACATAGATGGCATTGAGCAGTCGCGTGCTATCGACCACGACGCTATCTACAATGACCACGCTGGCCGTGGCCGAGAGCATCCTGGTAAGTTTCGGATCTTCAACAGGTGCTGTCACTTTGGGCTTTTTGGCCACCACCTTCTTCTTCTGAGCCTGCATTGAGACAGGGACAAGGATTGCTGCAATGGCAAGCAGAACGATACTTTTCTTCATTCTTTTATTGCTGTTTTAAGCAACAAAGATACGAATTATTAGTGAGAGTAACGTGGTAGGACGGGATTGTTAACAAAGTTTATCATTCTTCTACAAGTTTTCCTTCGCTTTCAATGGCATTCCATAGGGAGTGGCGTGCATCGGGATTCAGTTGTTGCATGGCCATGAAAATGCCGGCGATGTCGGTGCGGTGGGTCTCGTGCTCGTAGGGGCACAGCTTGGTCTGCTTCTCGTAGGCGCGCAGCTCTGCATAGCGCTTGATGTCGGCCTCGCAGATCAGACAGAGGGGGCGTATGATGCTCAGTGGCATCTTCTTCATCTTTAGCCTGGCGGGCATCGTGCCAAAGCGACCTTGAAAGGTGAGATTCATCAGCGTCGTTTTCAGAATATCGTCCTGATGATGGCCCAGTGCTATCTTGTTGCACCCCAGTTGCTGGGCGAGGTTGAACATCTGCTTGCGTCGATTCCAGGAGCAAAGGAAGCAGGGTGATTTCTGTCGTCGGGCATCTTTGCCGGAATGACAGGCCGACGGCCCCACTTCGAAGCTGGTAGTGACGATGTGCAGGGGCACCCCCAGTTCCTGGCAGAACTGCTCCAGATAGCGGGTCGAGGTCTCGTAGTGTATGTTCTGCATCCTTACGTGGATGGCTTCGACCTTGAATTGTGGGTGATTGATACGCGAGCGCTTGGCCAGCAACTCCAGCAGGCAAAGTGAGTCCTTGCCCCCTGACAGGCCCACAAGCACGTGGTCGCCATCTTCCAGAAGACGGTAGGTGGCGAAGGCCTTGACGAAGCGGTCGCGCAAGTTGCGTTCCAAAGATTCCTGTTCTGTCATTTCATGAATACCAGATAAACGGCACAGATAATGAGCAGGAAGGCCAGGATGTGGTTCCAGTGCAGGTGGTTGCCCTGAAACATGATGTTGGCTATGACGGCAAAGACAGCCAGAGATATGCATTCCTGTACCACCTTCAGTTGAACCAGCGAGAAGGGACCGCCGTTGCCAACAAAGCCTAAGCGATTGGCCGGTACTTGGCAGCAGTACTCTAAGAAGGCGATACCCCACGAGAAGACGATGACGCCCAGTAGTGGCCAGTTGCTTGAGACACCCGTCTCTTGCAGCTTCAGATGGCCATACCAAGCCAGGGTCATGAAGATGTTGCTCAGAATGAGCAGTATGATGGTGTATAATCCGTTCATTTTTAGTTTAGTACGTTTAAAATCCTGCACCTTTCTGATGAGAGAAGGTGCAGGATTCTTAGTGATAACACAGAAAGTCTGGAAAAGTGGGGCGCATCAGTTGTTGACCGAGCCTCCCACAATATCGAGCAACTCGCTGGTGATGGCCTGCTGGCGGCTCTTGTTGTACTGCAAGTTCAGCTGGCGCAGCAGTTCGTCGGCATTGTCAGTTGCCGTTTGCATGGCCACCATACGGGCGGCATGTTCAGAGGCTACGCTGTCGAGCAGGGCTGTATAGAGCATCAAGTGTGCCAACTTGGGAATGAGCTGCGAGAGCACGGTGTCCATGTCGGGCTCCACGATGAAGTTGTCGTTCAGCGGTGCCACCTCGTTCTCTTCGACCTTGCGCTGTCGACGGTTTCGCTTCAGATACTCCTGCGCCTTCTTGGTGGCGATGTTCGACGTGAGGTCGCGCTCATGATCACGATCCAGCTCTTCTTCCAGGTCAATGGGCAGGAAGGTCTTGCGCGTCAGTATCTGGCTGCCGGCACTCTTGAAGTGGTGGTAGATCAGCTCTACGCGGTCTATCTCGCCATCGGCAAACTTCTTGCCCAGCTCCATGGCCAGCTCGATGCAGGGGGCCACGCTGGGGTGGTCTACCATCTCGGCACGCTCGCCTGTCTGCACGTTGTAGCCCAGCTTCTGCGCCTTCTCCGTCACCTTGCGGCCAATGGTGTAGACCTCAACATTGTCCTGTCCCAGCTCGTCGGCATACTCCTTGACGGTCTTCTGCATCAGCTTGATGACATTGGCATTGAAGCCGCCGCAGAGCGACGAGTTGCTGCTGTAGACAACGAGGGCCACGCGCTTCACCGGCCGTTCCTGGTCATAGATGGTCTGCGCCTCGGCCTCGGCCGCCAAGAACGACTTGAGGATGTGCTCCAGCATGGTCTCGTAGGGCAGCATGTTCTGAATGGCCACCTGGGCATGGTGCAGCTTCGAGCTGGCCACCATCTTCATGGCACTCGTAATCTTGCGCGTCGAGTTGACCGAAGCAATACGTCCTTTAATCTCCTTTAATGACGGCATAGGCTATCAGGCTTTATACGTTCCGGCGATGTCGGCCATGACGGCCTCGATCTTGCCAGTCGTTGCATCATCAATCTTGCCGCTGGCCAGCGTCTCGATGACCTCGGGAGCGGTGGAGCGCAGCTTGTCGAGGAACTGGTCCTGGCACTGGCGCACCTTGTCGATGGGCACCTCGCGCATCAAGCCGTGCACGCCGCAATAGAGGATGGCAATCTGCTCGCCTACGGGCATAGGGCTGTACTGCGGCTGAATGAGCAGCTGGTTGTTCTTTCGCCCACGGTCCAGCGTCATGGCGGTCACGGCGTCCATATCGCTGGAGAACTTCGAGAACGACTCCAACTCGCGATACTGAGCCTGGTCGATCTTCAGCGTACCAGCCACCTTCTTCATAGACTTGATCTGTGCCGAGCCACCCACACGCGATACGGAGATACCCACGTTGATAGCTGGACGGAAGCCCTGGTTGAAGCGGTCGCTCTCGAGTAAGATCTGACCTTCGGTGATAGAGATGACGTTCTTCGGGATGTAGGCCGACACGTCGCCTGCCTGCGTCTCGATGATAGGCAGTGACCAGGTG